>JAHJXZ010000014.1 GCA_018827205.1 Gammaproteobacteria bacterium | reverse complement strand
CAAACGACCATGGCCAGGCCGATTGCAGCGGTCAGCGGTAGCAGCAGATGGCGCCAGATCATCATTAGGTACTCAGGCCCATAAGCGATAGCGAGGCGCCGATTATGCGCAAAGTGCAGGCTCGGCGTCGCCATTCAGATCGCCACCAGGCCACGCACGCCATCCGCTTCCATGGTCTCGCCACGGCCCTGCTGGACGATTTCGCCTCGGCTCATCACCAGATACTGGTCGGCCAGTTCGGCGGCAAAGTCATAAAACTGCTCGACCAGCAGGATGGCCATATCTCCGCGCTCGGCGAGTTTTTTGATCACCACTCCGATTTCCTTGATCACCGAGGGCTGGATGCCTTCGGTGGGTTCATCGAGGATCAGCAGGCGCGGCTTGCTGGCCAGTGCGCGGCCGATGGCCAGCTGTTGCTGCTGGCCGCCGGAGAGATCGCCGCCGCGGCGCAGCTTCATTTCGCGCAGCACCGGGAACAGCTCGTAGATAAACTCCGGCACCACCTTGGCCTCGCTGCCGGGGAAGCGTGACAAGCCCATCAGCAGGTTCTCTTCCACAGTCAGGCGACCGAAGATTTCCCGGCCCTGGGGCACGTAGGCGATACCGGCGTGCACGCGCTGGTGCGGTTTGAAACCGGTGATGGGCTGGCCTTCCCACTGCACGGCACCTTCTTTGGCCGGGATCAGGCCCATCAGGCATTTCAACAGAGTGGTTTTACCCACGCCGTTTCTGCCGAGCAGGCAGGTGACTTCGCCGACCTTCACGTCGAACGACAAGCCACGGAGGATATGGCTGCCGCCGTAGTACTGGTGGAGTTGTTGGACTTGCAGCATGTCGATGTCCTTGTTCATGCGTAGGGTGGATCGGGGGGCGTAGCTCGCGCTTTATCGATCCACCGTGCAGTGTCTGTGGTGGATGAAAAAAGCGTCATCCACCCTACGTTCTAGCGACCCAGATAAACCTCAATCACCCGCTCATCGTTCTGCACCTGCTCCAATGAGCCTTCGGCCAGCACGCTGCCCTGGTGCAGCACGGTGACGTGGTCGGCAATGCTGCCGACAAAGCCCATATCGTGCTCCACCACCATCAGCGAGTGCTTGCGCGCCAGCGACTTGAACAGCTCGGCGGTGAACTCGGTTTCGGCGTCGGTCATGCCCGCTACCGGCTCATCCAGCAGCAACAGTTGCGGGTCTTGCATCAGCAGCATGCCGATCTCCAGAAACTGCTTTTGACCGTGCGAGAGCAAGCCGGCTGGGCGCTGCCGCGAGCTGTCGAGCTTGATTGTCTGCAGCACTTCATCAATGCGGTCTTTCTGCTCGCCAGTGAGTTTGGCGCGCAAGCTGGCCCACACCGATTTGTTGGTTTTCTGCGCCAGTTCAAGGTTCTCGAACACGCTCAGCGCCTCGAATACGGTGGGCTTCTGAAACTTGCGACCGATACCGGACTGGGCGATTTCGACTTCGCTCATCTGCGTCAGGTCGAGGGTTTCACCGAAGTAGGCGACGCCGTTGTCCGGGCGGGTCTTGCCGGTGATCACGTCCATCATGGTGGTCTTGCCGGCGCCGTTGGGGCCGATGATGCAGCGCAGCTCACCGACGCCGATATACAGCGTCAGGTTGGTCAGCGCCTTGAAGCCATCGAAGCTGACGTTGATGTCTTCCAGGGTCAGAATGGTGCCGTGGCGAATATTCAGGCCCTTGCTCGCCAGGGTGCTGGCGCCAATCGCATCGCGGCCGCTGCCGGAGGGATCAAAGGCAGGTTCGAGCATAAATTCGGGTACCGGAGTGGCGCGCATCATTGCTCTCCTTTCTTGCGTAACAAGCCGATCACGCCTTTCGGCAGGAACAGCGTCACGACGATAAACAGAAAGCCCAGGGCGAACAGCCAGTACTCGGGGAAGGCCACGGTAAACCAGCTCTTCATACCGTTGACCAAACCGGCGCCGAGAAGCGGGCCGATCAGCGTGCCGCGCCCACCGAGGGCGACCCACACGGCAGCCTCGATGGAGTTGGTCGGCGACATTTCGCTGGGGTTGATGATGCCCACCTGTGGCACATAAAGCGCGCCGGCCAGGCCGCAGAGCACGGCGCTCAATACCCAGATAAACAGTTTGTAGCCGCGTGGGTCGTAGCCGCAAAACATCAGGCGGTTTTCCGCATCGCGCAGCGCGGTCAGCACTCGGCCGAACTTGCTGCGGGCCAGCGTCCAGCCCAGGTACAGGCTGGCCACCAGCAGCACTACGGTGGCAAAGAACAGCGTCGCGCGGGTGTGCGCCGAGGTGATATCGAAACCGAGAATGGTGCGGAAGTTGGTAAAACCATTGTTGCCGCCAAAGCCGGTTTCGTTGCGGAAAAACAGCAGCATGCCGGCAAAGGTCAGCGCCTGGGTCATGATCGAGAAGTACACGCCCTTGATCCGCGAACGGAAGGCGAAGAAGCCGAACACCAGGGCCAGCAAGCCAGGTGCCAGCACCACTAGGCACATCGCCCAGAGGAAGCTGTCGGTGCCGTACCAGTACCAGGGCAGTTCGGTCCAGGCGAGAAAACTCATAAAGGCCGGTAAGCCGTCGCCCGCCGCTTCACGCATCAGGTACATGCCCATGGCATAACCACCGAGGGCGAAGAACAGGCCGTGGCCGAGCGACAGCAGGCCTGCGTAACCCCAGACCAGATCGAGCGCCAGGGCGACGATGCAGTAGCAGAGGATTTTGCCAACCAGGGTCAGGGTGTAGGCCGAGACGTGCAGGGCGTTGTCCGCAGGTAACAAGTGCAGCAGCGGCATGGCAATCAGCAGGGCTAGCACCAGCAGGCCGATGGCAATCGATACTTGCGGGCCGAGCTTGGCGCTGGCGCGCGCCAGCAGCGTTTGATTCAGGGGCATAGTCATCAGTCGATCACCCGTCCTTTCAGAGCAAACAGACCTTGCGGGCGTTTCTGAATAAACAGAATGATTAGCGCGAGGATGAGGATCTTGCCGAGTACGGCACCGATCTGCGGTTCGAGAATCTTGTTGGCGATGCCCAAGCCGAAGGCGGCCATTACGCTGCCGGCGAGCTGGCCAACGCCGCCAAGCACTACCACCAGGAACGAGTCGATGATGTAGCTTTGGCCCAGATCCGGGCCGACGTTGCCGATCTGGCTCAGGGCCACACCGCCTAGGCCAGCGATGCCCGAGCCGAGGCCGAAGGCGAGCATGTCCACGCGGCCGGTCGGCACGCCGCAGCAGGCGGCCATGTTGCGGTTTTGCGTGACCGCACGGACGTTGAGGCCGAGGCGGGTCTTGTTCAGCAGCAGCCAGGTCAGCACCACCACAAACAGGGCGAAGCCGATGATCACGATGCGGTTATACGGCAGCACCAGATTTGGTAGCACCTGAATGCCGCCGGAAAGCCAGTACGGGTTAGCCACTTCGACGTTCTGCGCGCCGAAGATCACCCGCACCAGCTGAATCAGGATCAGGCTGATGCCCCAGGTGGCCAGCAGGGTTTCCAGCGGGCGCCCGTAAAGGTGGCGAATCACTGTGCGTTCTAAAGCCATGCCGATAGCAGCAGTGACGAAGAACGCCACCGGCAGCGCCACCAGCGGATAGAGCGCCAGGGCTTCCGGGGCGAAACGCTGGAACAGCACCTGCACCATGTAGGTGGAGTAGGCACCGAGCATCAGCATCTCGCCGTGGGCCATATTGATCACCCCGAGCAGGCCGAAGGTGATGGCTAGGCCCAAGGCGGCCAACAGTAGAATCGAACCCAGCGACAGGCCGCTAAAGGCCTGGCCGAGCAGCTCACCGATCAGCAGTTTGCGCTTGACCTGGGCCAGGCTGGTTTCGGCGGCGGTGCGCACTGTTGGGTCACTTTCCACCGCCGGATCAAGCAAGGTTTCCAGACGAGTACGCGCCAGTGGGTCGCCGGTTTCGCCGAGCAAGCGCACAGCCGCTAGACGCACAGACAGGTCGCTGTCGACCAGTTGCAGGTTGGCCAGGGCCAGCGTCAGGGCGTCGCGTACGTTGTCGTCGGTTTCGCTGGCGACCTGGGCGTTAAGCAGTTGCAGCTGGGCCGGCTTGGCGCTTTTCTGCAGTTGCTGGGCGGCGGCCAGGCGCAGCGCCGGGTTGTCGGCCAACAGTTGGTGGCTGGCCAGCGCGGTGGCGGTCAGACCGCGCAGACGGTTATTCAGGCGCAGCTTCTTCGGTGTTTCGACAGGTTGTGTGTCGCCTTCGGCGGGCTGATACGTGCCGCTTACTTCGATAAAAGCGTTCTTTGCGCTGTCTGTAGCGACGCGGCCTTGTTGCAGGGCTTCGATCAACGGCAGGCGCGCCGTATTCGGTGCGGCGGACCAGCGTTCCAGCAGGCTGGCCTGCTTGGCCGGGTTGGCGGCGACAAAGTCGCGGGCGTCACCGGCGTGCGCCGCGAAGGGCAGCAACAGCAGCAGGCTCAGCAGAATTCGGGTAAAGGCAGTGGGCATAAGGAACAGTCCTTCGATTACGGTCGTAGCCCGGATTGCATCCAGGCTACGTGCAGCAGGCAGTCGACTGCCCTGGTGCGCGTCCACAAACAGTCACGCGCCAGGGCGAGGGGCTTTTGCCTTAGTTCGACTTCACCGCGTAATCCGGCTTCTTGTCGTTGCCTTCGATGTAAGGGCTCCACGGCTGAGCGCGCACAGGGCTGCTGGTTTCCCAGACGACGTTGAACTGACCGTCGTCCTGGACTTCGCCGATCATTACCGGCTTGTGCAGGTGGTGATTGCTCTTGTCCATGGTCAGGGTGTAGCCGCTCGGTGCGGTGAATGTCTGGCCGTACATGGCCTCGCGCACCTTGTCGACATCAGTGGTGCCAGCCTTCTCGACTGCCTGAGCCCACATGTGCAGGCCAACGTAGGTGGCTTCCATCGGGTCATTGGTCACGACGGTGTCAGCGTTCGGCAGGCTCTTGGCCTTGGCGTAGGCTTTCCAATCCGCGACGAACTTGGTGTTGACCGGGTTTTCCACCGACTGGAAGTAGTTCCAGGCAGCCAGCTGGCCGACCAGTGGTTTGGTGTCGATGCCACGCAGTTCTTCTTCACCCACCGAGAACGCGACCACCGGAATGTCAGTGGCTTCGATGCCCTGGTTGGCCAGTTCCTTGTAGAACGGCACGTTGGAGTCACCGTTGACGGTGGAGACCACAGCGGTCTTGCCGCCGGCAGAGAACTTCTTGATGTTGGCGACGATGGTTTGGTAATCGCTGTGGCCGAACGGGGTGTAGACCTCTTCGATGTCCTTCTCGGCCACGCCTTTGCTGATCAGGAAGGCGCGCAGAATTTTGTTGGTGGTGCGCGGGTAAACGTAGTCGGTACCGAGCAGGAAGAAGCGCTTGGCGCCGCCACCGTCTTCGCTGAGCAGATACTCGACGGCCGGGATCGCCTGCTGGTTCGGCGCTGCACCGGTGTAGAAGACGTTTGGCGACATTTCCTCGCCTTCGTACTGCACTGGGTAGAACAGCAGGCCGTTAAGTTCTTCATAGACCGGCAGTACAGATTTGCGCGACACCGAGGTCCAGCAGCCGAAGGTTACGGCGACCTTGTCCTGGGTCAACAGCTGGCGACCACGCTCGGCAAACAGCGGCCAGTTCGAGGCTGGGTCGACCACTACCGGCTCAAGTTGCTTGCCGAGTACGCCGCCCTTGGCGTTGATTTCGTCGATGGTCATCAACGCCATGTCTTTCAGCGAAGTTTCGGAAATGGCCATGGTGCCGGACAGCGAATGCAGGATGCCGACCTTGATGGTCTCTGCGGCTTGGACGGTCCAGGTCATGCCCATAGCGGCGATGGATGCGGACAGGGTAAAGGCCTTGATCAGATTGCGACGTTGCATGGTGCGATCTCCATTCACGAACTTAAGTGTTTGAGCTGCTGGTTTTTAGTTGTTTGTATGGCAGTTGAAACAGGGCCTGGCCCCGGGTCTTCACTTCAGGTCTTCACCTCTGGTGCCGGCATGGTGTGCTGACGCGCGCTATGCAGCATGTGCAGGGTGATCTTGCGCACTTCGGCCTTGCTGACCTCTATATGGGTCTTGAGCAATAGCTGTGCCTCTTCGCACCGGCGCGACAGAATCGCCCCGAGTATTTGTCCGTGTTCCTCATAGGTGGCCGCCACGCGTGGGCTCTGGGTGAAGTCCAAGCGCCTGATAATGCGGATTTTCTCGCTCACATCCGCATGCAGGCGGGCCATCTCGCGGTTGCCGGCGACTTTCACCAACTGGCAATGAAAACGCTCATCGAGGCGCGACACTTCGCGGCCGTCCTGCAAACGTTGCTCGGGTTGCACCAACCAGGTGCGCTTGAGTTGCTCCAGGGCGTCGCAGTGCTCGTCTTGGGGGCGAGTGCATAAACGCCGCACGGCTTCCAGTTCGAGGACGATGCGCACCTCGTACAACTCCTCAAAATGCGCGAAGTCGAACGGCTTGACCTGCCAGCCGCTGCGGAAATACACCTGCAGGTAGTCCTCGCGTTGCAGGCGATACAGCGCCTGGCGCACCGGCGTGCGGCTGACCGCCATGCGCACGGCGATTTCACCCTCGGAGAAGCGATCCCCTGGCAGCAGGCGAAACTCGAAGATGTCGTCCTTGAGCTGCTGGTAGATGCGCTCGGCAAGGTTGTCCGGGCGCTCCTTGCCTGTGCCAGGTGTGCCGCTCAGCTGCATGGGCTCAGCCCTGCTGCTGGCTGGCGATAAACGCGCGCCAGCCGCCGAAGCTGGTGATGTCGCGGGCTCCGTCCAGCGCGTATGGCTCGCAGATAAAACCCTTGACCCAGCGACCGTCAGCCAGCTGCAGGTTGCCGATACCCAGCGGTGTGGGGATTTCCGCGACAAATTCGCCAAAGCGCGCCTGGGGCATATCCCACAACTCGACGATGATCGCCGCGCCGTCCTCGGTCACCCGTGCCAGGCCAGGTTTCGGCGGCACGGTGCCGGGCAGGGCGTACAGGCGATACGTGGCGGCGCTGCTGGTTTGTTCGACCAAGACGGCGTCGCGGCTGGTCAGTTGGAAGTTCAGCGGCATGCCGGTCAGGTGTGCGCCGACCACGGCGACGCGCACGCTGCCGGGGGCTGGTTTGTCGCTCGGCGTTTGTGCGGGCAGCGCTTTGCCGGTTGCGCCCAACGGCAGGTTGAGTGCCTGCTGCCAGCGTTGACCGAAGGCAGCCAGGGCTTGGTCGTGCCAGGCTGGCGCGATCAGGGTGATACCGGCGGGCAGACCGTCGGCACGCATACCGGCGGGTACAGCCAGGGCAGACAAGTCGGCGAGGTTGGTGAAGTTGGTGTAGGTGCCGAACTGGCTGTTGAACAGCACGGGTTCGACTTCCATCTCGGCGAGGCTGCGAAGGGTCGGCGAAGTTGGTACAACCAGAGCATCGAAGCCGGCCAGGATGTCGTTGATGGTGCGGCTCAGTTCAGCGCGAATATATTCGGCCTTGTAGGCATCGCAAGCGCTGTACTTATGACCGTTGTCGACGATGCTGCGCACCACCGGGTTGATGTGTTCGGGCTTGACGCCTTCCAGCGCCACGGTGCGCTCGGCAACCCAGCTGCCGTAGTACAGCTGCTCGGCCAGTTGCTGGAAGGGCGCAAAATCGATTTTCACCAACTGCACATCCAGTTCGCGCAGCTTGCTCAGGGCCTCCTCGAACACTGCCTGGTTCTGCGTATCGCCAAAGAACTCGGGGTTGCTCGGCACCGCCAGGCGTGGCTTGGCCGGCATGCCAACCTTGGCGCTGCCTGGGTTTTTGCGGCTGTAGGGATCGGTGGCGTCGTAGCCGCCGGCAATCTGCGCCACGCTCAGTGCGTCGCTGACGGTCAGGGCGAAAACCGAGATGCAATCAAGCGTCTTGCAGGCCGGCACCAGGCCGCTGTTGGACAGCCAGCCTTTGCTTGGCTTGAGCCCGACAATATTGTTGAAGCCGGCTGGCACGCGGCCGGAACCGGCGGTGTCGGTGCCCAGCGAGAACGGCACCAGACCGCGCGCCACTACACTGGCCGAGCCGGAGCTGGAACCGCCGCTGACATAGTCCGGGTTGAAGCTGTTGCACACCGCGCCGTGGGGCGAGCGGGTACCGACTAGGCCGGTGGCGAACTGATCAAGGTTGGTCTTGCCGATGAGGATCGCGCCCGCGGCACGCAGTTTGGTAACCACCGTGGCATCGGCTTCAGCGATGTAGGCGAACTCGGGGCAGGCTGCGGTGGTTGACCAGCCGGCGGCGTCGATATTGTCCTTGATGGCGAATGGCACGCCGTACAGCGGTAGTTTGCTTAGCTCGCCGCTGGCACTTTGCAGCAGGGTGGACAAGTTATCGAGCTGGGCGTTGAGTTGCGCTTCGCTGGCCAGAGCAATCCAGGCGTTATCCGCCGTGCTTAGTTCAAGACGCAGGTTATGCAGCAGCTCGGCCGGTGACTGGCCATCGTGATAAGTCTGTTGCCAATCGGCGAGGGTGAAAGCGATAGGGGTGTTGGACATGCTCTGAAATCCCATCTTGTATCCAAGTGATGGAATGCTTAGAGCAAGCCCGGTGCCAGGTTTTTAAAGTTTATTTATTTCAATGGATTAGCCGGTTTTATACGGCTTTCGTGGCGTAGTGCAGGATGGCTTGTGCACCGCAGCAGTGCCGATGGCCAGCTTGTGGTGCGCTGCCAGTTGGCCCGGAGGGCGTCCGGGCGGGTCAGAGGGCGAGGTAGTTCTTCACCCCGGTAAAGATGATCTGCGCGGCCAAGGCGCAGACAAACAGGCCCATCAGGCGGCTGACGATCTGCAGGCCTTGGTCACCGAGCAAACGCTCGAACTGGTTGGACATATACAGCACCACACCCACTGTGAGGCTGGCCAGGGCGATACCCAGCACCGCCACGGCCTTATCGCTCCAGTCTGGCTGGCTGGCGCCCATCAGCAGCAGAGCACCGATGGTGCCGGGCCCGACGGTGAGCGGGATGGTCAGCGGCACGATGGTCACGTCCTGCTGCACGTTATCGCTTTGCACCGCCGATTTGCCCTGGGCCATGCCCAGGGCCGAGATAAACAGCACGCTGCCAGCGCCGATACGGAAGGCGTCGATGGTGATGCCGAACAGGGTGAAGATGTGTTTGCCGAACAGATACAGCAGTACGCTGGCGATCAGCACGCCGAGGGCGACCTTCCAGGCCAGGCGCTTGCGCTCCTTGACCGTGTAGCCGCGGCTTAGGCCGATAAAACACGACAGCACGAAGAACGGGCTATAGAGCACCAGCAGTTTCAAATACAGGCTGAACAGCGCGGACGCCATGGAAAGGACTCGTCTCGATAAAGATGGGGGGCAGGGTAAGCGTGTAGCGCCTGCCGGGCAATAAACGTCAGGAAGGCAGGGCGTCGCGTTGACGGCGAATTTCCCGTTCGGCGACCCAATGCTCGATCAATTCGCGCAGCTGCGACATTTCCACCGGCTTGGACATATGCCCGTCCATGCCGACCTGGCGCGCGCGCTCTTTGTGTTCATTGAGGATATGCGCAGTGAGCGCCACCACCGGGGTGCGCGCGCGTTGTTCGGCGGCCTCCCAGGCGCGCAGCTGCTCGGTGGCGGAGAAACCGTCGAGCACGGGCATTTCGCAGTCCATCAGCACCAGATCGTATTGCTGCGCTTTCATCGCGCTGAGGGCTTCTTCGCCGTTGCTGGCGGTGTCGGGCTGCAGGTTGAGCTTGCCAAGCATGCCGCGGATCACCTTGGTGGAGATGGTGTTGTCTTCGGCCACCAGGATGCGGAAATCGTTGGGTACGTTCAAGGGAGCACTCACCGGCGCCGGGTTGAACATGGGGGAGTCGCCCTTGCCGCGCTGCGCCAGCTCATCGGCCAGGGTGGTTTTTAGGGTGTAGCCGGCCACCGGTTTGGCCAGGATGCGTTTGATCCCGGCGTTGCGCGCGATGATCTTGCTCGGCGCATTGCTGATGCCGGTGAGCATGATCACCAGAATGTCGTGGTTGAGGTTGGCGTCTTCCTTGATCCGCGCGGCCAGCTGCATGCCGGTCATGCCGGGCATGTCCTGATCGAGCAGGACGGCATCGAAGTATTCGCGCAGATGCGCTTTGGTGCGCAGCAGGGCCATGGCCTCTTTGCCCGAGGGCACGGCGCTGACCTGCATGCCCCAGGCGCTGCATTGTTGCACCAGCACTTTGCGGCAGGTGTCGTTATCGTCCACCACCAGCAGACGAGCGCCTTGCAGCGAGGCGTCGAGGTCGGCGGTGGGTTGCTCCAGGCGCGTGGCGTCCAGCGGCAGGGTTAGCCACAGGGTCGAGCCTTGGCTGCCGCCGCTTTGAATGCCGAACTCGCCTTCCATCAGGCGCACCAGCTGGCGCGCGATAATCAGGCCGAGACGGCCGCCGAGTTTGGTTGCGGCAAGGAAGTCCTTGCTGTGCAGTTCGGCATTCAGCAGTGCGTCGCGTTCGCTGGCGTCCAACGGCTTGCCGCTGTCCTGCACGGCAATGCGTAGGCGCGGTTGCTCGCCGGTGGTGTCCAGGGCCACAACCAGGAGAATTTCGCCTTCATCGGTTTGCTTGAAGGCGTTGTCCAGCAGGCTCAGCAGGGTCTGGCGCAGGCGCGTGGGGTCGCCGCTGATGACCCGTGGCACTTGCGGCTGCATAAAGCTGATCAGTTCAACCTTCTGCTGTTCGGCCTTGGCGCGGAAGATATCCAGGCAGTCTTCGATCAGCGCGTTAAGGTCGAACTGCACGTCATCCAGTTCGATCTGCCCGGATTCGAGCTTGGAAATATCGAGGATTTCGTTGATCAGGGTAAGCAGCTCGTTACCCGAACTGTGGATGGTCTGCACGTAGTCGCGTTGCTTGGCTGATAGTGGCGTGCCTAGCAGCAGCTCGGTCATGCCCAGCACACCATTCATCGGGGTGCGGATTTCGTGGCTGATCTTGGCGAGAAATTCCGCCTTGGCTTTCAATTCGGCGGAGCTGGCGGCGAGGGCGCGGCTGGTACTGAACTGGTCCTGCATGATGCGTCGCTGTCGCTCGCTCAGCGCCATGCTGAGGATAAAACCGCTGGCGGCTGTAACCGCGAGCAGGCCGTAGGCCATCCACTCACTCTGTACTGCCCAGTAACCGAAGAAGACTGGTAGTGCGCAGATAAAGGCTGCGCAAAACAGCAGTACCGCCAGGCTGAACAGCCGCGCCGGCTTGTAGCCATGCCGCCAGTGGGTCAGCGACACCAGCAGAATGCTCAGACCTGCGACGGCGTTGAGCAGGTAGACCAGTTGATTGAACTGCAGATTAGTCGCCACCAGCAGGGCCACGCAGACCAGGCTGATAACTGCCACTTCGCCGGTCAGCAGGTGGTTCAGCGGCGTACTCGGGCAGACCTTGTGGAAGAAGCTGGCGGTGAAACACAGGGCGCAGAGCGCGGCCAGCAGCATCGACAGGTTGGCAATCTGCGGCTGTAGGCTTTGCCATTCACTGAGCCAGGGCGTGCTGATACCGAGCAGGCTGACCACCGCGATGAGCTGGCAGACCTGAGTCGCCGCCAGCCACAGACCGCTTACGGCGCGGGTGTAGGCAAAACGTACCAGATTATAGGCCACCAGCATGCCGAGGCAGCCGAGTAGCAGGCCGAACAGCAGCGGACGGTTGTCGTCGGCGACCATCGCCTGCGCGCTTTGCAGGGTAATGCTGGGGCGTAGCGAATGTTCCGAGGCCAGGCGCAGGTAGATATCCAGCGGCTGTTCAACCTTGGGCAGTGGCAGGAGGAAATCGCGGCTGGCCAGGGGGCGGCTGGAAAACGGCAGGTTGCTACCGGTGTGAGCCTGTTCGATCAGCTTGTCGTCTTGCAGCACATACAGGTCGAGATATGCCAGGTAGGGCGCGAATACCCGCAGCATCTGCACGTCTGTGTTGGCCGGCATACGGTGATGCAGCCACAGCGCGCTGTTGCCGCCGGGGGTATAGAGCTGGGTGAGGTCGGTGGAGCGGAACTGCGCTTGGCGCTCGGGGCTGCGTACATCATTGAGTTGCAGTTCGGCGCCCGGGTCGGTCAGGCTGGACCAGGAAGCCTGCGGCCCTGCCTGAGCTGACGCTACGGTGAGCGCCATCAGCAGCGTGCTGAGTAGCAGGTAGGTGGCAATCCTCAGCCGGCGCACAGTGAAGTCCCTTCAGAAATAAGTGGTCGGATTATAGCCAAGCTGTTCGCGAGGGAAATATGACAAAGGTGGCCAATTGGCCACCTTTGTCGTGTTTTACCCTTTATTTACCTTCACTTATCCCCGCGTTCGCGGGCAATGGCACGGTAACCGATATCGTTGCGGTAGAAACTGCCGTTCCAACGAATCTTCTCGGCTAGGCGGTAGGCCTGTTGCTGAGCTTCTTCAACGGTGCGACCGATGGCAGTCGCGCAGAGTACGCGGCCGCCAGCGGTGACGATCTGGCCGTCCTTCAGTGCGGTGCCGGCATGGAAGACTTTGCCTTCCAGCTGTGCGGCCGCATCCAGCCCTTCGATCACATCGCCTTTGGCGTAATCGGCCGGGTAACCGCCAGCTGCGATCACTACGCCCACAGTCGGGCGTGGGTCCCAAGTGGCTTCGACCTTGTCCAACGCCTTGGCCAGTGCGGCTTCGACCAGCAGCACCAGGGAGCTTTCCAGGCGGCACATGATCGGCTGGGTTTCCGGGTCGCCAAAGCGGCAGTTGAATTCGATGACCTTCGGCTTGCCGGCCTTGTCGATCATCAGCCCGGCGTAGAGGAAGCCGGTATAGACGTTGCCTTCAGCCGCCATGCCGCGCACGGTCGGGTAGATCACCTCATCCATCACCCGCTGGTGTACATCGGCGGTGACCACTGGAGCTGGCGAGTAAGCGCCCATGCCACCGGTGTTGGGGCCGGTGTCGGCGTCGCCGACGCGCTTGTGGTCCTGGCTGGTGGCCATTGGCAGCACGTTTTCACCGTCGACCATGACGATAAAGCTGGCTTCTTCGCCATCGAGGAATTCCTCGATTACCACGCGCGAACCGGCGTCGCCGAAGGCATTGCCAGCGAGCATATCGCGCACGGCGTCTTCGGCTTCTTGCAGGGTCATGGCGACGATCACGCCTTTACCCGCTGCCAGGCCGTCGGCCTTGATCACGATTGGCGCGCCGACTTTTTGCAGGTAGGCCAGGGCCGGCTCGACTTCAGTGAAGTTCTGGTAGTCGGCGGTAGGGATTGCGTGACGAGCGAGGAAGTCTTTGGTGAAGGCCTTGGAACCTTCCAGCTGCGCGGCGGCGGCGGTTGGGCCGAAGACATCCAGCTTGCGCGCGCGGAACAGATCGACCACACCGGCCACCAGCGGCGCTTCCGGGCCAACGATGGTCAGTTGCACATTCTTCTCAGCGAAGTCGGCCAACTGCTCGATGGCTAGCACGTCGATAGCGACGTTTTCGCACTTGGCTTCAGTCGCAGTGCCGGCGTTGCCCGGGGCGACGAAGACTTTGTTGACGCGCTTGTCCTGCGCCACTTTCCAGGCCAAGGCATGTTCACGACCGCCGCTGCCGATGATCAATACGTTCATGGGATTCTCTCTTGTCAGGGGTTCGAGCCGGGCTGTATTTCATTGGGGTACAGGGCTTGGATGAAGTCGTCGACTAAGCTGTCAACGTCATCTTGCAGATCCGAGGATGCCCTGTGCGGTCGACTGTAGAACTGTGAGGTGCCCTTAAGGACGGGCTGGGTTTCTGCGGCGCGGCTCAGGGTCCATGTCAGCGAGGCGTAGTACTCCTCTTCTGCCTGATGTATGCCCGTTAACCCAACCGTTTTAGGGAAAACCACCAGGCGATGAGTAGCCTCGGCGCTTTTTTCCTTATTTTGGTTAAGTAGCAGCATTAGCGATACGGGAATGAGTTTGCCATTGCCGTCCTTATCGCTTTTCTCAATGGCCGAAAAGTTCTGTCCTACTGGCGAGTCTTCGAACCACAGCCATTCAGTCCTCATGCCGCGACTACTGAGGCGCGCGTCAAGTGTGTGCTGAAATACTTTAAGGAATGCCTCGCCGGTGAAATCACGTCTTACATCTAGCAGCGAGTAGATATAGAGCGTGGTGATTTCACGACTATCGAAACCTGTTGTCCGGCTCTCCTCGGTAAAGGTTGAGCGATGGCTGCAGGCAGAGATCCAAAGTGAAAGCAGTACAAGGCAGAAAAGCTTAAATGGGCGCATGTGGTCCAAACTCCTTGACCGGCCAGAGAGATACGCGGAGCCAAGCTCCGCGATATTTATTAGTGACGGAAATGGCGCATGCCGGTGAAGACCATGGCGATATTGGCTTCGTCGGCGGCGGCAATCACTTCTGCATCGCGCATCGAGCCACCTGGCTGGATTACCGCGGTGATGCCATTGGCCGCAGCGTTGTCCAGGCCGTCGCGGAACGGGAAGAACGCGTCGCTGGCCATGACCGAACCGGCGACCTGCAGACCGGCGTGCTCAGCCTTGATTGCAGCAATACGTGCCGAGTTGACGCGGCTCATCTGGCCGGCGCCGACACCGATGGTCTGGCGGCCTTTCGCATACACGATGGCGTTGGATTTGACGAACTTAGCCACTTTCCAGGCGAAGATTAGGTCGTGCACTTCCTGCTCGCTGGGTGCGCGCTTCGTGACGATCTTCAGGTCTTCGGCCTTGATCATGCCAATGTCACGGCTCTGTACCAGCAGGCCGCCGTTGACGCGCTTGAAATCCCAGCCAGTGCTGCGTTCGGCCGGCCACTCGCCGCATTCCAGCAGGCGTACGTTGGCTTTGGCGGCGACGACATCACGGGCGGCCTGGGAAATTTTCGGGGCGATGATCACTTCGACGAACTGGCGCTCGACGATGGCTTTCGCTGTCTCTCCGTCCAGCTCACGGTTGAAGGCGATAATGCCGCCAAACGCCGACTCGGTGTCGGTGGCGTAAGCCAGCTCATAGGCCTGGCGGATGCCGCCTTCGCTGTCCAGAGCCACGGCTACGCCGCACGGGTTGGCGTGCTTGACGATCACGCAGGCTGGCTTGACGAAGCTCTTCACGCATTCCAGCGCGGCGTCGGTGTCGGCGACGTTGTTGAACGACAGCTCCTTGCCCTGTAGCTGGATGGCAGTGGCGACACTGGCCTCACCTTTTTGCGCTTCCACGTAGAACGCCGCGCTCTGGTGCGGGTTCTCGCCGTAGCGCATTTCCTGGGCCTTGATGAACTGGCTGTTGAAGGTGCGCGGGAAGGCGCCGCGCTCTTCGGTGCTGAGGGTGTCGCGGCTCTGGTCGATGGTACCCAGGTAGTTGGCGATCATGCCGTCGTAGGCTGCGGTGTGCTCGAAGGCTTTAAGGGCCAGGTCGAAGCGCTGGGCGTAGCTCAGGCCGCCGGCTTTCAGGGACTCGACGATGCCGGCGTAGTCGCCAGCGTTGACCACGATGGCCACGTCTTTGTGGTTCTTCGCCGCGGAGCGGACCATGGTTGGGCCGCCGATGTCGATGTTCTCGATCGCGTCGGCCAGATCACAACCCGGCTTGGCCACGGTGGCCGCGAAGGGGTAGAGGTTGACCGCGACCAAGTCGATTGGCTTGATGCCGTGCTCGTCCATTACCGCGCCGTCGATGGCGCGACGGCCGAGGATGCCACCGTGGATCTTCGGGTGCAGGGTCTTGACGCGACCGTCCATCATTTCCGGGAAACCGGTGTAGTCGGCCACTTCCACGGCGGCGATGCCGTTGTCTTTGAGCAGCTTGTAAGTGCCGCCGGTGGAGAGAATTTCCACATTCAGGGCGACGAGCTCGCGAGCAAACTCAAGGATGCCAGTCTTGTCGGAAACACTGATCAAGGCACGGCGAACGGGGAGGCGGGTGGTCTGGTCGGTCATTTCAGAGTCCATCAGAGCGGGGATATCAGCAAAAAAGGCGGCACATGTGGGCCGCCCTTTTCGGGAGTTCGGGGTTACAGCAGGTCGTATTGCTTGAGCTTCTTGCGCAGGGTGCCGCGATTCAGGCCGAGCAGCTCGGAGGCCTTGGTCTGGTTGCCCTTGACGTAGTTCATTACGGTTTCCAGCAGTGGCGCTTCCACTTCGGTGAGCACCAGGTTGTACACGTCACTGACGTCTGCGCCCTCAAGATGGGCGAAATAATTGTGCAGAGCCTTCTCAACGCTGCCGCGCAGGGTTTGCCCCTCTTCGCTTGGCGTATTGAGATGCTGCTTCAAACTGCTGTTGTCACTCACGGGAGCCATTCCACTCTCTAAGGTCTCAGTCAACATCGTCATGCGGCCACCCCTTCTCCATTGTTATGACGCTCGCTGAAAAACTCGCGAACGTTGGCGCACTGCGCGTCCGTACTGTCCAGACGATTGAATTGGGCGCGAAACTCCCTGGCGCCCGGCAAGGTTGCGAGATACCAACTGACATGCTTGCGGGCAATACGTACGCCCATTACATCGCCGTAGAAGGCGTGCAGTGCAGCCAGATGTTCAAGCAGAATGCGTTCCACTTCGAGCAGGCTAGGTGCCGGGAGTTGTTCTCCGGTACGCAGGTAATGCTCGATCTCACGGAATATCCACGGCCGGCCCTGAGCCGCGCGACCGATCAGCAGGCCATCGGCGCCTGTGGCAGCCAATACCGCCTTGGCCTTCTGCGGCGAATCGATATCGCCATTGGCCAGCACTGGAATCGACACCGCCTGCTTGATCGCGGCGATGGTGTCGTACTCGGCCTCGCCCATATACAGGTCGGCGCGGGTGCGGCCATGCACGGCCAGCGCAACAATACCGGCGTCTTCGGCGATCTTCGCCACGGCAATGCCGTTCTTGTTCTCACGGTCCCAGCCGGTGCGGATCTTCAGGGTCACCGGCACATCCACTGTGGCGACCACAGCCTGAAGAATCTCGCGAACTAAAACTTCGTCTTTCAACAGGGCAGAGCCTGCAGCCTTGTTGCAGACCTTCTTGGCCGGGCAACCCATATTGATGTCGATGATCTGCGCGCCCATTTCTACGTTGCGTCGCGCAGCTTCGGCGAGCATTTCGGGATCACCACCGGCGATCTGTACCGAGCGTGGCTCGGGATCGCCTGTGTGGATCATGCGCAGACTCGACTTGCGGGTGTTCCACAGACGCACATCGCTGGTGACCATTTCCGACACCACCAGACCCGCACCCATACGCCTGCACAGCTGTCGAAACGGCTGGTCAGTGACGCCCGCCATAGGGGCGAGAATCAGCGAATTTGGCAATGTGTAGGGGCCGATGCGTAGCGCCGACATAGGGCTTCTCTGCTCAAGAGACCAGCTGTTGAACAAATAGGAGAGTGCGAAAAAGGGTGGGCATGATACCCGCTCTGGATGACCGGAGAAAGGCTGTTTTGAACAAATTCTGAACAGCTCTGGGCTTATCGCGAAGGGTTTGGTTGCGGCGGATTTTCAAGCAATCCGCAGCGTGCAGGCTATTCCGGCGAGTGGAAGCTCAGGCTGTAGTTCACCGCTTGGGTGCCTGGGTCGAGGATGTCCAGGGAGATGTGAATCGGCGTTTGCGGCGGCATTTCCGCGTTGCCGGCCAGCTCGCCGGCGAGGTATTCGCTGGGTTTGAAGCGGCGGCTGGCGAGCAGTTGGCCGTTGATATCGGCAAAGCGCATTTCCAGCAGCGGGAACGGCTGGGAGAACGCCGCGCGGTTGTAAAGGATGGCATCGACCACTAATGCACCGCTGAATTCCGGGTGACTGCGCACCACCAGATTGCTGCTCTTGACCTGGGTGATGTCGACCTTGGATGGCAGCTGGCAGCCGACTGCCGGACACAGTTGCTCGAACCAGGGGCGGTACTGATCCTGGCGCGCCAGTTCATTGAAGTGATACATCACGCACTGCCCAGCCAGGGCTGCAGCGCCGATGAAATTCAGCAGGCCCCAGCCGATCCAGCGGCCCCACGGCTTCTTCGGTTGTTGCCAATCCAGTTGCAGTGGCTCGTCATCCAGTTCGAACAGGTGCTCGTCACACAGTTCGGGCTCGCTGCGCGCAGCCTTTTTCGGCGCCGTTACGGCGTGCACTTCATCGACCGGGCTGTCTGCCGGCGCGCCAAAGGGCTCGCGCTCGGCATGCAGCTCAATGTGCTCGATTTCCGGCTCAGGGTGGCGACGGTCAAGGGCATTGAGGTCGAGCGCAGGCTCGTCATCGGGCTCGTTGACTGGCTCGGGTGCTACGGGTGCTGGTGGAAGCTGCGGAGTAGGCCGTAGAGGTGGCGTCAGCGGTTGAGGTTTGGCACTCAGGCTGGCCGCCGGCTTGGTCAGTTCGTCCTGCAGCAGGGCTTCGGCCCAGCGTTCGTCGTGCGGGTCATGCTCTATTGGTTCGGGTGCCAGAAAATTTTCGGCGTACTTAGGCGCGCTATCAATCGCCAGGAACTGCTTGGACAGTTGCTGCTCCTGGGCTTCGAGCTTGGCCAGCTCTTCATCCAGGTCGAGGCTATCGAGGTCCAGGTCGTCATGAATCCACAGCGTGTCGCCAGTTTTGCTGCTGGCAGGCACCGCCGGTATTGCAGGCATGGCGCTGGGCATTGCCGGGCGTGGCGCAGGTGGAGCTGGCGGTTTGCTCGGCTGTGGAGTCGGTGTTGGCGCAGCGGCTGGTGCCGCGGGTTGCGGCAGTTGCTGGCCCTGCTCACGCAGCTGTTGCGCGGCATTGAACACATGCAGGCAGGCTCCGCAGCGCACCGCACCATGGGCTGCACCCAGCTGCGTGAGGTTCACGCGAAAGCTGGTGCGGCAATGGGGGCACTGGGTGACGAAGCTCTGGGTCATGCGGCGATCCGGCTAAACGAGGCGGCTAGTCTAACGCAAGTGCTTGGCAATGCAGCAGCTGTGCGCACTGGGGCGGTTAGTGGCGTACACCGCTGATGCGCACCCAGCCATCTTTGTCAGCGGTCGGGTCGAGGATAAAGGCGTCGTTATAGGCGGCGCGCACCTCTTCGGCCTGCTCGGCAAGGATGCCCGACAGCGCCAGACGGCCGCCCGGCTTGACCAGGCTGGTGATCTGCGGCGCTAGCGCCACCAGTGGGCCTGCGAGGATATTGGCGACCACCACGTCGGCTGGTTGTTGCGGCATGTCGTCCGGCAGGTAGAGCGGGAAACGCGCCGGATCGATGTTGTTGCGCCCAGCGTTATCGCGCGAGGCCTCGATGGCCTGTATATCGATATCGGTGCCCACCGCCTGCGGCGCGCCGAGCAGCAGGGCGGCAATTGCCAGGATGCCCGAGCCGCAACCGAAGTCGATCACGCTGCAATCCTGCAGGTTCTGGCCGTCCAGCCATTCCAGGCACAGTGCGGTGGTCGGATGGGTGCCGGTGCCGAAGGCCAGGCCCGGATCGAGCAGCAGGTTGACCGCGTCCGGCTCAGGCGCGGCGTGCCAGCTCGGCACGATCCACAGGCGCTGACCGAAACGCATCGGCTGGAAGCCGTCCATCCAGCTGCGCTCCCAGTCCTGATCGGCGATCACTTCTGCGTGGTGCTCCGGCAACTCGGCGCCGGTCAGCAGTTGCAGGTGCGCGAATACTGCGTTGGCGTCGGTATCGGCCTCAAATAGGGCGAGCAGGTGGGTGTGCGACCACAGCGGCGTGGTGCCCAGGTCCGGCTCGAAAATTGGCTGGTCTTCGGCGTCCATAAAGGTCACCGATACCGCACCGACTTCCAGCAGCGCATCTTCGTAGGTTTCCGCTTGCTCCGGGGTGATGGCGAGACGGACTTGTAACCAGGGCATGGCAAACCTCGTGAGCGTTGTGGCGGGATGGCGCAAATTGGCGCGCAGCTTACTTGAAGCCTGGGGTTGCCTGCCACCGCCGGCAGGCCGGAAACGACAAGGGCTGCCTAATGGCAGCCCTTGTTTGTGCGCTTAGCCGAAGCTTAGTGCTTATCCATACCCAGTTTTTTCTCCAGGTAATGGATATTCACGCCGCCTTTGCAGAAGCCTTTGTCACGCACCAGATCGCGGTGCAGCGGCACGTTGGTCTTGATGCCGTCGACGACGATCTCGTCTAGGGCGTTACGCATACGGGCCATGGCCTCGTCGCGGGTGGCGCCGTAGGTAATGATCTTGCCGATCAGTGAGTCGTAGTGCGGCGGTACGGTGTAGCCGCTATACAGGTGCGAGTCGACCCGTACACCGTTACCACCCGGGGCGTGGAAGTGTTTGACCTTGCCGGGGCAGGGCATGAAGTTGTCCGGGTCTTCGGCGTTGATTCGGCATTCCAGCGAGTGGCCACGAATCACCACGTCACTCTGCTTGAACGACAGCTTGTTGCCAGCGGCGATGCTGAGCATCTCCTTGACGATGTCGATGCCAGTGACCATTTCCGAAACCGGATGCTCAACCTGTACACGGGTGTTCATCTCGATAAAGTAAAAGTGGCCATCTTCGTAGAGGAACTCGAAGGTGCCAGCGCCGCGATACCCGATCTCGATGCAGGCATCGACGCAGCGTTGCAGCACTTCGGTGCGGGCTTTTTCATCGATACCTGGTGCCGGCGCTTCTTCCAGTACCTTCTGGTGGCGGCGCTGCAGCGAGCAGTCGCGGTCACCCAGGTGGATGGCGTTGCCCTGGCCGTCGGAGATCACCTGGACTTCCACGTGACGTGGATTGCCGAGGAACTTCTCCAGATAGACCATCGGGTTGCCGAACACCGAACCGGCTTCGCTGCGGGTCAGCTTGGCCGATTTGATCAGGTCTTCTTCTTTGTAGACCACGCGCATGCCGCGACCACCGCCGCCGCCAGCGGCTTTGATGATCACCGGGTAACCGACTTCGCGAGCAATCTGCAGAGCTGTTTCTTCGTCTTCCGGCAGCGGGCCGT
>JAHJXZ010000101.1 GCA_018827205.1 Gammaproteobacteria bacterium | reverse complement strand
CGGCATGGCCGATACCGGCAAACCTGAGGCCGAAGCCAGTGCCGAAAATATCCTGGCGTTTCTGGCCGAGCAGGGCCTGATTGCCGGTGACTGGCCGCCCGCACCCGCTGAAAGCTGCGACGCCACGCCGTTTAACGGCGCGCAATACGCCTATGCCCCGCATGCAGGTGTAGTGAGTTTTCTGCAGCCTGTGGGCGCGCGGGTCTTGGCTGGTGATCCATTGTTTGAAGTGATCGATCCTCTGGATGATCGCCACACAACTGTCTGTGCAGTAACAGATGGTGTGATCTATGCGCGAGAGCGGTTGCGCTTTGCTCAGCCCGGTTTGTGGCTGGCTAAAGTGGCCGGTCGTACCCCTATTCGCCAGGGTCGCTTGCTCAGCGACTGATTCAAGAGAGTGGAAACCATGTACAAACTTGAAGTTCAGGATCTGCACAAGCGCTACGGCAGCCACGAAGTATTGAAGGGCGTGTCACTGGCCGCCAAGGCCGGCGATGTAATCAGCATCATCGGCTCCAGCGGCTCGGGCAAGAGTACCTTCCTGCGTTGCATCAACCTGCTGGAACAGCCTCACGGCGGCAAGATTCTGCTCAACAACGAAGAGCTGAAACTGGTGGCCAACAAGGACGGTGGCCTGAAAGCCGCTGATCCCAAGCAGCTGCAGCGCATGCGTTCGCGCCTGTCGATGGTGTTTCAGCACTTCAATCTGTGGTCGCATATGAGCGCCCTGGAAAACGTCATGGAAGCCCCGGTGCACGTGCTTGGCATGAGCAAGAAGGACGCCCTGGAAAAGGCCGAGCATTACCTGAACAAGGTCGGCGTGGCCCATCGTAAAGATGCCTACCCCGCACATATGTCCGGTGGTGAACAGCAGCGTGTGGCGATTGCCCGCGCTCTTGCCATGGAGCCTGAGGTGATGCTGTTCGATGAACCGACCTCGGCGCTTGACCCGGAACTGGTCGGCGAAGTGTTGAAAGTTATGCAGGACCTGGCGCAGGAAGGCCGTACCATGGTCGTGGTAACCCATGAAATGGGCTTTGCCCGTGAAGTCTCCAACCAGTTGGTGTTCCTCCACAAAGGCATCGTGGAAGAGCGTGGCTGCCCGAAAGAAGTGTTGGCCAATCCGCAATCCGAACGTTTGCAGCAGTTCCTCTCTGGCAGTCTTAAATAACCAGCGGCAACATCTGCACGTATCCGAGCTATGCCCCTAATCGCCAACAGAGCCTAAACTGCCCCTCATGAATGCCCACCGAATTGGCTTCCTGCTTTGGCCCACCACCAAGCCCCTGACCCTGGCCTTGGCAGAAGAAGCGCTGCGCGTTGCTCAGCGCGTCCACCCCGAGGTGGTCTACGAGCTGGTATTCCTGCAGGCCGAGGCACCGATTGAAGGTGCATGGCGGCTGCCGGGGGAATCCTGGGTGGGCAAGCTGGAGGGCTGTCAGAAGCTCTTCCTGCTAGCTGATGAGCCACCTGGGCCGATGCCGGCCGCGCTCTCCGGTGCACTCAAGCAACTGGTGCGCGGTGGCTGCGTGATCGGCGCGATTGCTGCCGGGGTCTATCCGCTGGCGCAGCTGGGCTTACTGGATGGCTACCGCGCTTCGGTGCACTGGCGCTGGCAGGATGATTTTACTGAGCGCTTCCCCAAGGTGATTGCCACCAGCCACCTGTTTGACTGGGATCGTGATCGTCTGAGCGCCTGCGGTGGTATGGCGGTACTCGACCTATTACTGGCCTTGCTCGCCCGTGACCACGGTGCCGAACTGGCCGGCGCCGTGAGCGAAGAGTTGGTGGTCGAACGTATCCGCGAAGGCGGCGAGCGTCAGCGTATCCCGTTGCAGAACCGCCTGGGCTCCAGCCACCCCAAGCTGACCCAGGCTGTGCTGCTGATGGAAGCCAATATCGAAGAGCCGCTGACTACCGACGAAATCGCCCAGCATGTCTGCGTCTCGCGGCGTCAGCTGGAGCGCATCTTCAAGCAGTACCTCAATCGCGTGCCCAGCCAGTACTACCTGGAACTGCGCCTGAACAAGGCGCGCCAGTTGCTGATGCAAACCAGCAAGTCGATCATCCAAATCGGCCTGTCCTGCGGCTTTTCCTCCGGCCCGCATTTTTCCAGCGCCTACCGCAACTTCTTCGGCGCCACCCCGCGCGAAGATCGCAACCAGCGGCGCAGCAACAGCCCATTTGAGTTGACGTCGACGCCCATCGAGCGTGGTTGAAGCTAACCCTCAGCGCACAAAAAACCGCAGTTTGCTGCGGTTTTTTGTGGTTGGAAGCTTGCTCAGTCTTTGTCGGCTTGCCTTGGAAACAGTGGGTTGCCGCAGCGGGTGCAGAAGGCCGCACCATGCTCATGGGTGTCTTTTGCGCAGCTTGGACAATCATGGTTCAGCTGGTCTCCGCCGCGCATGGCATTGGCCAGTTCGGCTGTGAAGATGCCGGTGGGCACGGCGATGATCGAGTAACCGGTGATCATCACCAGGGTCGACAGCGCCTGGCCCAGTGGGGTTTTCGGCACGATATCGCCGAAACCCACCGTGGTCAGGGTAACCACCGCCCAGTAGATGCCCTTGGGAATGCTGGTAAAGCCATGCGCAGGACCTTCGATCACGTACATCAGGGTGCCAAATACGGTAACCATGGTGGCGATGCAGGCGAAGAACACGATGATCTTCTGCTTACTGCCGCGTAGCGCCGTTAGCAGGAAGTTGGCTTGGCGCAGGTAGGGACTCAGTTTAAGTACGCGAAATACCCGCAACATGCGGATCACGCGGATGATCAGCAGGTACTGCGCATCGGCGAAGAACAGGGCGAGGATGCCCGGCAGAATCGCCAGCAGGTCAATCAGGCCGAAGAAGCTGAATACATAGCGCAGCGGTTTCGGCGAGCAGTACAGGCGCACGAGGTATTCAATGGCGAACAGTGCGGTAAAGCCCCATTCGATACCCGCCATCAATCCTGCATGTTGGCTGTGAATGCTGTCGATGCTGTCGAGCATCACCACAACCAGGCTGGCCATGATCGTCACTAGCAGATAGCGGTCGAAACGCTGCCCGGCTGGCGTGTCGGTGTGGAAGATGATGTTGTATAGCTGCTGACGCAGGTTTTGCGGGGTTTCCATTGTGTTCTAGCTGCTCCATATACGGTGTTCGCCGATCGCGCGAACAGGTTGGCAGCCTAGGGAGTTTTGTCGTGGCGATGCAAGCCTTTAGCTTTATTGGGCTGCAGCGGTGTGCAGTCGGCCGCAGCTTTACGTAGCAGGCGCTGGGTGGCGCTGATCAGCCAGCAGGTGAGGATAAACGGCATGGTCAGCGCGGGCAGACCGAGTGCGCTGAAGCCGGGTTGCAGCACCAGCGCCAGAGCAATACCGAGAGCCGGTAACCAGGGGCGGCGGTGCACCTGGCTGAGCGCGATGGCCGCCAGGGCGGCGTTATAGCCATACAGGCCGGTCAGCGCGCTGTGCTGCGGCAAGCCCTGATATAGCGCCAGGGCCAAGCCTCCGGAGGAGCCGAGCAGCGCCCAGCAGGCAGCGCGGCGATCCGCCAGCAACAGGCCGATGAGTAGGCAAACGCCGGCCAATGGCTGATCGAGAAAAATCACCTGGCCCAACCCGCGCGCCATGGCGATCAGGCTTGCCCACCAGTCGAGCGGCTGCGCCTGACTTGGCACGGCCTGCGCAAACTCAAGCTGCAGAGCGGGTGCCAGCCACAACAGCAGCCAGCTCAAAGCAACGAAGGGGAAGGTAAAGGCCGGCAGCCACTGGCGCTCACGCATGCGTCGCATCCAGGCGGCCAGCAGCAGGCTGGAAGACCCGGCGCTGACGATGATCAGCAGTGGCAGCAACGCCGACCAGGTGAATTGCAGGCTAATCAGCATGCCCAGCAGAACGCCGTTGTAGCCATACAGACCAAGCTCGATATCGGCTTTGGCATAACCACGACGCTGCGCCGTCAGCGTGCTACTAAGACAACCGAGCAGGGCGCCGCCGAGCAGCTGCGGCGCACCGATGGCAATCGCCAACAGCACCAGCAAACCGCAGCCGGGATGGGCTTGTAGAAAAATCTGGCTAAAGCCGTTTAGTAGGGCGCGAAAGCCCTGCAACGCGTGGGTGGGGAGCGGTAATGGCGACATACAGACGAACCTGAATAAACAATCACCGGGGGAATAAAAAGAGGCACTCACCGCGGGAACAGTGAGTGCCTTCAAACTGGCAAAGCCAGCGTGGGAGCAGTGTTCTGCGGCGGGTGCTGGCGACCTGCCGCAGAGTTCGATCAGTGGAGAATTTCGATACGCAGGCTATTAGTGCTGCCCGGTTGGCCAAACGGTTCGCCTGCGGTGATGACCACGGTGTCGCCGGTGCACGCCAAACCTGTCGAGCGGGCAGTCTCCAGTGCGGTGCGAGTCACGTCCTCGGCCTTGTTCAGGCGTTCGTTGACTACCGAGTAGACGCCCCAGGCCACGCTCAAGCGGCGTGCCGTATTCAGGCTCGGGGTTAGGCTCAAGATCGGCGCTTTCGGCCGCTCGCGCGAGGCACGCAGGCTGGAGTTGCCCGACTCGGTGTAGTTGACCAGCACCGCCACCGGCAAGATGGTGCTGATGCGACGGATCGCGCAGCTGATTGCGTCCGATGCGGTGGCTTCTGCCTGCGGGCGGCTGACGTCGAGCTGGGCCTGGAAGTCCGGGCCGTTTTCCACCTGACGAATGATTTTGCTCATCATCTGCACGGCTTCCTGCGGGTAGTCGCCGGAAGCGGTTTCCGCCGAGAGCATCACCGCATCGGCGCCTTCAGCCACGGCGTTGGCCACGTCGGTGACTTCAGCACGGGTCGGCGCAGGGGAGAAGCGCATGGACTCGAGCATCTGCGTGGCCACCACCACCGGCTTACCGAGCTGGCGGCAGGTGCGGATGATGTCTTTCTGGATGCGCGGTACGTTCTCGGCAGGCACTTCCACGCCCAGATCACCACGGGCGACCATGATCGCGTCGCACAGCTTGGCGATTTCTTCCAGGTGAATGACCGCTGACGGCTTCTCGATCTTGGCCATCAGGAAGGCGCGATCACCAATCAACTGACGGGCTTCGATGATGTCTTCTGGGCGCTGCACGAATGACAGCGCGACCCAGTCCACACCCAGTTCCAGGCCGAAGCTCAGGTCGCGGCGGTCTTTCTCGGTCAGCGGGCTCAATTGCAGCACGGCTTCCGGCACGTTGACGCCCTTGCGGTCGGACAGCTCGCCACCGGCGATCACTTCGGTGATCACCGCATCGCTGTGCTTGGCGGTGACTTGCAGGCGCAGGCGGCCATCGTCGAGCAGCAGGCTCATGCCCGGTTGCAGCGCTTCGATGATTTCCGGGTGCGGCAGGTTGACCCGATTGACGTCGCCTGGGGTGCTGTCCAGGTCCAGGCGCAGGATCTGGCCGCGTTGCAGGTTGACCTTGCCCTCGGCAAAACGACCGACGCGCAGCTTCGGACCTTGCAGGTCCATGAGGATGCCAATCGGGGTGTTCAGCTGCTTTTCGACTTCACGTACCCAGTCGTAGCGTTGGGCGTGGTCAGCGTGTTCGCCATGGCTGAAGTTGAGGCGGAACAGGTTGACTCCGTTCTCCACCAGTTGGCGGATGTCATCGATGGTTTTGATCGCTGGGCCAAGGGTGGCGAGGATTTTTACTTTCTTGTCGGCGTTCATTGGGCAGGGTTCTCAAGGATCAGAATGGCGCGAAAATCGTTGACGTTGGTACGCGTCGGCCCGGTGACGATCAGCTGATCGAGGGCGGCGAAGTAGCCGTAGCCGTTGTTGTTATCCAGCTCATCGCTGCTGCTCAGGCCCAGGGCATGGGCGCGTGCATAACTGTCGGGGGTCATGATGGCCCCGGCGTTGTCTTCCGAGCCGTCGATGCCGTCAGTATCTCCGGCCAGGGCATACACCCCGGGCAGGCCCTTGAGGCTGTCGGTCAGGCTCAAGAGGAATTCGGCATTGCGGCCGCCACGGCCATTGCCGCGCACGGTCACCGTGGTTTCACCGCCGGAGAGAATCACGCAGGGCGCTTTGATCGGCTGGCCATGCAGGCGCACCTGTTTAGCAATGCCGGCATGCACCTTGGCGACGTCTCGCGATTCGCCTTCCAGGTCACCGAGGATCAGTGCCGGCAAACCGGCTGCGCGCGCCTTAGCGGCAGCGGCGTCGAGGGATTGTTGCGGACGGGCGATCAACTGGAAGTGGCTGTGCGCCAGACACGGATCGCCCGGTTTGACAGTTTCCGAGGCTGGGTTCTGCAGCCAGGTGCGCACGTTGGCTGGGATCTCGATGTTATAGCGGGCGAGGATCGCCAGCGCTTCAGCGGAGGTGGTCGGGTCAGCCACGGTTGGGCCAGAAGCGATCACCGTGGCTTCATCGCCCGGCACATCGGAAATTGCGTAGGTGTAGACGCTGGCTGGCCAGCTAGCCTTGGCCAAGCGGCCGCCCTTGATTGCGGAAAGGTGCTTGCGCACGCAGTTCATTTCGCCAATCGAAGCGCCGGATTTGAGCAGGGCTTTGTTGACGGCTTGTTTGTCTTGCAGGCTGATGCCTACAGCGGGCAGGGCAAGCAGGGAAGAGCCGCCGCCGGACAGCAGGAAGATAACCTTGTCGTCTTCGCTTAGATTGCTGACCAGCTCCAGCACGCGGCGCGCGACGCGCTCACCGGCATCGTCCGGCACTGGGTGCGCCGCTTCGACCACTTCGATTTTTTGGCAGTTGGCGCCGTGCTCGTAACGGGTAACCACCAGGCCGGAGACCTCGCCTTGCCATTCCTGCTCGATTACTTCGGCCATGGCAGCGGCGGCCTTGCCGGCACCGATGACAATAACCCGGCCGCTGCGATCTTCAGGCAGGTAATCAGCCAGTACTTGGCGTGGGTGAGCGGCGTCGATGGCGCTGGCAAACAGCTCTTGCAGCAGAGACGTTGGATTGAAAGACGGATCGATGGACATGGCGATCTCTCAGTTCTGGATCAACTTTGAATAGGCTCTTCGATTCTAGTGCGCAGGGCCCTGGGGCAAGGCGCTCTGCACTAGATTCGATCCACCCGGCAGGCAGGCCGTGACACCGCCTGCCGGACAGATCGAAAGGGTTGTTTCAGTGCGGCTGACCCCGCCCTGAAACCTGTTACTTACTCACCGCGGATGTTGAAGTTGGCCATGTGCTCCAACCCTTTGATCAGCGCCGAGTGGTCCCAGTTGCTGCCGCCGATGGCCGCGCAGGTGCTGAACACTTGCTGAGCATTGGCGGTGTTGGGCAGGTTAAGGCCCAGTTCTTTCGCGCCGGCCAGTGCCAGGTTGAGGTCCTTCTGGTGCAGGCTGATACGGAAGCCTGGGTCGAAAGTGCCTTTGATCATGCGTTCGCCGTGCACTTCAAGGATCTTCGAACCGGCGAAGCCACCCATCAGTGCTTCACGCACCTTGGCTGGATCAGCGCCGTTCTTGGCGGCGAACAGCAGGGCTTCAGCGACGGCCTGAATGTTCAGGGCGACGATGATCTGGTTGGCAACCTTGGCGGTCTGACCGTCACCATTGCCGCCGACGCGGGTGATGTTCTTACCCATGGCCTGGAACAGTGGCAGGGCGCGCTCGAAGGCTTTTTCACAGCCGCCGATCATGATGCTCAGGGTTGCGGCCTTGGCGCCCACTTCACCACCTGATACCGGTGCGTCGAGGTAGGCAGCGCCAGTGGCTTTGATTTTTTCGGCGAAGACTTTGGTGGCGGTAGGGGAGATCGAGCTCATGTCGATCACTACCTTACCAGCGCCCACGCCTGCGGCAATGCCGTCAGCGCGGAACAATACGTCTTCAACCTGCGGGGTATCCGGCACCATGATGATGATGAACTCGGCTTCCTGCGCCACTTCGCGTGGGTTGGCCAGGCCGATGCCGTTGTCGCCCAGCAGGTCAACCGGAGCCTTGTCGAAGTGCTCGGAGAAGAACAGGGTGTGCCCGGCTTTTTGCAGGTTCTGCGCCATAGGCTTGCCCATGATGCCGGTGCCGATAAATCCGATTTTTGCCATGAGAAATATCCTCTGATTCAGATTGCGTTATGCGCTTTCATCCAGCCGAGGCCGGCAGCGGTGGTGGTGGCTGGCTTGTATTCACAGCCGATCCAGCCCTGGTAGCCAATGCGGTCCAGGTGCTCGAAGAGGAAGCGATAGTTGATTTCGCCAGTACCCGGCTCGTTGCGGCCCGGGTTGTCGGCTAGCTGCACATGGTTGATCACTGCAAGGTTGGCCTCGACGGTACGCGCCAGGTCACCTTCCATGATTTGCATGTGGTAGATGTCGTATTGCAGGAACAGGTTGCTGCTGGCGACCTTGTCGCGAATCGCCAGCGCCTGCTTCGTGGTGTTTAGGTAGAAGCCGGGAATGTCACGGGTGTTGATCATTTCCATGACCAGCTTGATGCCGGCGGCTTGCAGCTTTTCAGCAGCAAACTTGAGGTTCTCAACGAAGGTCTGTTCAACCGTGGCGCAGTCATAACCTTGCGGGCGGATGCCGGCCAGGCAGTTGATCTGCGTGTTACCCAGGACTTGGGCGTAAGCGATGGCTTTATCCACGCCAGCGCGGAATTCTTCAACGCGGTCGGGGTGGCAGGCGATACCACGCTCGCCCTTGGCCCAATCGCCAGCAGGCAGGTTGAACAACACCTGCTCCAGACGGTTGGCATCCAGGCGCGCCTTGATCACTTCAGCGGCGAAGTCATAAGGAAACAGGTATTCGACACCGCTAAAGCCTGCGGTGGCGGCTGCGTCGAAACGGTCCAGAAAGTCCACTTCGGTGAACAGCATGGACAGGTTGGC
This sequence comes from Gammaproteobacteria bacterium, assembly GCA_018827205.1. GTDB lineage: Bacteria > Pseudomonadota > Gammaproteobacteria > Pseudomonadales > Pseudomonadaceae > Aquipseudomonas. The sequence goes on along the minus strand of JAHJXZ010000101.1, from coordinate 391 downwards.
GGCAAAACGGGGCATGTGGTGCTCCTTGTCTTGCGCAGTCCGGATATGCATCCGGACTACTGGTTCAGAAGGCGATTTAGTCGAGCAGCGAGATCGCAGTCGGGGCGTCGGCACCGCGTTCGGCGAGTTCTTCGAACTCGTTGACCGCGTTGATTTCCACACCCATGGAGATGTTGGTGACACGCTCCAGGATGATTTCGACCATGACCGGTACGCGGAACTCTTCCATCAGCGCCTTGGCCTTGGCCAATGCCGCCTGGATGTCGTTCGGCTCGAATACACGCACGGCCTTACAGCCCAGGCCTTCCACCACGGCAACGTGGTCGACGCCGTAACCGTTGATCTCGGGTGCGTTGATGTTCTCGAAGGCCAACTGCACGCAGTAGTCCAT
>JAHJXZ010000100.1 GCA_018827205.1 Gammaproteobacteria bacterium | reverse complement strand
CCCACGTACAATGACGCCCCGCACCAGCACCCTTCCGTTTGCACGAGACGCCCCATGGCCCGCCTGACCCTTGAGTTCCCCGAAGACCAATTCTGCTACAGCACCCACCTGACCGTGCGGGTGACCGATATCAATGCCGCTAACCACCTGGGCAATGATTCGATGATCTCGATGATTTCCGAGGCACGGGCACGCTTTCTGTTTGAGTTCGGCATCGAAGAAACCCAGGAAGACGGCACCGGCATTATCGTCACGGACCTCGCCACCACCTACCGCGCAGAGGCTCACGCCCGCGACCAATTGCTGTTTGAAGTCGGCGTGATGGACTTCAACGCCTACGGCGGCGACATCACCTTCCGCATCACCCGCCCGGCCGACGGCGCGTTGGTGGCCATGGCCAAATCCGGCTTCGTGTTTTTCAACTACAAACTGGGCAAAGTGGTGCAGATGCCGGCGACCTTCAGCGGCAAATTCAGCAAGGTCAACTGGCTGGGCAAGTGATCTGGGCTTGCCGGCATAAAGCTGGTGATTGCCTGCCTGATTACGCCTGATCGCGACAAACATGACCAGATCGAGCCTTAATTGCTCAATTATTCGGCTACCTCCGTGACAGCTGGCACATCCTCTGCTACGCCTTAGGCATAACAACAAAAGCAGGGGAATTGCTATGCCGACCACGCGCAGCCATGTCCGCCACGCCGGGCTTTTGAGCAACCTACTCGCTCTGGCCCTCCTCACCCTTCCCTTACCCACCCAGGCTGCAATTGCCGCCGCCGACGCCAGACCAAGTGACTCACGCTGCAGCGCGCTAACGCTTACCAGCTGACGCACTCGAACCAAGGCCCATCGCGGCCTGCCCTTATCCAACCTGGTTTGCTAGAACCGGGAACACACTCTGCGCCCTATTCAAGGGCAGTTCACCCTAATAACGCCTCCTTTTGCAGCACGAGTGCAGCTATCCAACAGCTGAAAACCCGTTAATCCAAGGCTTTGCCCGGTTGGCGCAGCTCTTGCTATAGCCCTGTTACAGGTAGCCAATGGCGGCTGCTCAACTAACGACAAAGACGTCGCATAAACCTCGCCCCAGGGCGTTCGGCTTATGCGGCGTTTTGCGTTTTACGCCCCAGCGTTTGGGGCCGGCGCCTGCCCTGCGATCCAGGACTGGCGCAAGTAACTCTCTCAACCCAGCTGTGGCTTCGGCCTCAGGGTGGCGTACCACAAGTACACCACCTCCCCGATGGGTTGCGGCCGCCGTGTCCACGACCATGGCATACCGCACCCCACCGGGACCCTTTTTTGCTGAATGAGGTTTTCGATGAATACACGTTTCTGGAAATCCGGCCATATTCCAACCTTGTTCGCCGCGTTTCTGTATTTCGACCTGAGTTTTATGGTGTGGTACCTGCTCGGCCCACTGGCCGTACAGATCGCTACCGATCTCGACCTGAGCGCGCAACAACGCGGCTTGATGGTTGCCACGCCGATTCTTGCTGGCGCCGTACTGCGCTTGCTAATGGGCTTTCTAGCCGACCGCCTATCACCCAAAACCGCCGGTCTGGTTGGCCAGGTGATCGTCATCGTGGCGCTGTTCTGCGCCTGGCAGATTGGCATCAGCACATATGAGCATGCATTACTGCTTGGCCTGTTCCTCGGTTTTGCCGGTGCCGCGTTCGCCGTCGCCCTGCCCCTGGCCTCGCAGTGGTATCCGTCACAGCATCAGGGCAAGGCCATGGGCATTGCCGGTGCGGGCAACTCCGGCACCGTGCTGGCTGCACTGTTTGCCCCGGGTTTGGCGGCGCTGTTTGGCTGGCAGAATGTATTCGGCTGGGCACTGATCCCGTTGCTGGCGACCCTGCTGATCTTCGCCCTGGTTGCCAAGAACGCCCCCGAACGGCCCAAGCCAAAAGCCCTGAACGACTACCTGAAAGCCCTAGGTGACCGCGACAGCTGGTGGTTTATGTTTTTCTACAGCGTGACCTTCGGCGGCTTTATCGGCCTGGCCAGCGCCCTGCCCGGTTACTTCAACGACCAGTACGGCCTAAGCCCGGTGACTGCCGGCTACTACACCGCCGCCTGCGTCTGCGCCGGCAGCCTGATGCGACCATTGGGCGGCGCGCTGGCCGACCGTATCGGCGGTATTCGCTCGCTGCTGATGATGTACACACTGGCCTCCGTGAGTATTGCCGCAGTGGGTTTCAACCTGGAAAGCTCGTCCGCCGCACTGACCCTGTTCGTAACCGCCATGCTCGGCCTCGGCGCCGGCAACGGTGCGGTGTTCCAACTGGTGCCGCAGCGCTTTCGCAAGGAAATCGGCGTAATGACCGGACTGATCGGCATGGCCGGTGGTATCGGCGGTTTCCTCCTCGCCGCGGGCCTGGGCACCATCAAGCAACAGACCGGTGATTACCAGCTTGGCTTGTGGCTGTTCGCCAGCCTCGGCGTACTGGCCTGGTTCGGCTTGTATGGGGTCAAACTGCGCTGGCGCACCACCTGGGGCAGCGCAGCGGTCACCGCAGCCCGCGTGTAACTGCCGAATGTAGGGCGGATGGCGCTTTATTCATCCACCACAAAGCAACGGTGGATCGGTAAAGCGCGATCCACCCTACGCCGTCCCCTTTGCCTCAGCGCTTCCTCAGCCAACGACCCAGGAACTTCAGCATGGCCTTGCAACTGACCTTCGGCGAAGCCAGCGCCACTGGCCCGCGCAGCGAAAATCAGGATGCCATTCGCGTAGTTACCCCGGCTCCTGCACTGGCGGCCAGCAAGGGCTATCTGTTCGCCCTCGCCGATGGCGTCAGCCAATGCGCCGACGGCGGTCTGGCCGCCCGTGCCACCCTGCAGGCCCTGGCACTGGATTACTACTCCACCCCCGAAACCTGGGCGGTGACCCAGTCGCTGGACCGCGTACTGGTCGCGCACAACCGCTGGTTACAAGCCAATGGCGGCGGTCAGCCGCTGCTAACCACCCTGAGCGCACTGATCCTGCGCGGCCGGCGTTTTACCCTGGCGCACGTCGGTGATTGCCGGGCCTATCGCTGGCTAGACGGTACGCTCGAGCGCCTCAGCGAAGACCATGTGTGGGAACAACCGGGCATGCAACATGTGCTCAAGCGCGCTATGGGTCTGGACCAGCACCTGGTGATGGATTACCTGGATGGCGAGCTGCGCGAAGGCGAATGCTTTGTACTGGTCAGCGACGGTATTTGGGCCACCTTGGGCGACGCTGGCATTCAGCGCATCCTCCATGATGAGCAGGACCTGCCCGCCGCCAGCCGTGCGCTGGTCAATGCCGCGCACCTGGCCGGCAGCCAGGACAACGCCAGCGCCCTGTTGCTGCGCGTCGAAGCATTGCCGCAAAGCGATCTGGCCGACACCTTGGCGCAACTGCAGCACTGGCCGCTACCAGCCAAACTGCGTGAAGGACAGAACTTCGAAGGCTGGCAGGTCGAACGACTACTGGCCGAATCGCGCCAGTCGTTGGTCTATCGGGTGCGCGATGCCCAAGCGCGGCGCTGGCTACTGAAAACCTTGCCACCCTGTCGCGACGATGAGCCGCAAGCCGGCCCCGCACTGTTGCTCGAAGAATGGTTTCTGCGTCGCGTGGCCGGGCGCTTCTTCGCCGAAGTGCATCCGCTGCCGCAGCGTCAGCATCTGTATTACGTGCAGCGCGAATACGCCGGGCAAACCCTGGCCGAACATCTGCGCCTGAGCGGCCCACTGGGGCTGCCGGAGTGGCTGGACATTGCCCCGCGACTGATCAAGGCCCTAGGCATGCTGCATCGGCGCAATATCCTGCACCGTGATATCAAGCCGGAAAACCTGCTGTGGGGCGATGACGGCGAGCTGCGCGTGCTGGACTTCGGCCTGGCCTACTGCCCCGGCCTGACCCGCGATGAAGCCTGCGAACTGCCCGGCACCCCCAGCTATATCGCCCCGGAAGCCTTTACCGGCGCAGCACCCAGCCCACAGCAGGATCTCTATAGCGCAGGCGTTGCGCTGTATTTTCTGCTCACCGGGCATTACCCGTATGGCGAAATTGAAGCCTTCCAACATCCGCGCTTCGGCCAGCCGACGCCAGCCAGCCGCTATCGTCCAGATTTACCCAGCTGGGTCGACGACAGCCTCAACCGCGCACTGAGTGCCGAACCGAAACAGCGCTATGAAACCGCCGAAGAATGGCTGCTAACTCTAGAGCAGGCGGAACGTAAATCCCCTAGCAGCCGGCCACGGCCACTGCTGGAACGTGAACCGCTGCTGGTCTGGCGCGGCGTGGCATTGTTTTCCCTGCTGCTGAACCTGGCCCTGCTGATCGGGCTACTGCGTTAAAGCCGCAACTTGCGCACCAATACCGCGCAAGGCGCCTTTAAACGGTGCGTAAAAACTTCGCAAATCAGCTGTAACTCGCTGATAAGCCTTGAAAATACGCACTAAGCAAGTTGGCACAGGCTCTGCATTGGTAATCGCACAATTTAATAAAGCGCGGCCTCAACGAAGAAGGCTGTACTTCCCGATAGAACGGGACTTGGACAAAGGCGTCCTCGCTAGGTGACTAGTGGGACGCCTTTTTTGTGGCCAGCCATCCATGGCGGGCACCCTACGGGCCGTCGCGGGGCGACGTCAAAAATTGCTCCCGGCAATTTTTTGTTTTGAGTGAGTTTTATTCAGCAGATGGCCAGGCAATACGGCTACTGCGCAGCGAATGCCTGAGGAGATCAATATGAGCGCAAAAGTCTGGCTGGTAGGCGCAGGCCCCGGTGACCCGGAGCTGCTGACCCTCAAGGCGGTCAAAGCCCTGAACCAGGCCGAGATCGTGATGATCGATGACCTGGTCAATCCCGCCGTACTGGAGCACTGCCCCAACGCGCGGATTATGCCGGTAGGTAAGCGCGGCGGTTGCCGCTCCACTCCGCAGGCGTTTATTCATCGTCTGATGCTGCGTTATGCCCGCCAAGGCAAATGCGTGGTACGCCTGAAAGGCGGCGACCCATGCATCTTTGGCCGTGGCAGCGAAGAAGCCGACTGGCTGAGCGAGCATGGCATCGAGGTGGAAATGGTCAACGGCATCACCGCAGGCCTGGCCGGCGCTACCAATTGCGGTATTCCGCTGACGCTGCGCGGTGTAGCCCGCGGAGTCACCCTGGTCACCGCACATACCCAAGACGACAGCAGACTCAACTGGCCAGCCCTGGCCCAAAGCGGCACAACTTTGGTGGTGTATATGGGCGTGGCCAAACTGGCAGAAATCCGCGAGAGCTTACTGGCGGGCGGCATGCGCGCCGACATGCCCGTGGCCTTGATCGAGAACGCTTCACTGCCACAGCAACGCGAGTGCCGCAGCAGTCTCGCAACCATGCAGCAAGCCGCTCACGACTTTCAATTGAAAAGCCCGGCCATTCTGGTGATTGGCGAGGTCGCTGCGGAGCCCAATATGCAGCTCGCTACTATCAGCGCCTAACCGCTTCGCGTTCCGCGAAGTTACTCTTGCCCGCCACAAGCGGGCTTTTTTATAGCAGGGCTTTTTGCAGGCAAAAAATGATCGGGAATCATTTTTAACGTCGCGCAGCGACGGCCCGCAGGGTGGCCGCCAAGGATGGCGGGCCAATAAAGAAAAACCCGGCCGAAGCCGGGTTTTCTATACAGCCAGATCGATTACTGCTTGATCTGAGCTTCTACTTCAGCTTCTACGCGACGGTTAACAGCGCGGCCAGCATCGGTAGCGTTGTCAGCAACCGGACGAGCTTCGCCGTAGCCAGCAGCATTAACGCGAGTAGCGTCTACGCCGTACTGGTTGACCAGCACGTCACGAACAGCGCTTGCACGACGCTCGGACAGTTTCTGGTTGTAGGCGTCGCTGCCTTTGGAGTCAGTATGACCTTCAACCACGGTGGTGGTCTGTGGGTACTGCTTCATGAAGTCAGCCAGGTTCTTGATGTCGCCGTAGCTTTCTTCTTTAACGCTGGCTTTGTCGAAGTCGAACTTAACGTCCAGCTCAACGCGAACCAGTTCCATCGGCTCTTCAGCAGCAACTGGCTCAGGAGTCGGTTCAACAGCAGCAACAACAACCGGAGCCGGCTTGCTGCCGCCACCGAAGTTCATGCCGATACCGACACTTGGCGCCCACTCGGTGTCGCCTTGGTCGATATTGTACTGAGCTTCAACGCCAGCACGGGCATAGAAGTTGTCAGTAAAGTAGTACTTGGCACCGCCGCCGATGTTGGCGAAGGTAGAACCGTTACGACCATTGCGACCGGACTGACCGATGCTCTGATCCGAGAAACCTGCAGAAACGTAAGGACGCAGTGCGTCGCCAGCGTTGTTGAAGTGGTACAGAGCATCCAGAGCGGTGTTCGAGCCCTTGATGTTGCGGCCATCTTCGCCACGGGCGTTGTGCACTTCGTCGTAAGCCAGGCGCAGTTCAACGTCGTCAGTCAGGTAGTAGCCGATGCTACCGCCGAACAGGTTGCCGTTGTTTTTGAAGTCACGGGCGCTATCGAACATTTCTTTCTTAGCAAAACCCTCCACTTCGACAGCGCCTTGACCCTGAGCCAGAACGCTGAGGGAGGATGTGGCCAACAGCGAGCCAATGACAACGCCTAAAGTGTTTTTCAATTTCATTACTAATGTTCCCTATCTTGGTGGTCAGTAAGTTGTCTGACAAACACAAGACAACTCAGCCGGCAATTCTATCAGAATTAACCGTTAGCTAAGATGGCTTTATTCAAGATAAGTTTCAGAACTATCGGAAAATTTATCGCGCAGACGATCAAGTGCGCGTTTATAACGCATTTTTGTGGCGCTCAGACCCATGTGCATAATGTCGGCAATCTCTTGAAACTCCAGCTCTGCGACAAAACGTAGCACCAGAATTTCCCGATCAATCGGATTGACGTGCACCAGCCATCGATCAAGACCCGCCTTATCTTCAGGCCTAGGCGCTTTTTCTTCGGACGCTTCTTCAAGCGGATCCAAACTTAAGGCGTCAATAAGACGACGTTTACGCCGTTCTTTGCGATATTGAGTAATACATTCGTTGTAAGTAATGCTGTACAGCCAAGTTTTAAACTTTGATTTGCCCTCAAAGTTTTTAAGGCCATATAAGACCTTAAGCATGACCTCCTGACAAACATCGTCAGCATCACGGTCGTTACCTAAATAACGCGCGCACACATTGAACAAAGTGCGCTGGTAACGACGCATCAATTCTTCATAGGCACGGGTTATGTGAAACAACTCGTCATGGGCACGCGCCACCAACTCTTCGTCCGAGAGTTCGCGGGGGTCGTAACGCAGAGATGCAGAGTGGGCTTTATTCAAAACGAGTCGGGCCGACAGTCAGGACATAAGCCAGCGCAGCCTGCAAATCAGGCTGCGGATTGGCCGCATACAATAACAGGGATTGGCCTTAGCGGCTGCTTACCTGCTGCTCGAGCAAGGTACGGTTGGCCACTGAAACCAGCTCGCCAGCTTCCGTCAACAACGTGGTTTTAACCGTGCCGATTTCCTCGATCTGCCCTTCGACCGCACCAACCTGCACTTGTTGCCCAACCTCATACAACTCGCGCACATAAATGCCGGCCAGAATCTGGCTGGCAATGTCGCGGCTGCCTAAGCCTAGCGCCAGGGCGACCGCCAGACCCACCGAGATCAACACAATGGCGATCACGTTGTTGAGCAGGTCGGTTTTCACCTCAAGCTGACCGATCGCCACCGAGATACTGATGATGATCACCAGGCCCTGGGCAACGCGACCCAGCCCACCCGCATAGTCCAGCCCAACGCCTTCTGCAGCGCCGCGCACCAGGCCGCTGACCAATTGCGCCAGCAGCACGCCAGCGAGCAGCACCAAGGCCGCGCCGAAGACTTTCGGCAAGTACAAGGCCAGCACATCAAGCGTCGCGGAAACCCGCTCCAACCCAAGAGACTCGGCAGCCGTAACCAGGAAGATCAACAGTACGAACCAGTAAACGATCTTGCCGATCAGGGTCGATACCGGCACCTGAATGCCAGCACGACTCAGCAACTTGGTCAGGCCCGTACCGGCCATAAGGCGATCCAGGCCGATTTTGCCGAGCAATTTCGACAGCAGCGTGTCGAGGAACTTGGCCACCACAAACCCCAGCAGCACGACCACCATGGCGCCAAACAGGCGCGGGATAAAGGCGGCAATCGGGGTCCAAACGCTGGCCATCGCATCAACCAGAACTTGAGTAAATTCCATGCTCAGTCAGCCTTATTAAAAGTTGAATCGGTGGTTTTACGACGCGAGACCGGCGCCACATGCGCCGAGCCGTTGTTCAGCGCCAGCATCAGCGCGCCTGCCCAATGCCCCATCAGTGCGAACAGATCACCAGCACCGACCTGGCGGTTGGCGGTTTTCAGCACGCGATGCAGGCAAGCGTCATCGTCGTGACTCGAGGTCGGCGACTTGAGCAAATCGCGCAGTGATTCTTCAAAAGGATCGTGCATGGCGCACCTCACAGGATGTGTCGGCTAGACGAGACGAGTACAGGGCAAGTCACATCAGATCCAGCGCAAGCGACGAAACAGCAGCCACTGCACCAGCGCCACAGCGGCCATCAGCGAACAGGCCAGGAGGAAACCATGCGGGCTTTCTGAGCCGGGAATGCCACCGACATTAATGCCGAGCAAGCCGGTGAGAAAGCTCATCGGCAGGAAAATCCCGGTGATGATGCCGAAGCGATACATGGTGTGATTCATGCGCTCATCCATGCGCCGATTTTCAGCCTCCAGCAGCAGGCTGACACGCTCACGGCTGAGTTCGAGCTCTTCCAGATAACGGGTCAGGCGGTTGTTCAACTCATTCCAGTAACCACCATCACCCTCAACAAACCATGCCTGGGCACTGGCGGTCAGTTGAGCGTAGATATCACGTTGCGGTGCCAGGAAGCGCCGCAGGCTGGCAGCACGGCGACGGATCTGCAGCAGCGTGGAATGATCAGGAGCCTCACTGGCTTCAGCATCGGCGGACTCTTCCAGATCATCAATCTGCTCCGACAATTCACCTACCAACAACTCAACTTTATCCGTCAGGTAGTGCGCCATGCTGAGGATCAGCTCGGCCGAGGTTTTCGGCCCACGGCCGGCCAGCAGGTCTTCGATCAATGCCTCAGTGGCCCGCAGCGGTCGTAGGCGCAGAGAAATGGCACGCTGCGTATCGGCAAAGATGCGCACAGAGACCATATCTTCGGGCTCAGCACCCGGATTGAGGTTCAAACCACGCAAGAACAGCAGCAACTGCTGCTCGGGCAAGGCCAGCAGCCGCGGCCGCGTGTTCTCCTCAAGCAGCAGGTCACAGCAGAACTCACTCAAACCGCTTTCTGCACGCAACCAGGCGTGCGTCTGCGGATGACCGCGATCCCAATGCAACCAGAGGCTTTCCTGCTCAGCCAGAACCAACCCAGGTAACTCATCCCGAGCAATGCTGCGAGCGCCGCCCATGCCATTGAGGACAAAGGCATGCACCAAGCCCCACTGAGCGTTCTCACCTTCGTGCATGACGGTTTCCTGCAAGTGCCCTACTCCGGCATCTGCAGCGCAGATCGCGAGATGATCACGCCATTGTTGTCGGCATAGATAAACTCGCCCGGGCGGAAGGTCACACCGCCAAAGGTCACCGCAACATTGAGGTCACCGATACCACGCTTGTCGGTTTTCATCGGGTGGCTGGCCAGGGCCTGGATGCCCAGGTCGGTCTGCGCCAGCACGTCGACATCACGCACGCAGCCATACACCACAATGCCTTCCCAGCCATTCTTTGCGGCCTTCTCAGCAAGCATGTCGCCCAGCAGTGCGCGGCGCATGGAAGCACCACCGTCAACCACTAGCACCTTGCCTTTACCTGGCTGATCAACCTGCTCCTTGACCAGCGAGTTGTCCTCGAAGCACTTGACGGTGACGATCTCGCCACCGAAGGAATCGCGACCACCAAAGTTGCTGAACATCGGTTCAACCACCTGGACCAGCTCCGGGTAGGCGTCGCACAGATCAGGCGTGATGTAGTGCATGGCAAAGCTCCTTGGATAGTGTGAGGGTGCTTACAGGTCGATCCCGACCCGATCCGCATCATAAACCACAGGCAAATACTCAAGACTGGCGCAGGGCGCATTCAACGCGCGGCCACTGGCCAGTTCAAACTCAATTCCGTGCTGCTGGCAACGCAACACACCAGCTGTGACGCTGTCCTTATCCAGTGCTGAACCTTGATGGTGGGCAGCGGTTGCCCAGCAACAAGGTACAACCTTCGACTACCAGCAACAGCAGACTACGCCCCTGCTGCTGAAAAACCTGCCGATAGCTACCATCCAGGTTGAGTAAGCGTTCAAGAGCAATAAACATCGCACCAGCGCCTTCGCAGCAAACTGAACCGCGATAATAGCCGCAAGCTTACTCAGCAGAAGCGGCGTTATTACCTTCTAGCTCGCGGCTTTCCAGCTCAGCAGCCACCTGTGGGCTCTTGCGCAGCCACTGCTCGACCAAAGGCCAGACCTCGCGCTGCGCTTCTTTGCTGACGAGCATTTCGACATGGCCGAAGTCACCACTAAAGCCATGCTTCTTGCCCAGGCAAAGAAACTCACTCAAGGGCGAGCCGAATTGCTTGAGCAGCTTTTCACAGGCCCAGGCCGGGTCCTGATGATCACCTAGCGCAGCCACGGCCATAACCGGTACACGCACGTCGGCCAGACCAGCCCACCAATCACGCTCGGCGTCGCCAAAACGGCCGAACAAGCCGTGCCAACGCAAGCTTTCGACCGCAAGACCAATCGGTTCATCCTCAGGGCCGCGCTTGAGCCGCGACCCAGAAATCACCGAGAAGCGCTTAAGCAGCAAGCGGCTGCCCCATTCCAGCGGCGGCAATTTCAGCGGCCAGTAAACCCGACTGACCTGGCTGCCGAACAGTACGCCGGAGGCGACTTTACTTTCATTCAGGTAGTGCCCACCGAGCGCGCCAGCAAGAATGATCCCGCCGAGGGAATGCCCGAGCCAGTGAGCCTTCTGCGGATTCTGCTCATAAACAAAGTCTGCAATCGCTGGCAGGTCGTAACGCACGTAGTCACTGACCATATTACGCGTGTAGTCGCGATTACGCGGCGACAGACCATGGCCACGCATCTCGGCAATCCATACATCAAAACCGGCACGTGCCAGGTAAGGGCCCAGACCAATGCATTTGGGCGAATACCAGAAGCGCCGGTTGGAAAAACTGCCTGGAATCAGAATCACCGGCACGCCACGGTACTGCTCATGCCCGGCACGACCGAGACGCGTCAGAGCCAACTCGACACTGCTGTCCGGGCTGTTACCAGGCTTGAGGCGATAGACATCCTCGCTCAAATCGCCCCGAAACTCCGCGCTGATCAAGGTAACGGGGAAAAGCTCACTGCTGCTTTGCATCTATCTTCGCTCTGGTACAACAAATTGCCGGGAGCAATTCTTTCACGTCGCAGGCGACGGCCCGGAGGGGAAGCACAGGTATGTGCTGGCACAAAAAAGGGCAGGATCAACCCGCCCTTGCACAGAGATTTGAAAGTGCTATTAGGCCGGCGCTTGGCCTTCAGCCAGGAAGAACCAGGTATCGAGTACCGAATCCGGGTTCAGCGACACGCTTTCAATGCCCTGCTCCATCAGCCAGCGCGCCAGATCCGGGTGATCCGAAGGACCCTGACCGCAAATACCAATGTACTTGCCAGCCTTGTTACAGGCCTGAATGGCGTTGCTCAGCAGCTTCTTAACCGCCGGGTTACGTTCATCGAACAGATGCGCAACGATACCGGAGTCGCGATCCAAGCCCAGGGTCAGCTGAGTCAAGTCGTTGGAGCCGATGGAGAAACCGTCGAAAAACTCGAGGAACTCTTCAGCCAGAATCGCGTTGGACGGCAGCTCGCACATCATGATGACCTTCAGGCCATCCTGACCACGGGCCAGGCCGTTGGCAGCCAGCAGATCAACTACCTGACTGGCTTCACCCAGGGTGCGCACAAACGGCACCATGATCTCGACGTTGGTCAGCCCCATCTCGTTGCGCACTTTCTTCAGCGCGCGGCACTCCAGCTCGAAGCAGTCGCGGAACGATTCGCTGATGTAACGCGAAGCGCCACGGAAGCCGAGCATCGGGTTCTCTTCTTCCGGCTCGTAAAGTTTGCCGCCGATCAGGTTGGCGTATTCGTTGGACTTGAAGTCCGACAGACGCACGATGACCTTCTTCGGCCAGAATGCAGCAGCCAGGGTGCTAATGCCCTCAACCAGCTTCTCGACGTAGAAATTGACCGGATCGTCGTAACCGGCAATGCGTTTCTCAACACTGTCCTTGATTTCCGGCGGCAGGCCGGCAAAGTTCAGCAGCGCTTTCGGGTGCACGCCGATCATGCGGTTGATGATGAATTCCAGACGCGCCAGGCCAACACCTTCGTTCGGCAGCTGGGCGAAGTCGAAGGCCCGATCAGGGTTGCCGACGTTCATCATGATCTTGAATGGCAGATCGGGCATCGCATCGACCGAGTTCTTGCGAATATCGAAGCCCAGCTCGCCTTCGAAGATAAAACCGGTATCACCTTCAGCGCAGGAAACTGTCACGCCCATGCCGTCCTTCAGCACCTGGGTAGCGTTGCCGCAGCCGACTACCGCCGGAATGCCCAATTCACGGGCGATGATCGCAGCGTGGCAGGTACGCCCGCCACGGTTGGTAACGATGGCGCTGGCGCGCTTCATTACCGGCTCCCAATCCGGGTCGGTCATGTCGGAGACCAGCACGTCGCCGGGCTGAACTTTGTCCATCTCGGACACGTCATGGATAACCCGCACGCGACCTGCACCGATCTTCTGGCCAATAGCGCGACCTTCAACCAGCACGGTGCCGGTTTCCTTAAGCAGGTAGCGCTCCATCACATTGACATTGGTGCGGCTTTTCACTGTTTCAGGGCGCGCCTGGACGATATACAGCTTGCCGTCGTCGCCATCTTTGGCCCACTCGATGTCCATCGGGCGACCGTAGTGCTTTTCAATGATCATCGCCTGCTTGGCCAGTTCGCTGACCTCAGCATCCGACAGGCAGAAGCGCGCACGTTCGGCGCGATCCACATCGACCACCTTGACCGATTTACCGGCCTTGGCTTCGTCGCCATAGATCATTTTGATGGCTTTGCTGCCCAGGTTACGGCGCAGGATCGCCGGGCGGCCGGCTTCCAGCGTCTGCTTGTGCACGTAGAACTCATCCGGGTTCACTGCGCCCTGCACCACGGTTTCACCGAGGCCGTAAGCGCCAGTGATAAACACCACGTCACGGAAGCCCGATTCGGTATCGAGGGTGAACATCACGCCGGCGGTGCCGGTTTCCGAACGCACCATACGCTGTACGCCCGCAGACAGGGCGACCAGTTTGTGGTCGAAGCCCTGGTGCACACGGTAGGCAATAGCGCGGTCGTTGAACAGTGAGGCAAAGACCTCTTTGGCCGCGCGAATCACGTTGTCCACGCCGCGAATGTTCAGGAAGGTTTCCTGCTGGCCGGCAAACGAGGCGTCAGGCAGATCTTCGGCAGTGGCGGAGGAACGCACGGCAACAGCCATATTGTCGTTACCACCGGCCATTTCGGCGAAAGCGGTACGGATCTGCGCGTTCAGCTCTTCGGGGAAGGATGCGTCCATCACCCACTGACGGATCTGCGCGCCGGTCTTGGCCAGGGCGTTGACGTCATCGACATCAAGGGCATCAAGCGCGGCATGGATCTGCTCGTTCAGGCCGCTCAGCTCGAGAAAGTCGCGGTAGGCCTGGGCCGTAGTGGCGAAACCGCCAGGCACCGAAACTCCGGCACCGGCAAGGTTGCTGATCATCTCGCCCAGGGAGGCGTTCTTGCCCCCTACGTGCTCAACATCGTGATTGCCGAGCTTATCGAGGGAAACTACGTACTCTACCAAGGTGATCTCTCCACTAACGGTGTTGGAAAAACTCAGGAGCTGGATGGTTCGGCGGTACTTGCCCGCACGATTGTGGCCTGGCCCTGGAAAATAAGTAACAATGCCAGCCAGTTCGGCCCTGCAAAGGCGGGCCTATGATAGCCAAGAATTCTTCCTAGCTTAAGGCCCATGGTGCAAATGAAACGAACCGCTTTTTTCATCTCCGACGGCACCGGCATCACTGCCGAAACCCTGGGTCAAAGCCTGCTGGCGCAGTTCGAAACCATCGACTTCACCAAACTCACGCGGCCGTATATCGACAGCGTGGAAAAAGCCCGCGCAATGGTACAACAAATCAACAGTGCGTCCGAGAAGGACGGTGCCCGCCCGATCATCTTTGACACCATCGTTAATCAGGATATCCGCGACGTCTTGGCCGAGTCCGACGGTTATATGATCGATATCTTCTCGACCTTCCTCGCTCCACTGGAGCAGGAATTAACCTCGCACTCCTCCTACTCGGTCGGCAAATCCCACTCCATCGGCCACAACTCCAACTACATGGAGCGTATCGAGGCGGTGAACTTCGCCCTCGACAACGACGACGGAGCACGCACCCATTACTACGACAAGGCCGACCTGATCCTTGTCGGCGTCTCGCGCTGCGGTAAAACCCCGACCTGCCTGTATATGGCCATGCAATACGGCATTCGTGCCGCAAATTATCCGCTGACCGAAGATGACATGGAGCGACTGCAGCTCTCTCCGGCCCTGAAAAAGTACAAAGATAAGTTGTTCGGCCTGACCATCGACCCGGATCGACTCACCGCCATTCGCAACGAGCGCAAGCCTAACAGCCGCTACGCCAGTTATGCCCAATGTGAATTTGAGGTGCGCGAGGTGGAAAACCTGTTCCGCCGCGAAAACATCAATTTCATCAATTCGACGCATTTCTCAGTAGAAGAGATATCCGCCAAGATTCTGGTGGAAAAAGGTGTTGAACGCCGCTTTAAGTAAGGCTCACAACCACTTGATACAAGAGGAAAAGGCTCGATAACTTCAAGCCTTTTCTCACTTTATCGAGTCAGATCAAGTCACCAGGAACACGCACCCAGCCTTCCATCAGAATCCGCGCGCTACGCGACATAATCGCCTTGGTAACCGTCCACTGGCCATCGACCAGCCCAGCCTGGGCGCCGACGCGCAAGGTGCCTGATGGATGGCCAAAACGCACTGCTTCGCGCGCACTGCCACCGGCAGCCAGATTAACCAGAGTTCCAGGAATCGCCGCTGCCGTGCCGATGGCGACGGCACAAGTGCCCATCATGGCGTGGTGCAGCTTGCCCATGGACAGCGCGCGCACCAGCAGATCGACGTCATCCGCCTGCACCGTCTTGCCGCTGGACGAAACGTAGTCCTTGGGCTTGGCCACAAAGGCGATTTTCGGCGTGTGCTGCCGGGTAGCCGCTTCATCCGCCGTTTTGATCAGCCCCATGCGCAAGGCGCCGGCCACGCGGATTTTCTCGAACCGCGCCAGCTGCTCAGGGTCGCCGTTGATCTGCTCGCGCAGCTCGGCACCGCTATAACCGATGTCTTCGGCATTAACGAACACCGTCGGAATACCAGCAGTGATCATGGTCGCCTTGAAGGTGCCAACACCTGGCACTTCCAGCTCATCGACCAGATTGCCGGTGGGGAACATCGAACCACCCTCCTCGCCGTCATCGGACGGATCGAGAAACTCCAGCACGATCTCGGCGGCTGGAAAGGTCACCCCATCGAGTTCGAAGTCGCCAGTTTCCTGCACCTGGCCATTGCTGACGGGCACATGGGCGATGATGGTTTTCTGGATATTCGCTTGCCAGATACGCACCACGCACACACCGTTTTCCGGGATGCGCGCAGGGTCGAGCAAGCCTGCATGAATGGCAAAAGCCCCAGCACCGGTAGACAGGTTGCCGCAGTTGCCGCTCCAGTCGACGAAGGCCTTGTCGATAGACACCTGACCATAGAGGTAGTCGACATCGTGATCCAGCTGGCTGCTTTTCGACAGAATCACGCACTTGGAGGTCGAGGATGTGGCGCCGCCCATGCCATCGATCTGCGCGGCATAAGGGTCGGGGCTGCCGATCACCCGCATAAACAGCTTGTCGCGCGCCGCGCCCGGCACCTGGCAGCTTGGCGGCAGGTCCTGCAGGCGGAAGAACACGCCCTTGCTGGTGCCGCCACGCATATAGGTGGCGGCAATCTTGATTTGGGCTGGATAAGCCATAACGCGCTCCTGAAAAAATACCGGGGCGTTATCGCCCCGGTGGTGGATCAGCCCTGGGTCGACTCGAGGAAGTTCTGGGCAAAGCGCTGCAATACGCCGCCCGCGTTGTAGACGTTGACTTCGGCAGCGGTATCCAGACGGCAGATCACCGGCACTTTGACCACGTCGCCATTGCGACGGTTGACCACCAGGGTCAGCTCGCAGCGCGGGGACAGCTCGCCCTGAATGTCATAGGTTTCAGTACCGTCGAGGCCAAGGGTCAGGCGGGTCGTGCCCGACTTGAACTCGACCGGCAGCACGCCCATGCCGACCAGATTGGTACGGTGGATGCGTTCGAAGCCCTCGGCGACGATCACTTCGACGCCAGCCAGGCGCACGCCCTTGGCCGCCCAATCACGGGAGCTGCCCTGACCGTAGTCGGCACCGGCGACGATTATTAGGTTCTGCTTACGGTTCATGTAGGTTTCGATCGCTTCCCACATACGCATAACCTTGCCTTCCGGCTCGACGCGCGCCAGCGAACCTTTCTTCACTACGCCGTCAACCACGGCCATTTCATTGACCAGTTCTTTGTTGGCGAACGTAGCGCGCTGCGCAGTTAGGTGGTCGCCGCGGTGCGTGGCGTAGGAGTTAAAGTCCTCCTCCGGCAGGCCCATCTTGTGCAGGTACTCACCGGCGGCCGAGTTCATCTGAATCGCGTTGGACGGCGACAGATGGTCGGTGGTGATGTTGTCCGGCAGGATTGCCAGCGGCAGCATGCCCTTGAGCGTGCGCTCACCGGCCAGCGCGCCTTCCCAGTACGGCGGACGACGGATGTAGGTGGACATCGGGCGCCAGTCGTACAGCGGGCTTTCAGCTTCGGCAATGGTGCCCAGATCGAACATCGGGATGTAGACCTGCTTGAACTGCTCCGGCTTCACCGAGGCAGCAACGATAGCGTCAATTTCCTCGTCGCTCGGCCACAGGTCCTTCAGGGTGATCGGGTTGCCCGCTTTATCGGTACCCAGCACGTCCTGCTCGATATCAAAACGCACGGTACCGGCGATGGCGTAGGCCACGACCAGAGGCGGCGAGGCCAGAAAGGCCTGCTTGGCGTAGGGGTGGATACGACCGTCGAAGTTGCGGTTACCGGACAGTACCGCGGTGGCGTACAGATCTCGGTCGATGATTTCCTGCTGGATCACTGGGTCCAGCGCACCGGACATGCCGTTACAGGTGGTGCAGGCATAGCCAACGATGCCGAAGCCGAGTTTTTCCAGCTCCGATAGCAGACCGGCATCTTCCAGATAGAGCTTGGCGACTTTGGAGCCTGGGGCGAAGGATGTCTTGACCCACGGTTTGCGCAGCAGACCCAGTTCGTTGGCCTTCTTCGCCAACAGACCAGCGGCAACCACGTTGCGTGGGTTGGAGGTGTTGGTGCAGCTGGTGATGGCGGCGATGATCACGGCGCCGTCAGGCATCAGACCTTCGCTTTCTTCAACTTTTCCAGCCGCCAGTTTGGCTTCGTCGGCAATGCCACGCTCGTGCAGTGCCGAGGTCGGCAAGCGGCGATGCGGGTTGCTCGGGCCCGCCATGTTGCGCACAACGGTGGACAGATCGAAACTCAGTACGCGCTCGTATTCGGCGGTGACCAGTGCATCGGCCCACAGACCAGTGGTCTTGGCGTAGTTCTCGACCAGCTCAATCTGCTCGGGCTCGCGACCGGTGAGCTTGAGATAATCAATGGTTTGCTGGTCGATGTAGAACATCGAAGCGGTGGCGCCGTATTCCGGGCACATGTTGGAAATGGTCGCGCGGTCGCCGATCGACAGACTATCCGCACCCGCGCCAAAGAACTCGACCCAGGCACCGACCACGCGCTCCTTGCGCAAGAACTCGGTGATGGCCAGGACGATGTCGGTGGCGGTAATGCCAGGCTGGCGCTTGCCAGTGAGCTGCACGCCGACGATGTCGGGCAGGCGCATCATCGACGGCAGGCCGAGCATCACAGTTTCCGCTTCCAGACCGCCGACACCGATGGCGATCACGCCCAGGGCATCGACGTGCGGGGTGTGCGAGTCAGTACCCACGCAGGTATCCGGGAAGGCCACGCCTCCACGGGACTGGATCACCGGGCTCATTTTCTCCAAGTTGATCTGGTGCATGATGCCGTTACCGGGCGGGATCACGTCGACGTTCTTGAACGCGGTCTTGGTCCACTCGATAAAGTGGAAACGGTCCTCGTTACGACGGTCTTCAATAGCGCGGTTCTTGGCGAAGGCATCCGGGTCGAAGCCCGCAGCCTCCACGGCCAGGGAATGGTCGACAATTAGCTGGGTCGGCACTACCGGGTTGACCTTGGACGGATCACCGCCCTTCTCGGCGATGGCGTCACGCAGGCCGGCCAGGTCGACCAAGGCGGTCTGACCGAGAATGTCGTGGCAGACCACGCGCGCCGGATACCAGGGAAAATCCAGGTCCTGCTTGCGCTCGATCAACTGCTTGAGCGAATCGGTAAGCGCGGCCGGCTCGCAGCGGCGCACCAGCTGCTCAGCCAGCACGCGGGAGGTATAGGGCAGCCTGGCGTAGGCACCCGGGGCGATGGCATCGATCGCCTCGCGGGTGTCGAAGTAGTCCAGCGCGCTGCCGGATAGAGACTTACGGTACTGAGCATTCATGCTGTTCATGGTTATGGACGATCCTTGAGCGGCACAAATTTCAGGTTTTCAGGGCCTGTGTAGTTCGCGCTCGGGCGGATGATCTTGCCGTCGATGCGCTGTTCGATCACATGACTGGACCAGCCGGATGTGCGAGCAATGACGAACAACGGAGTGAACATGGCGGTCGGCACCCCCATCACGTGGTAGCTGACGGCGCTGAACCAATCGAGGTTGGGGAACATCTTCTTGATTTCCCACATGGTGCTCTCTAGACGCTCGGCAATGTCGTACATCTTCATATTGCCCTGCTCCGCCGACAGCTCGCGGGCCACGTCCTTGATCACCTTGTTGCGCGGATCACTCACGGTGTAGACCGGGTGACCAAAGCCAATCACCACTTCCTTCTTTTCTACACGAGCACGGATATCGGCCTCGGCCTCATCCGGGCTGTCATAGCGCTTTTGAATTTCAAACGCCACTTCGTTAGCCCCGCCATGCTTGGGCCCGCGCAACGCGCCAATGCCGCCAGCGATACAGGAATACATATCCGAGCCGGTACCGGCGATCACCCGCGAGGTGAAGGTGGAGGCATTGAATTCATGCTCGGCATACAGATTGAGCGAGGTGTGCATGGCGCGCACCCAAGACTCACGTGGCGTCTTACCGTGCAGCAGGTGGAGGAAGTGCCCACCGATGGAGTCATCGTCGGTTTCCACCTCGATGCGCTTGCCGTTATGACTGAAGTGATACCAGTACAACAACGCTGAACCCAGCGAGGCCATTAGCTTGTCAGCGATATCGCGGGCGCCTGGATGGTTATGATCGTCCTTCTCCGGCGATACGCAACCGAGCACCGACACCGCGGTGCGCATCACGTCCATCGGGTGCGCCGACGGCGGCAGTTGTTCGAGAGACACCTTGAGCGCTGCCGGAATACCACGTAGCGCTTTAAGCTTAGCCTTGTAGGCAGCCAGCTCAGCAACGTTGGGCAGCTTGCCATGCACCAGCAGGTGGGCGATTTCTTCGAAATCGCAGCGGTTGGCAAAATCGAGCACGTCATAACCGCGGTAGTGCAGGTCGTTGCCAGTACGGCCGACCGTGCACAATGCGGTGTTGCCGGCGGCAGTACCGCTCAGGGCCACAGATTTCTTTGGTTTGAAGCCTGGGGTGGTTTCTGGGGTCGCACTCATCGCTTATCTCTCCTCATCCGATCCGCTCGGTTGTTCTTTTTAAGCAGGCGGCTACTGCCTGCGTTCCGCTTATTTTTTGGCGGCAAACAGCGCGTCGAGGCTCTGCTCGAAGGCGTGGTAATTGATGCGCTCATACAGCTCCATGCGGGTTTGCATGGTGTCGACCACATTCTTCTGCGTGCCGTCGCGGCGCACAGCCATATAGACGTTCTCGGCTGCCTTGTTCATAGCGCGGAAGGCCGACAGCGGGTACAACACCAGGCCGACATCCACCGAGGCCAGCTCTTCGGTGGTGTACAGCGGCGTAGCGCCAAACTCAGTGATATTGGCCAGAATCGGGGCCTTTACCCGGTCGGCGAAGGTCTTGTACATCGCCAACTCGGTGATGGCTTCCGGGAAGATCATGTCAGCGCCGGCCTCAACACAGGCTGCAGCGCGGTCCAGCGCCGAGCTCAGCCCCTCAACGGCCAGGGCATCGGTACGCGCCATGATCACAAAGCTGTCATCGGTGCGCGCATCGACGGCCGCTTTGATGCGGTCGACCATCTCCTGCTGGGTCACGATTTCTTTATTAGGGCGATGGCCGCAGCGCTTGGCGCCAACCTGATCTTCGATATGAATCGCCGCCGCGCCGAACTTGATCATCGACTTGACCGTACGCGCGACGTTGAATGCTGAAGCCCCAAAACCGGTGTCGACATCCACCAGCAACGGCAGGTCGCACACGTCGGTAATGCGGCGCACATCAGTGAGAACATCATCCAAGCCGGTGATGCCCAGATCAGGCAAGCCAAGCGAACCCGCGGCTACGCCGCCACCAGACAGGTAGATCGCCTTGAAACCAGCGCGCTTGGCCAGCAATGCATGGTTGGCGTTGATCGCACCAATGACTTGCAGCGGGTGCTCTTCGGCCACCGCATCACGGAAACGCTGGCCTGGACTCTTCAAGCTCATGACTCACCTCGGGTTTTGGCTGTCTTGGGATGTGCGCCCTGCCCCATGCTTATGGCGTAGTGGCGCTCGATATTGCGTTTGGAGGCACCGATATGACGGCGCATCAACAGCTCGGCCAGCTCACCGTCACGGTCGGCAATGGCATCGAGAATGCGGTGGTGTTCAGCGAACGCCTGGTGCGGACGGTTCGGCGTGGCGGAGAACTGCAGGCGATACATGCGCACCAGCTGATACAGCTCGCCGCAGAGCATCTGGGTCAAGGTCTTGTTGCCGCTGCCCTGGATGATCCGGTAATGAAAGTCAAAATCACCTTCCTGCTGGTAGTAGCCGACACCGGCCTTGAAGGCGGCGTCCTGCTCATGCAAATCGAGCACCGCACGCAGCTCATCAATTTCCGCCTGGCTCATACGTTCGGCAGC
The DNA here is from genome assembly GCA_018827205.1 of Gammaproteobacteria bacterium. Classification (GTDB taxonomy): domain Bacteria; phylum Pseudomonadota; class Gammaproteobacteria; order Pseudomonadales; family Pseudomonadaceae; genus Aquipseudomonas. The sequence continues at coordinate 1,909 of JAHJXZ010000100.1, read as the reverse complement.
TAGGCGACAAGCCATACCTTCTAAGGACTCACGAATCTCATAGAGTTCGATTAATTCGGCATGACTGAGCGACACCACCCGCGCGCCGATGTGTGGCACGCGCACCAGCAGGCGCTGGCCTTCCAGGCGGTGAATCGCCTCACGCAGCGGGCCACGGCTAATGCCGTAGGTGCGCGCCAGTTCAGGCTCTGAAATCTTGCTACCGGGGGCAATTTCACCCTTGACGATAGCCGCCTGAATACGCCGAAAAACCTGTTCGGAAAGGGTTTCCGAGTCTTCCTGAGCGGACTCGAGCGGCTCAATTACATCAAGCATATTGTCGACACTACACAAAATTAGTGCCTGAAAATTACGCTTAGAGCAGATTAGTGTCAAACAAACACAGCAAATTGTTGACAGTACGCACCCCTACTTTAGTCGCCTGCAGCCGCGACCTTACTTGCATAAACGCCTATAAGCGCCTGTCCTGACTGAAAAAGCCCATGGTAGAATGCCGCCCGCCTCACGCTTGCAGAGGAATTTCTGACTGCCTGCTAGACTCCAAGCCCAGGTACGCCAACTGCGACACGCGCTAACGGCTTTTGCTCGACCCATCATCAACACCATACCCAGGACTTATGACACTAAAGCCCTCCATTCTTTTGCTATGCCTGCTACTTGCTCCCGGCCTGAGTTTCGCCGCGGAGAAGACAGTCTATGGGCTAAATGAATACGTCCGACTATTCGACCTCGACCTGAAACTTGCCGCCAAGCTCGACACCGGCGCCAAAACCGCTTCACTCAGCGCTCGCGACATCAAACGATTCAAGCGCGACGGTGATACCTGGGTGCGTTTCTACCTGGCCATCGACGAAGCACACAGCAGCCCGATCGAACGCCCACTGGCACGCATCAGCAAGATCAAACGGCGCGCGGGCGACTATGATCCAGAGGAAGAAAAAACCTATACAGCACGCCCGGTAATCGAAATGGATATCTGCATGGGCAGCGCCCTACGCACAATTGAAGTGAACTTGACCGACCGCAGTGCTTTCCAATACCCGTTGTTGATAGGCTCCGAAGCACTCAAACGCTTTTCGGCGCTGGTCGATCCGAGTCTTAAATACGCAGCAGGCAAACCTGCTTGTGCCCCTGTCGCAAACCTTGGCGAGTAACTCCCATGCGCTCTCTTACCCTCCATCTGAAAGTCCTAGTCATACTCCTGGTGAGTCTGGGCATTCTGATCACGGCTTATCAGATCTTCATTCTCGGTATTCCGATGACCGAAGACGAAACTGATGACCTGTGGAACATCGACGCCAAAGTCGAGTTCCAGGCCAGCCCGCGTGAGCCGGTCAAGCTGCAGATGTTCGTGCCACCGCTGGCACAGGATTACGTCAGCCTGAACGAGAGCTTTATCTCGAATAACTACGGCGTGAGCATCAACCGTGCTGACGGCAACCGTAAAGTCACTTGGTCCGCACGTCGCGCCAGTGGCAAGCAGACCCTCTACTATCGCCTGGTACTGACCAAGCGCTACAGCGGCGAGCAAACCAAGGCCAAAGGCCCGATCTTCCGTGACAGCATCCCGGTTGAGGGCGCCGAAAAGATTGCCGCCGAAGCGCTGCTCGCACCGATTCGCCAGCATTCTGCGGACGTCGAAACGTTCATCAGCGAGACCATCAAACGCGTTAACAACGTCAATGACGACAACGTCAAGCTGCTGCTGGGTGGCGACGCATCCACCCCGAACAAAGCCAAAGTTATCGAGCTGCTGCTATCCATTGCCCACGTACCAATGGAGCGCGAGCACACCATTCGTCTTGCTGCAGATATCCAGCAGAACCCGGAGCTCTGGCTGCGCAGCTTCAACGGCGAAAGTTGGTTGTATTTCAACCCGGAAAGCGGCGAACAAGGTTTGCCAGTTGAT
>JAHJXZ010000099.1 GCA_018827205.1 Gammaproteobacteria bacterium | reverse complement strand
TTGATCTCGCCGCCGAAGTCAGTCGGAGTGATATCCAGGCTGATTTCCCGCATCGGCACCTGAATGTCCGGGCGCGAGCCCTGCACATAAACTTTCTGCGAACGCGGGAAGGGTTGGATCGACTGCTGGTCGACCTGGGCGGACTCACTCAGGATCGGATTGAGGTTTTTTTCTTGTGTGCTCATCGGCGGCTCTCCAGGGCTATATGTCGGAGCGAACCTGGACGGATGAGCGGCGAGAGGCGCACCTGGGGCGGTGCCAGAGGCTCACCAGGGGAAAGGCGAGCACATCTTGTTCCCTACGCAGGCCTTAACCTGATCAGGTTCAACGGGATCCGGCAGCTGCCAATCTCAGCCCCGCAATTGGGGCACCCCGACAAGAACGCGGCCAGTCTAATCAACCCCAGGCAATAAAACCAACCCGCGAGTCAAATATTCATGACCCGCGCGTCGGATCGTGACGCACGAATATAACCACCTGGATTGTTGCACCCAGGCAACATAGCTTGTTGCAAACTACACTACAGGCGCCTAAACGGCCCTTGACCCCCCAGGCACGGCCCCTTAGCCTTGCCGATTACCGCCAAAATCAGGATCACCCTCATGTTGCGCAGACTCTCTCTGGCTCTCGCTGTGGCCGCCGCGTCCAACGGAATGGCCTGGGCTGCTGAACAAGCCCCGCTGTCTACCAAAACTGACCTGGTCACGGTCTACCAGGAGGCCGCCGCCAACAATGCCGACCTGGCCGCCGCCCGTGCAGACTATGAAGCACGCAGCGAAGTGGTGCCCCAGGCCCGCGCCGGCCTGCTGCCTAACCTGTCTGCCGGCGCCAACCTGAGCGACACCCGTACTCAAGTCGACTCGCCTGCCAACACCAGCTCGCGCAGCGGTATGGTGTACCAAGCCAACCTCAGCCAGCCGCTGTTCCGCGCTGACCGCTGGTTCCAGTTGCAAGCTGCCAAAGCGACCAACGAACAAGCCGTACTGGAGCTGTCGGCCACCGAGCAGAACCTGATTCTGCAAAGCGCCGAAACCTACTTCACGGTACTGCGCGCCCAAGACAACCTGGCATCGACCAAGGCTGAAGAAGCAGCATTCAAGCGTCAGTTGGATCAAGCCAACGAGCGCTTCGATGTCGGCCTCTCGGACAAAACCGATGTACTGGAAGCCCAAGCCGGCTTTGACACCGCCCGCGCTAACCGCATCATCGCCCAGCGCGAGGTTGAGGACGCCTTCCAGGCGCTGATCACCCTGACCAATCGCGACTTCAGCTCCTTAGAAGGTATCGAGCACAGCCTGCCGATCCTCGCGCCGACGCCGAATGATGCGAAGGCCTGGGTCGACACTGCTGCCGCACAGAACCTCAATCTGCAAGCCAGCAACTATGCCGTTGAAGCCGCCGAAGAGACCCTGCGCCAGCGCAAATCCGGCCACGCACCAACCCTGGATGCAGTTGCCAGCTACCAGAAGGGCGACAACGACAGCCTCGGCTTCAGCAACTCCGGCGCCCCCGGCCAAGCGCGCTTCAGCGGTGATGTCGAGCAACGCTCGATTGGCCTGCAACTGAACATCCCGCTATACAGCGGTGGCCTGACCAGCTCTCAGGTGCGCGAGTCCTACCAGCGTCTGAATCAGAGCGAGCAGCTGCGTGAAAGCCTGCGTCGCCAAGTGGTGCAGAACACCCGTAACCTGCACCGCGCGGTGAATACCGACGTGGAAACCGTGCAGGCGCGCAAGCAATCGATCATCTCCAACCAGAGCGCCCTGGAAGCCACCGAAATCGGCTATCAGGTCGGTACGCGCAACATCGTTGACGTACTCGACGCTCAGCGCCAGCTGTACAGCTCGGTGCGCAACTACAACAACGCGCGTTACGACTACATCCTCAACAACCTGCGTTTGAAGCAAGCCGCCGGCACCCTCAGCCCGGACGACTTGGCTGCCCTGGAGCAGTATCTGAAATCCGACTACAACCCGGACAAAGACTTCCTTCCGCCAGACCTGGCCAAAGCCGCCGAAGCCCAGCTGCGTGGTAGCCCGCAGTACTGAGATAGGCCCAACAAAAAAAGCCCGCTGAACTCAGCGGGCTTTTTTGTGGATCAACCTTTTGCAGGAGCGAGCTACGCTAGCGGTTGCAGTTCACGAGCATGGGCTAGGCGCCTCGCCACTCCCCGACTAACTACTCCTTCAGCAACCGCGCCAAACCCGCTAGCAAACGCGCCAAAGCGCCCTGATTGGCCTGCATCACCGTCAAACCAGCATCACGCATAGCCTGCGCCGCCTCGGGCTCACGCCATAACTGGGCAACACGCTGCGCCAGACTATTAGCATCTGTCACCTCGCTTAGCGCGCCAGCCGTGCGCAACTGCGCGGCAATTTCCAGGAAGTTGAACAAGTGCGGGCCGCTCAGCACCGGCTTGCCTAGCGCCGCCGGCTCCAGCAGGTTATGTCCGCCATTGGCCACCAAACTACCGCCGACAAAGGCGATATCGGCCAGGGCATAGAGAAACAGCAGCTCGCCCATGGTGTCGCCGAACAGTACCTGGTCAGAGGCCTGTAGCGCTTCGCCAGTGGAGCGCCGCCGCGCGCTGAAGCCTTGTCGCTGGCACAGCTCAAACACCGCATTGAAACGCTCGGGATGACGCGGCACCAGAATCAGCAGGGCGTAAGGAGTGCGCGCAAGCAGCTCACGGTGGGCGGCGAGAACGATCTCGTCTTCACCGGAATGGGTACTGGCGGCGATCCACACGGGACGCGACTCGGCCTGCCATTGCTCACGCAAGACCGCGGCGCGGGTCAGCAACGCCGCATCAATGGTTAGATCAAACTTGATCGAACCGGTGACTTCAACGCACTCAGAACGCGCGCCCAGGCTGCGAAAACGCTCGGCTTCAAGCGCCGTTTGCACGGCGATCAAATCCAGTTCAGCGAGCATTGGCGCGGTGAGCTTGGCAAAGCGCGCATAGCCACGCGCCGAGCGCTCGGACAGTCGCGCGTTGGCCAGCGCCACGGGAATGCCGCGCTTGGCACATTGGTGAATATGGTTGGGCCATAGCTCGGTTTCCATGATCACCGCCAGCTGGGGCTACACTCGATCGAGAAAACGCGCCGCCGCCCAGGGCAGGTCATAGGGCAGGTAGCAATGCTGCACGCGCCCGGCGTACTCGGTGCCGCCAAACATAGCCTGGATGCGCTCCGAGCCGGTCGGGGTCATACAGGTCATGGTGATCGGCATATCCGGGTAGCGCGCCAGCAGCTCACGCACCAGCGGCGCGGCGGCGATGCTTTCACCGACCGACACCGCATGCAGCCAGATACCGCCTGGCTTGAGCGCCGGCAAGCCAACGGAAAAGCGCTCACCGATGCATTTGGCATAGGCCGGCGCCTGCCAGGCACGCCAGGCCAAACGCCCTGCTACCAGTGGCAGACCAAGATGAAACAGCAGGGTATAGAGGCTTCTATTCATGGCGCGCAGCTTATGCATTTTGACCAATACCGTCGAGTAACGCGCAGCTCCGCATCAGCCAATCGCCTGCAGGTGCTGGGCAAAGCACTCTGCCAGCCACAACGCTGCCGGGCCCTGGGCCTCGTCACGACGGCAGACCAACTCGACCACCAGCGGCGGCGGCGTCCAATCGCTGCTTAGTTCAACCAGCTGGCTCTGGTAGGTCGGATACTGCACCACATGGCGTGGCAGCCAGGCCCAACCGAGGTTGCGCATCAGCAGTTCGGCCATGGCGTAGAAGCTGTCAGTGCGCCAGACCGACGGGCTGATTTGCTCGCCTCCGGGGTAATGGCTGTCCTGCGGCGCCATCAGCAGTTGCCGATGGCGCGCCAATTCACGCCGATCGACATGCCCGGCCCGCGCCAGGGCATGCCCCGCTCCGCACACCGTAACCATCTCAATGGTACCCAAGCGCTGACGCTCCAGGGCGTCGGGCATCTGCTCGTGGTGAAACAGCAGGCCGAGGTCGGCGCGGTGCTCCAGCAGCTTGCGCGCCACATCGCCCTGGGCACCGCTGGCCAACTGCACCTCCAACAGCGGGAATTGCTGGGCCAGTGCCTCAAGGCTGTCGAGTACCGGCTGATAGGGCATTGCCTCATCCTGCGCCAGACGCAACCGCACCTCTTCACCGCGCACCAACCCCAGCGCCCGTCCTTCCAGCCGCTGACATTGGCGCAGCACCTCACGCGCCTCTTCCAGCAGAGCCGCGCCAGCATCGGTCAAGCGTGGCTGACGGCCGCTGCTGCGCTCGAACAGGCGCACACCAAGGTCGGCCTCCAACATAGCAATCGCGTTACTCACCGCCGACTGCGCGCGCTGCATCTGCCGGCCCACGGCAGAGAACGACTGACCATCGGCGACGCTGACAAACAGGCGAATCTGCTCCAGGCTCCATTGCATAACCCATCTCCATTTCAGATAGGTAATCACTTTATCCCATCAGCCAGATCACTAGAATGGCCGCCAGATCACTATGGAGGCCACATCATGGGCGGCTATCTCTACCTCGCTATTGCCATCACTGCCGAAGTCATCGCCACCACCTCGATGAAGGCCTTGGATGGTTTCAACAAGCCCCTGCCCCTGTTACTGGTCGTGGTCGGCTATGCCATCTCGTTCTGGATGCTCAGTTTGGTGGTGAAGACCATCCCGGTCGGCGTCGCCTATGCGGTGTGGGCAGGCTTGGGCATTGTGCTGGTGAGCATCGCGGCGGTGTTTCTCTACCAACAACGGCTGGACCTGCCAGCCATGCTTGGTATGGGCTTGATCGTCGCTGGCGTGGTGGTGATTCAGTTGTTCTCGCAAAGCGTCGGGCATTAAGCCGGTTCTGGGCCACGCAGGCGTGACAGCGCGAGCGGGTTATACTGCGCGCCTGTTTTCACGGTGAGACACATGCATGTCCCAGGCGTTAAGCACTGATGTTTTGATCGTGGGCGGCGGCATTGCCGGCCTCTGGCTGAATGCGCGCCTGCGCCGCCAGGGCTTTGCCACCGTACTGGTGGAGAACGCCCGCCTCGGCGGCGGGCAGAGCGTGAAATCCCAGGGCATCATCCATGGTGGTGCCAAGTACGCGCTGCACGGTGCGCTGACCGGCGCTTCCGAAGCCATTGCCGATATGCCGCGACGCTGGCGCGAAGCCTTGGCAGGCAATGGCGAGCTGGATCTGACCGGCGTACGCCTGCTTTCTGATGCCCACTACCTGTGGTCGCCCGGCAGCCTGGCCGGCAATATCACCAGCTTCTTTGCCAGCAAGGCAGTGCGCGGCCGGGTCGATCAGGTCAAGGGGGAGCAGCTGCCACCCGCGCTGCAACACCCCAAATTCAAGGGTAAGGTCTATCGCCTGGCCGAACTGGTGCTGGATGTGCCGAGCCTGATCAAGCGCCTCAGCGAACTGGCTGGTAATGGCCTGCTGGCCGCCGAGCGCATCGAACCGCTGCAAGAAAATGGCGAGCTGGCCGGGCTGATCGTCGATGGCCGCGAGATTCGCGCACAACGCGTCATCCTCAGCGCCGGCCGTGGCAATGCTGAACTGCTCAGCGCCCTTGGCCTAAACCAGCCGGCCCAGCAACTGCGCCCGCTGCATATGGCCCTGGTCAAAGGACCGACGCTGAAACCGCTATACGCCCATTGTCTGGGCGGCGGGCCGAAGCCGCGCGTAACCATCACCACCCACCCGGCCGCCGATGGCCAATGGGTCTGGTACCTCGGTGGCGATCTGGCCGAAGCCGATGGCGTGGCCCGTGACGAAGCGGCGCAGATCCAGGCGGCGAAAAAAGAGCTGAGCGAGCTGCTGCCCTGGGTCGATCTGTCCGCCGCGCAATGGGCTACGCTGCGGGTGGAACGCGCCGAACCTGCGCAATCTGGCCTGGTGCGCCCGGACAATGCCTTTTTGCATGAACAGGGCACGCTGCTGGTGGGCTGGCCGACTAAACTGGCTCTGGCCCCGGATTTCGCAGACCGTGTGCTGGCCGCCCTCAGCCGTGACGGCATTCAGCCGGCGCAACACGCGCCATTGCCCGAGCTGCCACGCCCGACCGTGGCCCCACCCGCCTGGGAGGAACTGTTCTGATGCATCCACTGCACAGCCTGCACAACCTGCATCGCCCACTGGGCGCCACCGAGCTGCTGGTTTCGCCGCTGGGCCTGGGCACGGTCAAGCTGGGCCGTGATCAAGGGGTGAAATACCCCAATGGCTTCACCATCCCCGATGACGCCGCAGCCCGTGAACTCCTGGCCCAGGCCCATGATCTGGGCATCAACCTGATCGACACCGCGCCGGCCTACGGCACCAGCGAAACCCGCCTCGGCCCGTTGTTGCGCGGCCAGCGCCAACAGTGGGTGATTGTCAGCAAGGTCGGCGAGGAGTTCGACAACGGCCAATCGCACTTCGACTTCAGCCCGGCGCACACGCGCTTCTCGGTGGAGCGCAGCCTGAAGCGCCTGGAAACCGACTTTATCGACCTGGTACTGGTGCATTCCGACGGCAACGACGTGGCCATCTTGCGTGACAGTGGCGTGTACGAAACCCTGGCTGAGCTTAAGCGCGAGGGCAAGATTCGCGGCTTCGGCCTCTCTGGCAAAACCGTTGCAGGCGGCCTGCTGGCCCTTGAGACCGGCGACTGCGCGATGGTCACCTACAACCTTAATGAGCAAAGCGAGCAGGCCGTGCTCGACTATGCCGAGTTGCACGGCAAAGGCATTCTGATCAAAAAAGCCCTGGCCAGCGGGCACGCCTGCCTAGCCCCAGGTGTCGACCTGGTGCGCGCCAGTTTCGAGCTGATCTTCAGCCACCCGGCCGCCTGCAGCGCGATTGTCGGCACCATCAACCCGCAACACCTGGCGCATAACGTCGCTACGGCCGCCGCTGTAATTCAGGATATTGCCTGACGGATCTCACCCGACGATCTGTGCCAAGCTCTCAGGCCATGCCCATGCCCGCGAGGAGTTGCAATGCCGCGCCCCCTGATCCGCAAAGACCCCAGCAGCTTCAAGACCCTGCAACTGTTTGTCGAAGCCAGCCCAGAAGGCCTGAGTTACCAGGGCCTGGGCATGCCGCTGAACTTCAGCCAGATGCTGGAAAAGCGCAAACCTGTAGTTGTGGCCGACAGCCAACGCTTTGCCGTGGAACTGGCCAACCTCGGCGTTTCGGTGCGCCTGACCCTCAGCTGGCAGGGCCGCGAATACTGGGTACTGGTGCGCCAGCGTCGCGCGGATCGTGGCGATGTGGTGCTCAAGCTGATCTCCGGCTACGTGCCGGCCCATGAGCTCAATCTGCCGCTGCTCACTGCAATTCAGGAAGTGGCCGAAGAATGCCTGCTGGAGACGCCGGAAGGCTGGCTAAGCGGGCGCTTTGGCGACACTTGGCTGCCAACGCCCTACCAGGGCAGCCTGCGCTACCGGGAAACTGCACACTTCAGCCTAAGCCCGCTGTCCGGCGCGGCGCGCCCAGTGCAATGCGGCAACCTCAAGCTGCTCGAACGCCCACGCGCCTATGTGCACCTGCCAACCGCTTCGCTGCAGCTGGTCTACGACCTGCGCCTGGATTTGCCCAAGGAAACACGTCAACTCAGCCTGCTGCATGTCGACGAGCACCTGGAAGATGGCCAACTGATTGCCCGCCTCAACCGCGCCCGCCCCGATCTGTTCCTGATCCCGCTGGATCAGGGCCGGCCAACTGCCGAGCTGCTGACCCTAAAGCAAGGCCAGCTTTCACCCGCCAGCACCCGCGGTCTGTGGCTGGCGGAGAGCTTTTCGCCACAGGACGGCTGGCTGGTACGCGATGAGCGCATTCGCTGGAAAGATTGGCTGGTGCAGACACAAAAAAGCCCCACCTAAGCAGGGCAAAAAGGAATTTCAGGCAAGCGGGCTGGACTCACCCAGCCCGCGTGAACAACTACTTCAATTCGCTGGAGCTCTTGCCCAGCAGCCGCCGCGCCACAATCAGCAACTGGATCTGCTGGGTGCCTTCGAAGATGTCGAGAATCTTCGAGTCGCGCGCCCACTTCTCCAACAGCTCATCCTCGCCGTAGCCCAGCGCACCGGCCAGCTCGACACACTTCAGGGTCACCTCGTTAGCCACCCGCCCGGCCTTGGCCTTGGCGATGGACGCTTCCTTGGAGTTGGGCAGTTTGTTGTCGGCCATCCAGGCGGCTTTCAGGGTGAGCAGGCGCGCGGCCTCCCATTCGGCCTCCAGGCGATACAGCGTCGCTTCGGCGTGGCTGACACTGAGTAGCGGCGTGCGGTAATCCAACTTGCAGACTTTCTTCAGCAGTTCGCGGGTGCGGTCCAGCGAGGCCTTGGCCACGCCCACCGCCATCCCGGCGACCAGCGGACGGGTGTTGTCGAAGGTTTCCATCACCCCGGCAAAGCCCTTCTGCACGTCGATTTCCGGGTTACCGAGCAGGTTGGCGGCCGGCACCCGACAATCGCTGAAGCTGATCGCGGCGGTGTCCGACGCCTTGATACCGAGCTTCTTTTCCAGCCGCGTCACGCTCATGCCCGGCGTGCCGTGCTCCACCACGAAGGACTTGATCGCTGCACGGCCGAGGCTTTTGTCCAGGGTGGCCCACACCACCACGGCATCGGCACGCTCGCCGGAAGTGACGTAAATCTTCTCGCCGTTGAGCACGTAATGATCGCCGTCCTTGATCGCCGTGGTGCGGATTGCCGCCGAATCCGACCCGCAGCCCGGCTCGGTAATCGCCATGGCCGCCCAGGTACCGCCGAAACGCGCCAACTGCTCATCATTGGCAACCGCAGCAATCGCGGCGTTGCCCAAGCCCTGACGCGGCATGGCCAGCAGCAGGCCGACATCGCCCCAGCACAGCTCCATCACCCCGAGCAGCGCCGACAGATTGCCGCCATTCTTGATGCCTTCCTGCT
>JAHJXZ010000098.1 GCA_018827205.1 Gammaproteobacteria bacterium | reverse complement strand
TACGCTCGATGCCACGCCCATGCAGCAGACGATTAAGGCTGCGTTCCTCGTCACCCTTGGCAAAGAATCCTGGATGACGCACCTCAACGGCCAGCTCCCCAGCCTGCCAGGGCTCGATATAAGCGCTCAGCTCCGCCAAACGCTGCGGGCCGAAACTCGCCGGCAACTGCAACCAGAACGGCGCGACCCGCTGCCCCAATGGCGCCAGCAGGCGGCGGAAATCCTCGGTGGCACTCAACTGGTCACGCAGATCGCCATTATGGCTAATCTCACGCGGCAGCTTGGCGCAAAAGCGCAGATGCGCCGGCATGCGCTCGGCCCAGAGCGCCACGGTTGAAGAGGAAGGCTGTGCATAGAAGGTGGTGTTGCCCTCAACGGCGCTGAACACCTGAGCATACAGCGGCAGAAAGTCGGCACTGCGACTACCCTCCGGATACAGAGAACCGCGCCAGGCAGGCTCGCTCCATGACGGGCAGCCGAGGTAGTAAGGCAACATCAATCTGAAGACCGTTGAGAAATGTAGCGAGTGAAGGCGAGATCAGCCGAGGGGCGCAGTGTACGAGTTGTATATGAGTACGACGAGGTTGTTATCAACGCGGCATGGCCAAGCACAGTAGTTTCGCAATGGTCTTCTAGGCGTAGAGGTCGAGGCCCATGACCTGCTGGGCATCCGTCTCGCTGGCGAAACTGGCGGTTGAGCTGTAGCTGGCCAACGCCTGCGCGGCGCGGTTATTCAGGGGCGGCTGGTAGAGCTGGTCTTGCAGCCGAGATGGCAGGCTGTCGCTGCTGGCATTACTGGCTTCGACCTTGCGCGCCTGGGCAACTTGCTCGAAGCCCTGGGTGCTGGCGGGGGATGCTGGCTGCTCACGACGGTCCTCTATCTCGCGCTGCGCTTCGCGAAATGGCGTAACCGCAGAGCCTGGGCGGGCACTGCGGTCTGGCGAATAAGAGGAGGTAAAACCGTCGATACGCATCAATTACTGCTCGGCTTGCTTAGCCAACGATGGACACATGTGATGGCAATCTAGCCGCCGAAGACCGGCTTGGCAATCAAGCCCGGTGCACGCGGCAATATGCGCGACAGAAGGTACGCCAATGCCCGACTGTTTAAACCCGCGCCTTGGGCGTGGCCACCTGATCACGCAAATAAACCGGCTGCGCCAGGTCGGCGTCCACCGCTTCACCACGGGCCCAAGCAAAGCGCGCCAGGCTGAGCAGGTCCTCGGCGTGCGGCAGCATGGCCGCATCCTGCCCGCTGATCACAACCGGAATACGCGCGGCAAAGGTGCCCCAGCCAGTACCGGCGGCAAACCAGTCGCCGCTGGAATCATCCGGCAGGCTGGCGCGCTCAGGCGGCAATACGGCCTCGACGCCGGCCAGACGCATTTCGCCCTGCTCAGCGCGGTAGCAGCCCCAATAAATTTCATCCATCCGCGCATCGATGGCCGCAGCCACTTGCTGCGCGCCGTGCTCGCGCAAGCTGCGCTGCGCTAGCACGGCCAGATTAGACACTGGCAAAACCGGCCGTTCCAAGGCAAATGCCAGGCCCTGCACCACACCAATGGCGATACGCACACCGGTAAAAGCGCCCGGGCCACGGCCAAAGGCAATCGCGTCGAGCGCCGACAGCGGCACCCCGGCATCCGCCAGCAACTGCTTGATCATAGGCAGCAGACGCTGGGCATGCATGCGTGGAATCACTTCGTAATGGCTGAGTACCTGGCCGTTATGCAGCAGGGCAACGGAGCAGGCTTCGGTGGCGGTATCCAGGGCCAGGAGAGTGGTCATTGCATTCGGACAGGTGACGAAATGGACCGGCATTAGAACGGCTTGAGGCTTTTTTTTCCAGCGTAATCACTGCTGCCCGCGCCTGTCACGCGAGCGGTCTCGCAGGATTACAGGCATGCAGCGGGGCCGAAGAACCCCACTGCTGCCTAAGTAACGCGCTTACCAGGGTTCGATAACGGTCTTGGCGTCCCAGCCTTGCAAAGGCGCCTTGGACCAGGTGCCGTAGCCCGCATTAGGGAAGACAATCCACTCGGCGCCCCATTTGCCCGCCTCAGAAGCCACGGTGGCGCGCTGATCGGCCAGCGGCGTTTTGCGGAAACGCCCATCGAAGTCATGCAGCGTATCGCCCAGCAGCAGCACAATCTGATGATCGGCGCTGACGATGGCGCGGCGCTCGACCTTAGGTGGGCCCAGCAGCAACACGCTTTCTTCCGAGATTTGCGGCAGTCCCAGCTTGGTCAGAGTGGCCAGGGTGTACTTCTTCTGCTCGTCGGCGCGATCGGAAATGTAGCGAATGGTCACCCCGAGCTTGTCGGCGTGCTCCAAAAATTGCTTCGCCCCTGGAATCAGCACAGGAGTGCCGTCACGCTCCCAAGGCAGCCAGGTATCCCAGGCGTTATAGGTGTGACAGTTGGCCAGGTCCCGCGCCAACAGTGCGCTGTTATCAATAACGGTTTCATCCAGGTCGGTGACGATGGCCAGCTTGGACGGATCTTTCGCCGCAGCCACTGCTGCATCCAGCTTCAGTGTGGCGATGTTGTAGGCCTGCAGTTGCAGGGCCTGAACTTCTGCCGATTGCTGCTGGAAACGCAGCCCCATAGTGAACTCGGCGACTGCGCAGTCCGCTGTGGGCTTCGCCGCGGTCTCGGCAAAAGCCGCAGGACTCCCCACCAGGGCTAACGCAAGGCCCAACCAGATGGCACTCTTTGCTGTTTTCTCGGTCATTGAATGCGCTCTCTTCCTTAGTATGGGTTAAGGCTTGACGTCTACGACCACCTCATCTAGTGGTCTAGACCAAACCGATGCTAGCTTAGACGAGCAAGGTTACTGTTCTATGAACGACGCTCAGCGACTCCAGCGCGCCAACCGCAGAAACGACAACGGCCCGCAAAAGCGAGCCGTTGACTGACTGCAGCAAAGCTTAACTGAGCGCCGCAAGTACCTTGGCAGTGATCTCGTCAACCGAGCCAACGCCGGCAATCGCACTGTACTTAGGCGTGCCGTCAGCGGCGGCAAGCTTCTGATAGAAGTCCACCAGCGGCTTGGTCTGCGAGTGATAGACCGATAGACGATGACGTACGGTTTCTTCTTTGTCGTCTTCGCGCTGGATCAGCTCGTCACCGGTCTCGTCGTCAACACCGGCGACTTTCGGCGGATTGTGCTCGGTGTGATAGACCCGACCCGACGCAGGGTGCACACGGCGACCGGCAATACGGCCGACGATTTCTTCGTCATCAACGGCGATTTCGACCACGTTGTCGATGACCACGCCAGCTTCCTTCAGGGCTTCAGCCTGAGGAATGGTGCGCGGGAAACCATCAAAGAGGAAACCATTGGCGCAATCGGCTTGGGCGATGCGTTCCTTGACCAGATTGATGATCAGGTCATCGGAGACCAGACCTCCGCTGTCCATTACGCTTTTGGCAACCAGGCCCAGTTCAGTGCCGGCCTTGACCGCAGCACGCAGCATGTCACCGGTGGAGATTTGCGGAATACCAAATTTCTTGGTGATGAAACCAGCTTGGGTACCTTTACCGGCACCGGGCGCCCCCAGCAAAATCACACGCATCGATGTGCTCCTCAAGATTTAAGTAAAAATCGTCGGACTCGCCTCGTGGGGCCAATCTCAGAATTGTTCAAGCAGCGCTGCCAAACTGGGCCAGAGTGCCGAAAGGCCGCTCAAGATACACAGCGCACCCATAGCGCACAAGCCACCGAAAGTCGGATACACCTGCGACCACTTCTAGCGGGTAGTGCTTTCGCCAGCGCACTACATATGCGCCAGCGAAAGCCTAACCACCCTTCTTCAGCCACCTAGCCGGTGTTGCGTAAACCGGCTGCAATACCCGCCACACTGACCAGCAAGGCCTGTTCCAGAGGGCTGTCAGCCTGATTGTCACGCTGCCGCGAGCGCGCCAGAAGCTCCGCTTGGAGCAAATGTAGCGGGTCCAGGTAGGTGTTGCGCACACTGATCGACTCCAGGGTTTCCGGGCTGTGCGCAAGCAGCTGCGACTGACCGGTCAAACCTAGCACTGCAGCCACCGCCTGCGACAATAGGCCGCGTAGATGCTCGCCCAGCGGACGCAGGGCCGGCTCGACCAAACGCTCGTCGTACAACTGGGCGATGGACTCGTCGGCCTTGGCCAGCACCATCTCCAGCATGTCGATACGCGTGCGGAAGAACGGCCAGTGCTCGCGCATCTGCCCGAGCAGCTCGCCTTCGCCGCGCTGAAAGGCGCTGTCCAGCGCCGCCTCCCAGCCCAACCAGGCCGGCAACATCAGGCGCGTCTGGGTCCAGGCGAAAATCCACGGAATCGCCCGCAAGCTCTCGACGCCACCCTCGCGCCGCTTGGCCGGGCGGCTGCCAAGAGGCAAACGACCCAGTTCCTGCTCCGGCGTAGCCTGGCGGAAATAGTCGACGAACTGTGGGTGCTCGCGCACCACCGCGCGGTAGGCACTGACGCCATCGCTGGCCAGCTTATCCATCAGCTCGCGCCAGGCTGGCTCCGGACTAGGCGGCGGCAACAAGGTGGCCTCGAGTACGGCGGCGAGGTACAGATTGAGGTTCTGCTCGGCGATATCCGGCAGGCCGAATTTGAAACGAATCATTTCACCCTGTTCAGTGGTGCGGAAACGCCCCGCTACCGAGCCAGGTGGCTGCGACAGAATTGCCGCATGCGCTGGACCGCCGCCGCGCCCGACCGTGCCGCCACGGCCATGGAACAGCAACAGCTCGACATCCTGCTCGCGGCATACCTGAACCAGGGTTTCCTGGGCGCGGTATTGCGCCCAGGCGGCCGCCGTGGTGCCGGCATCCTTGGCCGAGTCGGAATAGCCGATCATCACTTCCTGCGGCCCGTGCAAGCGCGCGCGGTAGCCATGCAGCGCCAGCAGACGGCTGATCACCGGGCCAGCGTTGTCCAGATCAGTGAGGGTTTCAAACAACGGCACCACACGCATCGGCCGTTGCAATCCGGTCTCTTTAAGCAGCAGTTGCACCGCCAGCACATCGGAGGCTGCACCGGCCATGGAAATCACGTAGGAACCCAGGGATGCCGCTGGCGCACCGGCCACTTCACGGCAGGTCGCCAGCACCTCCTCGGTCTCACCGCTGGGTTTGAAGTGCCCCGGCAGCAGTGGCCGGCGGTTTTCCAGCTCTTTCGACAGAAACGCAAGACGCGCTTCCTCATCCCATTCCGCGTAACGCCCAAGGCCGAGGTAATCGGTGATTTCGCTCATGGCGGCGGCGTGCCGGCTGGAGTCCTGACGCACATCCAGGCGCACCAGAAACAGGCCAAAGGTCGCCGCACGGCGCAGACAATCGAGCAGCGGGCCATCGGCGATCACACCCATGCCGCATTCATGCAGCGAGTGGTAACACAGCGTCAGCGGTTCCAGCAGCTCGCGATTGTCCTGCAGCACCGCTGCGGGGGCCGGGATCTGCTCATTCAGCGCGGCCTGGGCCCAGCTACGGGTGGCGCGCAAGCGCTCACGCAACTGTTTGAGCAGGCTGCGATAGGGTTCGGCACTCTCGCCCACCCGCGCCAATAGCGCTGGGCTGGCCTGCTGCATGGACAACTCGGCGGCCAGGTTATCGACATCCCTCAGGTACAGATCGGCCGCCATCCAGCGCGCCAGCAATAGCACTTCACGGGTAATGCTTGCCGTGACATTGGGATTGCCGTCACGGTCACCGCCCATCCAGGAGGCGAAACGAATCGGCGCGGCGTCCAGCGGTAGGTGCAACCCGGTGGCGCTGTGCAACACCTGATCGGCCTTGCGCAGCACGTTGGGGATGGCATGCCAGAGCGAATGCTCAATCACCGCGAAGCCCCATTTGGCCTCATCCACCGGGCTCGGCCTGCTGCGGCGGATTTCTTCGGTGTGCCAGGCTTCGGCAATCAGCCGCTGCAGGCGCTGTTTGACCTGCTCGCGCTCGGCAGCCGACAGATCGCTGTGGTCGCCGGCCGCGAGTTGCTCGGCCATCGCATCGTATTTCTGGATCAGCGTACGCCGAGCCACCTCGGTGGGATGCGCGGTCAGCACCAGCTCGATATCCAGGCGGCCGAACTGGCGGGCCAGAGCCTCGCCCTTGTGGCCGTTGCTGGACAGCCGCTGCAGTAAGTCTGAGAGGATATTGTCTTCAAATGGCTGCGCTTCACCCGGCGCACGGCGGCGCACGCGGTGGTACTGCTCGGCAATATTGGCCAGGTTGAGGAACTGGTTGAACGCCCGCGCCACCGGCAGCAGTTCGTCATCGTCCAGTTGGTTAAGGGTTGCACTGAGTTGCTCCGCACCCTCTTGCGAGCCTCGACGCGATGCCTTGGCGCCTTTGCGAATGCGCTCGATCTTGTCGAGAAAAGCAGCACCATGCTGCACGCTGATGGTGTCACCCAGTAGCTCGCCGAGCTGGTGGACGTCCTCGCGCAGACGCGCGTCGATTTCTGCCATGAGTATTGCCTCCGCTGATCCTGCCTCCAGAGTGCCCAGCGCGCCAACTTCTTACAAGTGCGCGACGCGTCGGCCGCACTTATCGGCCCAAGCACTAGTCTTAACTGTGCAGCTCACCAAAAAACGGTGGGCATAGGACAGACACGAGGCAATCATGAAGATTCGCGAGCTTGTTCAGCATTGGCAGGAAAATGCCCAAGGGCGGCTGAGCGCAACGCCTTATCAGATAAGGCTCGACCTGGAGGCCGCAGCACGCCTGGCGGCATTGCAGGAGATGTACCCCAAGCACCACGTAGAAGAGCTGCTGGGGGAGCTGCTCGGCGCGGCGCTCGATGAGCTGGAGGCCAGCCTCCCCTACGTTCAAGGCAACAAGGTGGTGGCCAGCGATGAACAGGGCGACCCGTTGTATGAAGACATCGGCCTGACACCGCGATTCCTCGCCCTGTCACGCCGGCATCTGCAGCGTCTTAGCGAGCAGCAGAAGCAGGCAAGCTGAGCTTACTGACCGTCAGAGCAGCGTACGGCCTGCTTACGCTGGTCGACCAGTACACCGCTCAAGCCCTTCTGCTCCAGATCAAACATCACCAGCACGCCGTCGATGCACTGGGCGACCTGGCTGGCGGGTTTGAGCGAGACTTTGTAGTCCTCACCCGGCACAGTCTTGAGCATGGTGAACTCGGACAACAGCAAGGCATCTTCCGGTTTGGCGATATGCAGGTAGCCGTAATAACTGAGCACAGCCACCGTGGCGCAGATACTGCCGATGCCGGTAAGGATCAGCGGGATGGGGTTTACTTCGCTCATAACAGACTCTCGGAATTTTTCAGTTAGCGGGCTAAGCACAGGCGGCGCAGCTTGCAGCAAACACTCACGCCTGCAAAGGCCCAGATTGCCGCATCATTTGCCGCCAGCGCGCACTTCCTCACGGGCCTTGAACGTCGCTTCATAGATGCGCTCGGCCAGGCGCGAGAACGGCAGGCTCTGCACCCACACGGTACCGGTGCCCTTGAGCGTGGCCAGAAGAATGCCCTCGCCGCCAAACAGCATGCTTTTCAGGCCGCCGGCCAGGGCTATGTCGTAATCAATGCCGCTGGTAAAGGCCACCAGGCAACCAGTGTCCAGGCGCAGGGTTTCGTTGTTCAGCTCCTTGCGAATCACCGTGCCGCCGGCGTGGACAAAGGCCAGGCCGTCACCTTCGAGCTTCTGCAGGATAAAACCTTCGCCACCGAAAAAGCCGGCGCCCAAGCGCTTGTTAAAGCTTATTCCTACTGCCGTGCCGTAAGCCGCACAAAGAAAAGCGTCCTTTTGGCAGATCAGCGTACCGCCATGCTCCGCCAGCTGGATCGGCACCACGGTGCCGGGGTAAGGCGCAGCAAAGGCTACCCGCGCCGGGGTTTTGCCTGCATTGGAAAAGTGCGTCATAAACAGCGATTCGCCCGTCAGCATGCGCTTGCCCATGCCCCACAGCTTGCCCAGCACACCGTTGGTTGAGCCATCGCCCATGCGCGTTTCAAAGCGGATGCCGTCGGTCATGTAATTCATCACACCGGCTTCGGCGATCACCGTTTCGCCCGGATCGAGAATGATCTCCACACTTTGCGCAGAAGCGCCTAGGATTTCGTAGTCGAGTTGATGGCTGGGCATGCGCAGCTCCTGTTAATGCGGGAAGAGCAACCCGGATTTCATCCGGGCTACGAATCGTCTATTAAAGGGCTAGGCGCGTCACGAGCGAAGGTTAGCCAAGGCACGTACGGACTGAAAAAGCGGAGTTTACGACTGTAAATGAGCATTTTTCAGGTCGTGCGCAACGCTGCATATCCGAGCGCAGTAGCTACTAGAGGATATTGGCGTAGTCGGCTTCGATCCGATCAAGACTCAGGTGATTGAGGAAGTTGGAGAAGCACATCCAGGCCGACAGCGAGTTGAGGTCGCTGAACTGCGGCGGCAGGTACTTGGGCGCGACGACCAGCCCTTCATCCACCAGCTGGCGCAGGGAGCGCATGTCTTCCAGAGTGGTCTTACCGCAGAACAGCAGCGGAATCTGCTCCAGCTTGCCTTTGCGCACAGCCAACTGGATGTAGTTGTAAATCATGATGAAGCCTTTCAGATAGGACAGGTCCTTGGTGAAAGGCATGCCGCTGGGGGTCGAGCCGCGAAAGACCCGGTTGGCGTTGCTGTAGCTGTCTTCCTGGCTAAAGCCCTGCTCGCGGTAGAAGTCGAATACCTGCAGGAAATCGGCACCCTCTTCGGCCATATGAATGGCGCGGGTACGGTTGGTCAGCTTGCGCAACCGCGTCGGATAGGAGGCGAAGGTAATCACCTCCATGAGGATTGCCAGACCTTCCTGGGTCACTGTGGACGAGGGCGGACCCTTGGCCAGGAAAGTACAGATCGGCTGATTCAACCCGTTCAGGGTGGTGGCCACATGCACCAGCCCCTCGTGCACCTCCAGGGCTTTTACATCACGGTCATTAAACATCGCATCAGCGCGGATCTTGATGTAGTCGGCACCGGCGGCGGCATCGGCGAGGATGCCATCGGATTCAAACACCCGAATGGTGCTCTCTTCCTCGCCAAACACCTTGTTCAGGCGGTGTTGCAGCAGGTTGACTGCCTCTTTCGCGGTCAGGGTCTTGGCCTCGTCCTTGAGGTCACCGCGCTTGTCGATGTTATTCAGGAAGTCGGAAAACATCATACCCAGGTCGGCCAGGGTCGGATCGCCGGCATGGAAGGCGTCGGAGGCCGCGCCATAGAGCTCCTGACTGATCAGGCCAAAGTCCTCGGTGCCGCGTGCTTCGAGCATGCGAATAACCATGCGGTACTCGCGGCACATGCGCCGCATAATCTTGCCCACGGGGTTGAACTGGCCGAGCTGGCGGGTGATATCACGCTCGATATTCTGGAATTCCAGCTTCTTCGCTGCCGCATCGAAGGGCAGCGGCCGGTTAGCGTAGTAGGCACGGTCGACGGCGGGCAGCTTCTTGCCCTTGTGCTTGAGGAACTCGCTGCGGATCGAGTCATCCCACTTCACCGCATCCAGCACGCGAATCGGCGTCTGCGCGTCGACCAGACGGTCGGACAGCGCGCGCACGATCAACTGATAATCGTCCAACCCGGTATGACTGTTCATGCTTTCCTCACCACAACCTACTAGTCACCCGCCCGCTGATAACGCGCGACTTCAATAAATACATCCGAATTGGCCTGATCATCGAGGTAGCTGAATACCTGCCCCAACGGGCTGCTGATCAGCACGCCATCGCCTTCGGCGCCGTCGATTACCTCGCCCTGCAACGCACCCTGCTCCAGCTCCTGAAGAATTCGGTCGACATCTAGGTTGTAGATCACCAATTCATTGCTGGTGGTCAGCTCAAAACCGGCGATGGCGAAGTTTGCACCCAGGCTCTTCGGCAAGCCCGCCGAGAGGTACCAGCGACGGCCATGGTGGGCCACGGTAAAGCCGTATTCTTCAACGCTGTCGAGGTTATCCAGACTGTCGACATAGGCCCGCGCCTTATAGACGTTGGAACCGGCACGGGTGATTTGCAGATACAGCTGTTCGCCCCACTCGTTCTTGCGCGACCATTCGCCAAGCAAGGGAATCGGGGCTGCCTCATTGGCGGGGATCGGGTCCTTGAAGGTCACCAGACAGCCACCAAGCAACAGGAAGGACACGGCAAGCAGCGCGCGCCAGGCTTTCATTCAGCTCTCCTTGTGAACGGATTGACCGGGTTACAGGCCCAGTACCAGATGCATATAGCGTTTAAGCATGGCCAACATCTCTTCACTGTCCAGATGATCGACACCATCGAGCAGCCCTTGATACTCCATGCGCACAATAATCGCCGTCAAGAGCTTGGCATCCGGCTCGGCCTGCTGCGAACCCAGCACCTCGAAGAAGTGCGTCACGCCCTGCAGCAGTATCTGCCGGTGAGCACGTAACAGCCCGTGCAGACGCGGGTTAAGCAAAGCCTCCTGCTGAAAGGCCTGCTCGGCCAGCAGGTGTTCACGGCGGGTCAGCAACTGCTGGCGCACGTATTCCACAGCCAACTGGGCAATTTCATTGGCCAGACGCCGACGCGCCTCAGCGCTGCCATCCAGTCGGCTGACCTGCTCACGCAATAGACCTTCGGTACCGCTCCAGAACTCGCCCATGTGCGCCGCACTGCGCTCCACAAACTGGGCGAAGGTATCTGTGATCAGGTCGTTGATGTCTTTGAAGTAATAGGTAGTCGCCGACAACGGCACTTCGGCCTCTGCGGCTACTGCGCGGTGCCGGACGGCACGCACGCCTTCACGCACGATAATACGCATGGCGGCATCGAGAATGGCCTGACGGCGCTGTTCACTGCCCTGACGGCTGGCTTTGCGGCCCTGATACTGCACGCTCTCGGCAACGGCGTTGGCCACCAGGGTGGCGCTTTCTTGGGCGGGCTTGGCTGTCACAGCAAGACGATCCTCTGTCGGTTATTCACGATTAATAATGACTTAGTCAGTAAATCGCAAAATTAATCCACTGGCCGCTAATAAAAAATCGTTCCCCGGCTGGTAGGCCATAAAAACCGGGTAATAAAAAGCCGCCCGGAGGCGGCTTATCAAGCATCAGGCTTGCGGGCGCATGTGCGGGAACAGAATCACGTCGCGAATAGACGGTGAGTTAGTCAGCAGCATCACCAAACGGTCGATACCAATGCCCTCACCGGCGGTCGGCGGCATGCCGTATTCCAGGGCGCGGACGAAATCAGCATCGTAGTGCATGGCTTCGTCGTCACCGGCGTCCTTGTCGGCCACCTGCGCCATAAAGCGCGCGGCCTGGTCTTCCGCATCGTTAAGCTCGGAGTAGGCGTTGGCGATTTCACGGCCACCGATAAACAGCTCGAAACGGTCGGTGACGTTCGGGTTCTCGTCGTTGCGACGGGCCAACGGCGACACTTCAAACGGGTACTGGGTAATGAAGTGCGGCTGCTCCAGCTTGTGCTCGACCAGCTCTTCGAAAATCATCACCTGCAGCTTGCCCAGGCCTTCAAAGCCCAGCACCTTGGCACCGGCTTTCTTGGCGATGGCACGCGCCTTGTCGATGTCGTTCAGGTCATCGGCAGTCAGCTCAGGGTTGTACTTGAGGATCGAGTCAAATACCGACAACCGTACGAACGGCTCGCCGAAGTGGAACACCTTGTCGCCGTAAGGCACGTCGGTGCTGCCCAGAACCAGCTGCGCCAGTTCACGGAACAGTTCTTCGGTCAGGTCCATGTTGTCTTCGTAGTCGGCGTACGCCTGGTAGAACTCCAACATGGTGAATTCTGGGTTGTGACGAGTCGAAACGCCTTCGTTACGGAAGTTGCGGTTGATCTCGAAGACCTTTTCAAAACCGCCAACCACCAGACGCTTGAGGTACAACTCCGGCGCGATACGCAGGAACATTTCCATGTCCAGCGCGTTGTGGTGGGTTTCGAACGGCTTGGCCGCGGCGCCGCCAGGGATGGTCTGCAGCATCGGCGTTTCGACTTCAAGGAAGTCGCGCTGCATCAGGAAGCTGCGGATGTGCGCGATCACTTGCGAACGTACGCGGAAGGTCTGGCGCACGTCTTCGTTGACGATCAGGTCAACATAACGCTGACGGTAGCGCTGCTCGGTGTCAGTCAGGCCGTGGTGCTTATCTGGCAGCGGACGCAAAGACTTGGTCAGCAGACGCACGTCGGTCATTTCCACGTACAGATCACCCTTGCCGGAACGGGCCAGGGTGCCTACGGCGGAGATGATGTCGCCCATGTCCCAGCTTTTTACGGCGGCCAGGGTTTCTTCCGACAGGGTCTTGCGGTTGACGTAGACCTGGATGCGCCCAGTCATGTCCTGAATAACCATGAACGAGCCACGGTTGAGCATGATGCGACCGGCAACCTTGACTGGAATGGCAGCCTCGGCCAACTCTTCCTTGGTCTTCTCGGCGTACTGTTTCTGCAGGTC
>JAHJXZ010000097.1 GCA_018827205.1 Gammaproteobacteria bacterium | reverse complement strand
TCAGTTCGATACCGATACGTTTGAGCCACTCCGCTTCCTGGGTGAAATCTGCCTGGGTTAGCGGGTTGTTCTCCAGCCAGTCTTCCGGGAACTGAATCTCCAGGCGCTGTCCGGCAGCCTTGAGCTGCACGTTGGGCATTTCCTGAGTGCCGCGAATGTGGTGGAACAGGATGGCGAAGCGCAGCAGTACGCACAGGCGGATCAACTTGACGCCTTCGGCGCCGAAGTCGGCAAATTTGTCCTTGGGGATATTGCGCCGATGGCCGCGCACCAAGAGCGCGAGCATCTGCTGATCCTGGCGCGAGAAGCCTGACAGGTCCGAGTGCTCGACCAGATAGGCGCCGTGCTTGTGGTACTGGTAATGGGCGATGTCCAGGCCGACTTCATGCACCTTGGCAGCCCAGCTGAGCAGTTCGCGGTGCCAGTCGTCTTCGAGTTGCCAGTCTTGGGCGACCTTCTCCAGCGCCGAGAGCGCTTTGCTTTCGACCCGCGCAGCCTGCTCCAGATCGACGTGATAGCGCTCCATCAGCGAGCTCAGGGTGCGCTCACGTACATCTTCATGCTGATGGCGTCCGAGCAGGTCATACAGCACGCCTTCGCGCAGCGCGCCTTCGGAATGGCTCATGCGCTGGATATCGCAGGCGTCGAAGATCGCTTCGAGAATCGCCAGGCCTGCCGGGAAAATGCCCCGGCGATCGACTTTTATGCCGTCGAGGTCGAGTTTTTCCGCTTCGCCAATCTTGAACACCTTGCGTTTCAACCAGGCCAGCCCTTCGGCGTTGACTTCGCCTGAGCCGAGCCCGGCCGCCTGAATGGTCAGGCCGATGGCCTTGATGGTGCCGGATGCGCCGACTGCATCTTCCCAGCCCAGGCGACGCAGGGCGTGCTCGATGCCCATGATCTCCAGGCGCGCGGCGGTGTAGGCCTGGGCATAACGCGCCGGGGTGATCTTGCCGTCCTTGAAGAAGCGCTGCGTGAAGCTGACGCAGCCCATCTGTAGGCTTTCACGCAGCAGCGGCTCGAAGCGCTGGCCGATGATGAATTCGGTACTGCCGCCGCCAATATCGGCGACCAGGCGCTTGCCTGGGGTGTCGGCAATGCTGTGCGACACGCCGAGATAGATCAGTCGGGCTTCTTCGCGCCCGGAGATGACTTCAACCGGATGACCGAGGATTTCTTCGGCGCGGCGGATAAATTCGCCACGGTTGCGCGCCTCACGCAGGGCATTGGTGCCCACCACGCGCACCGCGCCTTCTGGCAGGCTGGCGGTCAGCTGGGCGAAACGCCGCAGGCAGTCGAGCCCGCGCTGCATGGCTTCTTCGCTGAGCAGGCGCTGCTCGTCGATGCCGGCGGCCAGTTGCACCTTGTCGCCGAGGCGTTCGAGGATGCGGATCTCGCCGTGATCGGCTTTGGCCAGCACCATATGGAAGCTGTTGGAGCCCAGGTCGATAGCTGCAATCAAAGGAAAAGACTCGGCAGGGGTATGCGGCATGGTGGAACCATCTCAATGCGGAACCGCGTCATCGTGCCACGATAGCCTGGCCCCGCCAACGCATACTGATGTCGCAGGTCCAGGCCAAACCCGTTGCGCCATGGCTCGCGCGGCGGCTGGCCAGGGCTTGCCGGCTGTCTGAATAAATTATGACGCAGGCGGCCGTGCGGCTGGCTTGTGGTCAAGCCATAGAGAAGCTCAATTGCCGCCGCCTTCCTGTGTGGGGAAAGCCGGGCTATGATGTCGCCCATCTTTTGCTTCCGAACACGGAGACTTTCCATGAGCGAATTCATCACCAATGTCAGCGATGCCAGCTTCGACCAAGACGTCCTGCAAGCCGAAGGGCCGGTGCTGGTCGACTACTGGGCTGAGTGGTGCGGCCCGTGCAAGATGATCGCGCCGGTGCTCGATGAGATCGCCCAGACCTATCAGGGCAAACTGAAAGTCTGCAAGCTGAACATCGATGAAAACCAGGACACCCCGCCAAAGTTCGGCGTACGTGGTATCCCGACGCTGATGCTGTTCAAAAACGGCAATGTTGAGGCCACCAAAGTGGGCGCATTGTCCAAGTCGCAGCTGGCAGCCTTCCTCGACAGCAACATCTAAGTTGCGCTGAGACGGTAACAAGCCCTGAAAGCCCTGCACATTGCGGGGCTTTTTTCTGTCTGGACGCTGGACGATGAATAAAGCCGGTGTTACATTCGGCCTCGCTGCATTTCCTATGCAGCCCCCTGCAAGCCGTCGCCGACGCATTCCTTTCGAATCTTTCGATATACAAGCAGGCGATCAAATCGTCTTCTCACGGCGCGGCCTCCCAAGCTAAATAGCTTATTTCCCCTCCTTCATGAATTACGTCATTCCTATGAATCTGACCGAACTCAAGCAAAAGCCGATTACCGAACTGCTGGAACTCGCTGAACAACAAGGCCTGGAAAACATGGCCCGTTCGCGCAAGCAGGACGTGATTTTCTCCCTGTTGAAAAAACACGCTAAAAGCGGTGAGGAAATCTCCGGTGATGGCGTGCTGGAGATTCTCCAGGACGGTTTCGGCTTTCTCCGCTCTGCGGATGCCTCGTACCTCGCTGGCCCCGATGACATCTACGTCTCGCCGAGCCAGATCCGCCGCTTCAACTTGCGTACAGGCGATACCATCGTCGGCAAGATTCGCCCGCCGAAAGAAGGCGAGCGTTACTTCGCGCTGCTCAAGGTTGACACAATCAACTACGACCGCCCGGAAAACGCCAAGAACAAGATTCTTTTTGAAAACCTGACGCCGCTGTTCCCCACCAAGCGTCTGGTCATGGAAGCCGGTAACGGCTCCACCGAGGACATCACCGGCCGGGTGATCGACCTCTGCGCTCCGATAGGTAAAGGCCAGCGCGGCTTGATCGTTGCACCGCCGAAAGCCGGTAAGACCATCATGCTGCAGAACATCGCCGCGAACATCGCGCGCAACAATCCCGAGTGCCACCTGATCGTTCTGTTGATCGACGAGCGCCCGGAAGAAGTGACCGAGATGCAGCGCACTGTGCGCGGCGAAGTGGTTGCCTCGACGTTCGATGAGCCACCAACCCGCCACGTGCAGGTTGCCGAAATGGTCATCGAGAAGGCCAAGCGCCTGGTTGAGCATAAGAAGGATGTGGTCATCCTGCTCGACTCCATCACCCGTCTGGCGCGCGCCTACAACACCGTGATCCCAAGCTCCGGCAAGGTGCTTACGGGTGGTGTTGACGCCCATGCTCTGGAGAAGCCGAAACGCTTCTTCGGTGCCGCGCGTAACATCGAAGAAGGCGGTTCGCTGACCATCATCGCTACCGCGCTGGTGGAAACCGGCTCGAAGATGGATGAAGTGATCTACGAAGAGTTCAAAGGCACCGGCAACATGGAACTGCCGCTGGACCGTCGTATCGCCGAGAAGCGTGTGTTCCCAGCCATCAACATCAACCGCGCCGGCACCCGTCGCGAAGAGCTGTTGACCGCCGATGACGAACTGCAGCGCATGTGGATTCTGCGCAAGCTGCTGCACCCGATGGATGAAATTGCCGCCATCGAGTTCCTCACCGACAAGCTGAAAGCGACCAAGACGAACGAAGAGTTCTTCCAGTCGATGAAACGCAAGTAAGGCGCTCCCTAGCCTTACAACAAAAGCCGGGTCAGCCCGGCTTTTGTGTGTCTGGGTACTGGCTGTCCCTTCTGAAAGACCCAGTTCGGCGCTAAACTTTGCGCCCTTATTGTCCGGCTCGAAACGAGGCATCTGCATGCAATATCGTGACCTGCGCGACTTTATCCGCGGTCTGGAAGAGCGCGGTGAACTCAAGCGCATCCAGACGCCAGTTTCTCCAGTGCTGGAGATGACCGAAATCTGCGACCGCACCCTGCGTAAAGGCGGGCCGGCGCTGTTGTTCGAGAACCCCACGGGTTTCGATATACCGGTGCTCGGCAACTTGTTCGGCACGCCCAAGCGCGTAGCCTTGGGCATGGGCGCAGAAGAAGTCAGCGAGTTGCGCGAAATCGGCAAGCTGCTGGCGTTCCTGAAAGAACCCGAGCCGCCGAAAGGCCTGAAGGATGCTTGGAACAAGCTGCCGATCTACAAAAAGGTGCTGAGCATGGCGCCCAAGGTGCTGAAAGACGCACCGTGCCAGGAAGTGATTGAGGAGGGGGACGATGTCGACCTCGGCAAGCTGCCCGTGCAAACCTGCTGGCCGGGCGATGTCGGCCCGCTGATCACTTGGGGTCTGACCATCACCAAAGGGCCGAACAAGGAACGACAGAACCTCGGTATTTATCGTCAGCAGGTGATTGGTCGTAACAAGGTGATCATGCGCTGGCTCAGCCACCGTGGCGGCGCTTTGGACTTCCGCGATTGGTGCGAAAAATACCCCGGCCGTCCATACCCTGTTGCAGTGGCGCTTGGCGCCGATCCGGCGACCATTCTGGGTGCGGTAACGCCGGTGCCGGATAGCCTTTCGGAATATGCCTTTGCTGGTCTGCTGCGCGGCCACCGTACCGAGCTGATCAAGGCGCGTGGCAGTGATCTGCAGGTACCGGCTAGCGCTGAAATCGTCCTCGAAGGGGTGATTCACCCCGGAGAGATGGCCCCAGAAGGCCCTTACGGCGATCACACCGGCTATTACAACGAAGTCGATAGCTTCCCGGTGTTCACCGTCGAGCGCATTACCCGCCGGCAGAAGCCGATCTATCACAGCACCTACACCGGCCGTCCACCGGATGAGCCGGCGATTCTTGGCTTGGCGCTGAATGAAGTGTTCGTGCCGCTCCTGCAGAAGCAATTTCCGGAAATCACCGACTTCTATCTGCCACCGGAAGGCTGCTCCTACCGCATGGCGGTGGTGACCATGAAGAAGCAGTACCCTGGCCACGCCAAGCGCGTGATGCTCGGCGTGTGGTCGTTTTTGCGACAGTTCATGTACACCAAGTTCGTTATCGTCACCGACGACGATATCAACGCACGGGACTGGAACGACGTGATCTGGGCGATTACTACGCGCATGGACCCCAAACGCGACACGGTGATGATCGACAATACGCCGATCGACTATCTCGACTTCGCCTCGCCCATCTCTGGTCTCGGTTCGAAAATGGGTCTGGACGCCACCCACAAGTGGCCGGGCGAGACGACTCGCGAATGGGGGCGGGCTATCGTTCAGGATGACGCAGTCAAGCAGCGCGTCGATGCGCTGTGGTCTGAGCTGGGAATTGATTGATGAAAGTCACCCTGAATCCTTCAGGTGCAGTACTTGAAGTGCAGCCTCATGAGCGCATCCTCGATGCCGCACGGCGCCTGGGTTACGACTGCCCGCAGAGCTGCCGCAACGGCAATTGCCATATTTGTGCGGCGCTGCTGGTGGAGGGCCGTGTGCAGCAAGGCGGGGTCGAACTGACCCAGGGTGAGCTGTTCACCTGCCTGGCAGAACCACTAGAAGACTGTGTGTTGCATTGGGATGGCGTACTGGCCCCCGGCGAGCTGCCGGTGCGTGAGCTGGCTTGCCAGGTCTCGGCTTGTGATGAGCTGGGCGGCGATGTGTTTCGCCTGCGCCTGAGCGCTCCTGCGGGCAAGCCTGTGCGTTATCACGCCGGGCAATACGTGTTGCTGCAACGTGATGGCGATGATTACGCCGCCTTTTCCCTGGCGTCTGCTCCGCACAATGGTCGTGAGTTGGAGTTGCATGTTCTGGCCCGCGACGCGGCCACCGTTGCCCTGATCGCCCAGCTGCGCCGCACAGGCTTGGTAAAGGTGAAGCTGCCGTTTGGCGATACCCACCTGGCGGAGTTGCCGGATGGGCCGTTGGTGCTGATTGCCGCCGGCACCGGCATGGCGCAGATGCACAGCCTGATCGAACATTGTCGCGCCAGCGGCTTCGCCCACCCGGTGCACCTGTACTGGGGCGCACGCCGTCCGGAAGACTTCTACGCGCTGGAGCATTGGGCGCAGTGGCAGCAGGTGCCCAATCTGTTCCTGCATCAAGTGGTCAGTGATCAATGTGGCTGGCAGGGTCGTTGTGGCCTGCTGCATGAGGCCGTGCGAGAAGACTTTGCTGACCTGAACGCGCTGCATGTATACGCCAGCGGCTCCCCGGCCATGGTCTACGCCACGCTGGATGCGTTGGTTGAGGCAGGGATGGATGCGCATCAGATGCGCGCTGACGTATTTGCCTACGCGCCACGCGGTTGAAGGCCACAAAAGCGGCTGCGGCCTAATCGTGGTGTAGCAAACCTTGGTTGTTGCGAGCAGGCCTGCAGGCAACAACCAAGGGCGCTAGCGGCTTAGATAAGCCTGTTATTGGCCAGTGGCTACGCCAGGTTGCCGACAATTGCTGAACATATCCAAGCCCGGCTGATAAACGCTGCTTTGCACCGCAAACAAGCCCAGCAATGAATGGAAAATATTGTCGTGGCTGAGTTTCGGGTCATTCTGCTTGCCCTGCATGCAACCTTTGTCGATGCCCCAGTGGCTATAAGCGGCCGGTGAGAACCACATAACCATAGGCACATGGGTTTGCGCTTCAGGGGCGATTGAATAAGGCGCTGCATGCAGATACAGGCCGTTTTCCCCCAGGGACTCACCATGGTCGGAGACATAGATCATCGCCGTGTCGCGCTGCTCGGTATTGCGTTTGAGCAACTCAATCACCTGGCTTAAAAAATGGTCGGTATAGAGGATGGTGTTGTCGTAGACGTTCACCAGCTCCTCGGTCGTACAGCTGCTTAGTTGGTTGGTATGGCACACCGGCTTGAAGCGCTTGAACGAATCCGGGTAGCGGTCAAAATACTCCGGCCCATGGCTGCCATCGGCATGCAAAACGATCATCGCGTTACCGTCCAGCGAATCGATATAGCTCTGCAAGTCTTCCAGCATCACTTCATCAAGGCAGCGCCGATCATTGCAAAACGGGCTGTTTTTACGTTTGGCCACGTCGTCATTGGGGATGCGTAAGCACGTGCCTTTGCAGTCGCTGTTGTTATCACGCCAAAACACTTTAACGCCGGCGCGCTGCAGCACATCCAAAACGCCTTCGTTGGTCTTGCCTTTCCTGTCACTGAAATCTTTGCGCGGGAACACCGAGAACATGCACGGTACCGAGACCGCGGTAGAGGTGCCGCACGAATGCACGGCAGTAAAGTTGAGGATGTCCTGTTTTTTGAGTTCTGGATTGGTCTCGCGACTATAGCCATTGAGCGCAAAGTGATCGGCGCGAGCGGTTTCGCCGACGACAAAAATCACCAGTGACTTCTTCGGCCGTGTTGATAGCTGGGCGCCAGCTTTGCTGTCGAGGCCAATTTGCTGAACCACCAGGCTTTCTTTGCTGCCAAACCGCTGCTTGGCGTACTTGCTGACGGCATAGATGTAATTGGTGGGGTTGATGTAGTGGGTCAGCTTGTCTTCATTGCGGAAAATCGGCGCATAAGTGGAATAGAAGCTGCCGGCCATTACCGCGACGGTGACCATGCATGCGGTGATCATCAGCAGCTTATTCAGCAAACCGCGGAAAAACCGCGGGTAGCGAACCGGTGTACACCAGACTAGGGTTGCCGGTAATACCCCGAGCACTAGCAAGTAACCAAGCATCCGCACACTCAGTAGCGCGCCGGCCTCGTCAGGGTTGGTTTCGAAGATGTTCTGCACCATCACGGTATCAATCGAAACACCGTAGCTGCCCATAAAATAGGTAGCGCTGGCTGAACACAGCAATAACAGGGTTAGTAGCGGCTTGAGCAGGTATTTGAACGACACCAGGGTCAGCAGCAAGCTGATAAAGGCCAGCAAAAACAGCGCAAAAGACCCATAAAACACCGCTGCTTTTAAGCTGGTGAGCGGCACGAGCTGCTGCAGCGCCTGCCAGGTGGCGGCGTTATAAAGCGCCACCAATGCCAGCGCGACATACACCACTAAACGCGTTGGGCTGATTGCCTTGGCTGTTAACGCTGAAACCAACTGCCACTTGCCTACTGCCATGTAACTTCGCCCCGTGGAGTGTCACTGGATAATCTGTCGATTGAGATGGCGAGCAATGCTAGGCGGTGAGACGTCAAAAAAATGTGAATATGCTGAACCACTCAGCTAAGTGAGCTGAGATTGGTGCCCTCTGCCAGCCAAAAATATCTATCGCGCTAGGCAGTCAGGCGTAGGCCGTCACCTGCCGGCGAGCCCGCTTCAGTAGGGATATGTATGCGTATGTGGGGGGAGGGTTAGGCAGGAGAGGGTGAGTTGCCTAGCGGCTTCAGCTAGCAACCGGAGCAGCAAAGTCTTAGAGAAAACTTGGTTAACCGTTACACGGTTGATGGGCCACGCCCGTGATAAACGTGCTTTGCGATAGCCCAAGCACGTTTATCAGTAACCAGAGCGCAGCCTTTAGTTCTAACGCTTTAGGCGCTTAACGTACTTGCACCACCACCTTGCCCACCGCCTTGCGCTGGCCGAGGGTGTTGATCGCGTCCGCAGCCTTTGCCAGTGGGAAGGTCTGCGACACCAGTGGCTTGAGCTTGCCCTCGGCGTGCCAGGCGAACAGCTGTTGGAAGTTGGCAGCGTTGTCCTGCGGCTGGCGCTGGGCAAACGAGCCCCAGAATACCCCGACTACGGCTGCGCCCTTAAGTAGGGTCAGGTTTACCGGCAGTTCGGGGATGCGCCCGCTGGCGAAGCCCACCACCAACAGGCGGCCGTTCCAGGCGATGCTGCGGATGGCGGCATCGAACAGGTCGCCACCCACCGGGTCATAGATCACGTCCGCGCCCTGGCCACCGGTCAGGCGTTTGACTTCATCCTTCAGGTTATTTTCGCTGTAGTTGATCAGCTCATCGGCGCCCGCAGCCTTGGCCACTTCGAGTTTTTCCGCGCTGCTCGCTGCGGCGATTACCTTGGCGCCCATGGCCTTGCCGATTTCCACCGCCGCTAGGCCGACGCCGCCGGAGGCGCCGAGCACCAGCAGGGTTTCCCCCGGTTGCAGGTTGCCGCGCTGTTTGAGGGCATGCATTGAGGTGCCGTAGGTCATGCCGAAGGCAGCTGCGCTGGCAAAGTCCATGCTCGCTGGGATCGGCATAACGTTGTAGCCGGGTACCGCCACTTCTTCGGCAAAGCTGCCCCAGCCGGTCAGGGCCATGACCCTGTCGCCGACCTTCAGGTGGCTGACTTTCTCACCGACAGCGGTAACTACGCCGGACGCTTCGCCACCCGGAGAGAAAGGGAAGGGTGGTTTGAACTGGTATTTGCCTTCGATGATCAGCGTATCGGGGAAGTTGACCCCGGCCGCATGCACTTGCAGCAGCACTTCGTTCTTCTTCGCTTCGGGGCTGGCGATTTCTTCCAGTACCAGGGTTTCGGCGGGGCCGAAGGCTTTGCACAGCACGGCTTTCATCGGGCTTTTCCTCTGCGGTTTATGGCCATGCAGTGTAGGTGCGGCAGGTGCCCGGTCAACGAGCATGCCTGTGCCTGATAGCTATGCATAAGCTTGGGGCTTGGGCCGCCGCCTGACTGTGGCTATGCTAGGGGCTGAACTCTTGAGGAATACCGCCTGTGAAAGCCTGGATCGCATTGTTGTTGGTTCTGTCCCTGCCCTTGGCGGCGCACGCCTCGGAAGATAAAGAGGCTAAGGAGGGGGAAGGGGCCGCTCCGGTGGTGGCTTATGTCTCTCTGTTTCCCGCGCTGGTGGGGAATTTTGGTGAGGGCCCGAAGCTCAAGTTCTTCAAGGCCGATATTTCCCTGCGGGTAACCGGCGCGGATGTCGAGGCGAAGGTCAAACACCATGATCCGCTGATCCGTAATCAGCTGGTCATGCTGTTCTCCCAGCAGACGGACGAGGCCATGTCGGCCCCAGGCGCTCGCGAAACCTTGCGGGCCGAGGCGCTCAAGCAGGTGCAGGAAGTGCTCACCCAGGAAGAAGGCAAGCCGCTGGTGGAAGACCTGCTATTCAACAACCTGATTATTCAATAAGCCGGCATGGTGCAGGCACTGCGCCATTTCAGCGCAGCGCCAGTACGGCCGCCCATTCCTCGGTGCTTACTGGCATCACCGAGAGGCGGCTGCCCTTCTGCACCAGCGGCAATTCCAGCAGCGCACTCTGCGCTTTCAGCTGTGCCAGCGGGATAACCCGCTTGAAGGCCTCGACAAAAGCCACATCAACCGCGCTCCAAGGGTTCTTAGCCGTACTGGCCTTGGCATCGAAGTAATGGCTATCGGGCTCTAACGCCGTCGGGTCGGGGTAGTGCGCCGAGGCGATACGGGCGATTCCGGCAATGCCCGGCTCCGGGCAGCTGGAGTGATAGAAGAAGAACAGATCGTCTGGCTGCATGCTGCGCAGGAAGTTGCGCGCCTGGTAATTACGCACGCCATCCCAGCGCGCCTGCTCCAGCCTTTGCAGGTCGTGGATCGAGAGTTCGTCGGGTTCTGACTTCATTAGCCAATAAGGCATGAACTTTGCTCCTGTGATTCAGTCCGTTAGCGGGCAGGTGCTGTTTGCCTGGTGGTGCCGGTCGTGTTGCAGTTTTGCACCCGGCGCGTGTGGATGGCAGCCGCTGTTGGACCTATAAAAATAATCGCCGCGAATACAGCGTGCGCTATGCCTTTAAGGGGGAGGCATTCGATGAAACGTAAACCTGATGTGTTGTTGATTTTGGTAATACTGTTCAGCCTGGGTGTAGTTACTACCGGTTATACCCAGAGTTTGTGGGATCGCCAGGCTGATACACCGGTCACCCAGTCGCAAGCGGCGGGTTGAACTTGGTACGTACCGCAGGGAGTGCGGTACAGCCTGTAAAACGCTTGATTCAATACCACGCCTTATCCGTCACTGTGCCTTGCAGTGGCACATCCCAGCTGGCCATGGTCAGCCGATCGACCTGCTGACACTCATGCGCCAAGCCCAGTAATGTCGGTTTGTGCCAATTTTTGCGCAATGCGCGATACGCCAGGCTGCGATCATAGAATCCACCGCCCATGCCTAGGCGCGCCCCGTGGCGGTCAAAACCGACCAGTGGTAGCAGCACCAGGTCCAGTGCCCAGATATTCCGCTGCTGTTTGCAGTTGCGCCGTGGCTCATAAATACCGAAGCGATTTTTCAGCAAAGGCTCACCAGCGCGAATGCGTTGAAACACCATTTTTGTGCGCGGCCAGGGGCTGAGCACCGGTAAATAGGTCGCTTTGCCTCGCACCTGTGCCGCGCGCAGTAAAGGCCTTGGGTCAATCTCGCCGTCATTGGGCAGGTACAGGGCAATGTGCCGCGCACGGCGAAACAGCGGGTGCTGCGCTAGCTGTTTATACAGACCCAGGGCGGCTTGGCGTTGGGCGTGACGACTGAGTGCGCGGCGCTGTACGCGTAGGTGGCGACGCAATTGCGCGCGGCTTAGTGCAGAGGTATCGAGCATGGGCTGTTGCGAAAGCGATTACCACGGATGGGCAATCGGCTGGAAAAAGTGACTCCCCGACGTGCCGCTGTCGGCTTAGCCCTTGAACCCGAAAGTTCAAGGTGGAGGTTGCAGGAGGCGTTAAGGCTTTCCGTCAAGCGGACATGCACACCGGCTTCAACGTGCAACCTCCGGGGTTGTGCGAATCGGCTCAGGGACATCACCAACTGGCGCACACTCCAGGGAGCGGTGGCCAGTATACCCGAAAGCGTCGGCACGCAATCAGCTGCCTTGCTCATCGGCATCGCGAGCCAGAGCGCTGTCGACCCGGCTGAGCAGGCTACGCACCTGATCGCGGTTGGCGCCGGCCTGTTGATCAAGGTGTTGCTGTTTGTGTAGTAGGTCATGGGTGATGTTCAGGGCCGCCATAACCGCAACGCGGTCGGCACCGATGACTTTGCCGCTTGAGCGGATCTCCCGCATCTTGCCATCCAGGTAGCGCGCGGCGCTTTCCAGGTTGCTGCGTTCATCGCTTGGGCAGGCGATGCAATATTCTTTGTCCAGAATCTGGACGGTCAAGGTGTTCGACTGGGTCATTAATCCTGCTCCAGGGCTTTGAGGCGCGAAATCATGGATTCGACCTTGTGCCGGGCCATTTCGTTCTTTTCAATTAGATGGGCGCGTTCTTCGCGCCAGGCCTTTTCGCTCGTCAGAAGCTGTCGGTTTTGCGCCTTGAGCTGTTCGACACGCTGGATCAGTAAGTCCAGCTTGGTCGTAAGAGCCTGCAGGTCGACGTCTTCCATGGTTCTCTACTCGTGGCTAGGTGAGTGGGCTGGCAAGTGAAAAATAGCGTCTTTGCGGCGTCTTCGACAGTGCCGGGCGGTGCGCGGCGCTGTTGTTTGGTGTGTTGCTAGTGTGGGACAGATCGGCACGCCAGAGGTTGATGTATTTCACCCGTGGGTCACGGCGCTGCAATTTTCCCGGTGGCTTGGCGCTGACCGGCGCGCCGCCTGCATAGTCTTGGCACGCCTGCCGGTGCTAGGATACAAGGCCTCCATTCTAGTGATCGCGCAGCTTTGCGCCTAGTTATCTATGCCAACTTCAAATTCTCCGTACTCCGCGTTTGCCGCTCTGCTTGCCAGCAGCGGCCACACCATTTCCCCTGCCGAATTGCATGGCCTGCTGCTCGGTCGAAGCTGTGCTGGTGCGGGCTTTGAAATCGACGCCTGGCTGGTGGATGCCGCCGAGCTGCTCGGTGCTGCGCCGGAAGACACTGTGCGCCAGGCGCTGATCGGCCTGCAGGAAATGGTCAAGGGTGAACTGACCAGCAACGACGTCACCGTGGTGCTGCTGTTGCCCAGCGACGATGCGCCGCTTAGCGAGCGCGCGGTGGCTCTGGGACAATGGTGTCAGGGCTTCCTCGGCGGCTTCGGTCTGACCGCTCGTGACAGCGCGTTGAGTGGCGAAGCGATGGAAGTGCTGCAGGACCTCTCGGCGATTGCCCAGGTGCAGAACGCCCTGGATGAGTCCGATGATGGTGAAAACGATTACATGGAAGTGATGGAGTACCTGCGCGTTGCGCCGCTGCTGCTGTTCAGCGAGTGCGCCAAGCCTGTGGTTGCCGCGGCGAAGCCGTCGCTGCATTGATTTTCATGCAATAGAAGTGGACTCAATCTGCCCATGATCAGCATCCCCAAGTCGGAATACGCCCGTCGGCGCAAGGCGCTGATGGCGCAGATGGAACCCAACAGCATCGCGATTCTACCGGCGGCGCCGGTGTATATCCGCAACCGCGATGTCGAGCACATATACCGTCAGGACAGCGACTTCCAGTATCTCTCCGGCTTTCCCGAGCCGGAGGCGGTGATTGCGCTGATTCCAGGGCGTGAGCATGGCGAGTACGTATTGTTCTGCCGCGAGCGCGACCCGTTGCGGGAAATGTGGGATGGCCTGCGCGCCGGCCAGGATGGCGCGATCAGCCAGTACGGCGCCGATGATGCGTTCCCTATTGGTGATATCGACGACATCCTGCCGGGGCTGATCGAAGGGCGTGATCGGGTCTATTCCTCTATGGGTACTAACCATGAGTTCGACCGCCAGCTGATGGAGTGGATCAACGTGATCCGCTCCAAGGCGCGCCAGGGTGCCTCGCCGCCCAACGAGTTCATCACCCTCGAACACCTGCTGCATGACCTGCGCCTGTACAAGTCGGCTGCCGAAGTCAAAGTCATGAAAGAAGCTGCGGACATCTCCTGCCGCGCCCATGTGCGCGCCATGCAGGCCAGCCGCGCCGGGTTGTTCGAGTACCACCTGGAAGCCGAGCTGGATTACGAGTTCCGCAAGGGCGGGGCGAAGATGCCGGCCTATGGTTCCATCGTCGCGGCGGGCAAGAACGCTTGCATCCTGCATTACCGCGAGAACGACGCACAGTTGAAAGACGGCGATCTGGTGCTGATCGATGCCGGTTGCGAGATCGACTGCTACGCCAGCGACATCACCCGCACCTTCCCGGTCAGTGGCAAATTCTCTCCCGAGCAGAAAGCCATCTACGAGCTGGTGCTGGCTTCGCAGGAAGCCGCGTTCAAGGAAATCGGTCCCGGCAAGCACTGGAACCAGGCGCACGAGGCCACGGTGCAGGTGATTACCGCCGGGCTGGTGGAGCTGGGCCTGCTGCAGGGTGATGTGGCCGAGCTGATCGCCACTGAAGCCTACAAACCCTTCTATATGCACCGCGCCGGCCACTGGCTGGGTATGGATGTGCACGATGTTGGCGAGTACAAGGTCGGCGGAGAATGGCGCGAACTGGAGGTCGGCATGGCTATGACGGTTGAGCCGGGCATCTATATCGCCGTGGACAATCAGGACGTGGCGAAGAAGTGGCGCGGCATTGGTGTGCGCATCGAGGACGACGTGGTGGTGACTAAAACCGGCTGCGAGATTCTCACCAGCGGCGTGCCGAAAACCGTTGTCGAGATCGAAGCACTGATGGCCGCCGCACGCAGCGTGGCTGCCTAAATCATGCCACGCGTCGACATTGCGATTATCGGCGGCGGCCTGGTCGGCGCCAGCCTGGCCGTGGCCCTGCAGGCCGAGGCCAAACAGCGCGGCTGGAGCATTTGCCTGATCGAGCCCTTTACTCCGGGCAGCGGCTACCAGCCCAGCTACGACGCGCGCTCCACCGCATTGTCGTTCGGCTCGCAGCAGATTTATCAGCGCCTCGGCCTGTGGCAGCAGATCAGTCAGCGCGCCGAGCCGATCAAACAGATTCATGTCTCCGACCGTGGCCGTTTCGCCGCCGCGCGCCTGAGTGCCGAGGAAGAAGGCGTGCCGGCGCTGGGTTATGTGGTGGAAAACGCCTGGCTCGGCGAATGCCTGTGGCAGGCGTTGGATCAGCAGGTGGTGAGCTGGCGCAGTCCGGCACAGGTCACCCGTATGCAGGCCCTGGCCGATGGCTACCGCCTGACCCTGGATGACGGCAGCGAGCTTGAATGCAGCCTGGCGATTCTCGCCGAAGGCGGCCGTTCCGGTTTGCGCGAGCAACTGGGTATTGCCGTCAGCACTACGCCCTATGGGCAGAGCGCGCTGATCGCCAACGTCAGCCCGCAGGACGCGCACAACGGCCTGGCCTTCGAGCGCTTTACCGAAGAGGGGCCGATGGCCCTGCTGCCGCTGGCGGATAACCGCTGCGCCCTGGTCTGGACCCGTGCCACGCTGGAAGCCGAGCGGCTGTCGGCGCTGGACGATGCGGCGTTTCTCGCCGAGTTGCAGCAGGCCTTCGGTTATCGCCTGGGCAGCCTGCGCCAGGTCGGCGCGCGGCATCTCTACCCGTTGGCCCTGACCGCCGCCAAAGAGCAGGTGCGTCAGCACCTGGTGGTGCTCGGCAATGCCGCGCACAGCCTGCATCCGATTGCCGGGCAGGGCTACAACTTGTCGCTGCGCGACACCCTGGTGCTGGCCGAAACCCTGCTGGCCAGCAGCGCGCCCTTGGGCGATCTGGCCACTCTGCAGCGTTATCTGAGCAGCCAGCAGGTGGACCAGCAACTGACCGTCGGCTTCTCCGACCAGGTCACCCGCCTGTTCAGTACCGGCCAGCCGCTGCTGGCGGCCGGGCGCAATCTCGGTTTGCTCGGCCTTGATCTATTACCTCCGGCGAAACGCTGGTTTGCCCGCCAGGCCATGGGCCTCGGCACCCGTTCGGAGCCCTGAGCCATGCCGGCAAACAAACTGGCGCGCAAGGCGCGGCTGCTGCGCTGGGCGATGAATCTATATCCGCCCTATCTGGGCGCCGGCGTGCGGGTGCGGCAGATCAGCGCGGACTTCCGCCAGGTGCAGGTGAAGATGGGCCTGGGCTGGTATAACCGCAACTATGTCGGCACCCAGTTCGGCGGCAGTCTGTATTCGATGACCGACCCGTTCTTCATGCTGATGATCATGGAAAACCTCGGGCGTGACTTTATCGTCTGGGACAAGGCGGCGCGCATCGACTTTATCGCCCCCGGCAAAGGCCCGGTGTACGCCGATTTCAGCATCGACGAACAACTGCTCGCCGACATCCGCCAGCACACCGCAGACGGTGACAAATACCTGCCCGAGCTGCATGTGGAGGTGCGCGATGGCAGCGGCACCCTGGTGGCGCGGGTGCATAAAACTCTCTACGTGCGACTTAAACCGCGCGCTCGGCAGGCAGCTTGAACAAGGAGTATGTGATGCAAGCGGATCTGATCATCGTTGGCGCAGGCATGGTAGGCAGCGCCCTGGCGCTGGCCCTGCAGGAGCAGGGGTTGGAAATTCTGCTGATCGATGGCAGTCCGCTGAGCGTCAAACCCTTTGATCCGCAGGCCGCCTTCGAGCCACGGGTCAGCGCGCTGTCGGTGTCCAGCCAGCGCATTCTCGATCGCCTCGGTGTATGGGACGGCATCGCCGCGCGGCGCGCCTGCCCCTATGGCGAGATGCAGGTGTGGGACGGCTCCGGCACCGGGCAGATTCATTTCAGCGCAGCCAGCGTGCATGCCGAATCGCTCGGCCATATCGTCGAGAACCGTGTGGTGCAGGACGCCTTGCTTGAGCGCCTGCACGACAGCCCGATTGGCCTGCTGCCGGGCGCCCGCCTGGAGCAGCTGCGCCGTTCCGGTGATGGCTGGTTGCTCAGTCTGAGTGACGGCCGCGAGCTGCGTGCGCCGCTGCTGATTGCCGCCGACGGCGCCAACTCGGCGGTGCGCCGCTTGGCCGGTTGCGCCACCCGTGAATGGGATTATTTGCACCACGCCATTGTCACCAGCGTGCGCTGCGCCAAGCCACATCAGGCTACCGCCTGGCAGCGCTTTACCGATGACGGTCCACTGGCCTTTCTGCCGCTGGCTGGTCCCGAAGGTGAGCATTGGTGCTCGATTGTCTGGTCGGTCACCCCAACTGAAGCCGAGCGGCTGATGGCCCTGGATGATGCCGGCTTTCGCCGTGCTCTGGGCTTTGCCTTCGAGCATCGCCTGGGCGATATCCTCCAGGCCGATCCGCGCGTGTGTATTCCACTGCGCCAACGTCACGCCAAGCGTTATGTCGAAGACGGCCTGGCGCTGATCGGCGATGCCGCCCACAGCATCCACCCGCTGGCCGGGCAGGGCGTCAACCTGGGCTTTCTCGATGTCGCGGTGCTGGCTGAGGTGCTGTTGCATGCCGCGCAGCGTGGCGAGCGCCTGGGTGATGTGAAGGTACTCAGTCGTTACGAGCGTCGCCGTATGCCGCACAACCTGGCGATGATGGCGGCGATGGAAGGCTTCGAGCGGCTGTTTCAGGCCGATCCGCTGCCGGTGCGCTGGTTACGTAATTCTGGCCTTAACTGGGTCGATGAGCTGCCGGAAGCCAAGGCGTTGTTTGTGCGTCAGGCGCTGGGTTTGTCGGGCGACTTGCCAGATCTGGCGCGGGTCTAGTTTCAACGCTCATTTATGTAATGCAAAAAAAGCCCGGCACTAAGGCCGGGCTAAAAGTGTGTAGGGAAGTACACACGGAGTCGCTGTCAGGTCATGCCCAGCCAAGTGGGCAGCGCCATGGATACGGCAGGCACGTACGTGATGATCATCAGGAAGCTGAGCAGCAGCATCAGCCACGGCCAGGCGGCCTTGATCACGGCAGTCAGTGGCATGCCAGTCACCGCTGAGGTGACGAAAAGGTTGAGCCCCACGGGTGGTGTGATCAGTCCGATTTCCATGTTCACCACCATGATGATGCCCAGGTGGATCGGGTCGATGCCCAGCTGTACGGCAATCGGGAACAGGATCGGCGCGAGGATCAGGATGATCGCTGACGGCTCCATAAAGGCCCCCGCCACCAGCAGCACGATGTTCACCACCAGCAGGAACTGCCATGGCTGCAGGCCCATCTCGATCACCCAAGCGGTGATGGTCTGGGGGATTTGCTCGGTGGTCAGCACGTGGGCGAAGAGCATGGCGTTGGCGATGATGAACATCAGCATGATGGTCAGCTTGCCGGAGTCCAGCAGCACCTTGGGGCACTCGCGGATGGTCATGTCCTTGTACACGAACAACGCCACGAAGCCGGCATAGACCGCGGCTACGGCAGCTGCTTCAGTAGGGGTGAACATGCCGGAGTAGATGCCGCCGAGGATGATCACCATCAACAGCAGGCCCCAGATCGCCTTGCGTGCAGTGGTTAGCAGTTGCCGCAGGCTGGCACGTGGCATGGCTGGCAGGTTCATCTTTCGCGCGACGATATAGATCGCCACCATCAGCGCCACGCCCAGCAGCAGGCCCGGCACTACGCCGGCCATAAACAGCTTGCCTACCGACTGCTCGGTCGCGGCGGCATACACCACCATGACGATCGACGGTGGAATCAGGATGCCCAGGGTGCCGGCGTTACACACGATACCGGCGCCGAACGCCTGCGGGTAACCCGAGCGCACCATGCCAGCGATGGCAATCGAGCCCACCGCAGCTACGGTGGCTGGCGAGGAGCCGGACAGTGCGGCGAACAGCATGCAGGCCATCACCGCCGAGATTGCCAGGCCGCCACGGATATGGCCGACGCAGGCGTTGGCGAAATCGATCAAGCGCTGGGCCACGCCGCCGGTGGTCATAAAAGCACCGGATAGCAGGAAGAACGGAATCGCCAGCAGGGTGTAGTGCTCAGACGTTTCAAACAGTTTGATCGCCAGTGAACGCACCGAGTCCGGGCTGAACAGCATGATGGTGATCGAGCCGGCCAGGCCCAGGGAGGCGGCAATCGGCACGCCGATAAACATCAGCAAAAACAGCAGGAGGAAGAGGAACAGGATGGTCATTGTTTGTGCTCCCCGTGCTCATTGATCTTCAGCGCCTCGGCGGCTTCATCAGCCAGGCCCAGGCCGGTCTGCTGATTGCGCAGGATGCGCACGAAGATTTCAAAGAAACGGATAAAAACCATGGCGTAGCCGAACGGTACGATCGCCGTGATATGCCATTGCATGATGCCGTAGTGACCGAGGTCTTCAGCACCGATGCCGGCGGTGAACAGGGTTTTCACCCAGTCGAAGCTGGCCACGGTAATCAGCCCGGCATAGCCCAGGCAGGCCAGGCAGGCGATAAGGCCGATGACCCGCTGCACCGGCTTGCTCGCCAGTTTTACCAGCGCATCAACACCGATATGGCCGGCGGTGCGCACACCGTAGGCCAGGCCGAAGAAAATCAACCAGGCGAATAACGCCTTGGTCAGGGCAATGCTCCAGGTCATTGACTGGGCCAAGCCGAGAATGCTGTCGCCAATGGCGAAGAACAACTCACTGCTGCCTTCCCAGCGATCCGCCAGGCTGTAGAACAGTGTGTAAAGGTTATTGAGGATCACGTAGACGAAGGTCACCAGCGTCATGGCGGCCAGCAGAAAGGCAATAAAACCTTCCTCGAAGTGGTCCCAGACGCGCCGCAAGG
The DNA here is from genome assembly GCA_018827205.1 of Gammaproteobacteria bacterium. GTDB lineage: Bacteria > Pseudomonadota > Gammaproteobacteria > Pseudomonadales > Pseudomonadaceae > Aquipseudomonas. Next base: position 27,903 of record JAHJXZ010000097.1, on the reverse strand, counting down.
CGTTCATCGATAGAGTCTCCAGTGTTGTGGGGCGGTATACCCAGGCAGCCATAAGCCTACCCGGGCATTCAGCCAGTGGCGCAGCCGACAGGCTGCGCTGTGGTTGGGTTCAGGCCGCAGCCTGCTCCGCCTTACTGGTTGGCTGCGTCTGCAGCCTTGATCAGGTCAGCACCGATTTCGGCTTCGAACTTGCCCCAAACCGGCTTCATGGCATCGCGCCACTCAGCACGCTGCTCAGGCGTCAGGGTAATGATTTCGGTGGTTTTCGCGTCGAGGATGCGTTGCTTGTCGCCATCGTTGAGGGCGCCTGCTTGCTTGTTCACTTCGGCGGTCACTTCCACGATGATCTTGTCCAGTTCGCTACGTACATCAGCAGGCAGGCTGTTCCAGAACTTGGTGTTGGTGATCAGCATGTAGTCCAGAACACCGTGGTTGGATTCGGTGATGAACTTCTGCACTTCATGCATCTTCTGGCTGTAGATGTTCGAGTAGGGGTTCTCGGCACCGTTAACCACGCCAGTCTGCAGGCCTTGGTAAACCTCGGCGAAGCTCATTTTGCGCGGGTTGGCCTTAACAGCCTTGAACTGCTCTTCCAGTACGGCGGAAGCCTGTACGCGGAATTTCAGGCCGCGGGCATCTTTCGGCTCGCGCAGTGCCTTGTTGGCGGACAGCTGCTTGAGGCCGTTGTGCCAGTAGGCCAGGCCGGTGATGTTTTTATCTTCCATGGATTTCAGCAGTGCCTGGCCTTCTGGGCTCAGCTGGAAGCGGTCGACGGCGGCCATGTCTTTGAACAGGAATGGCAGGTCGAATACCTGGATTTGCTTGGTGTACTGCTCGAACTTGGCCAGCGATGGGGCGATCAGCTGCACGTCACCGAGCAACAGCGCTTCCATTTCCTTGCCGTCGCCGAACAGTGAGGAGTTCGGGTAAACCTCGACCTTGACCTTGTCGCCCAGACGCTCTTCAGCGAGCTTCTTGAACAACGCGGCACCTTGGCCTTTAGGGGTGTGGTCGGCGACCACGTGGGAGAACTTGATCACGATCGGGTCGGCCGCTTGGGCCATGCCGGCGATGCTCAGCGACAGGGCGCACGCGAGCGCCTTGGCAGTCAGTTTGAACATGGAGTCTTTCCTCTTGTTTTTGTATAGCGTGATGCGCCGCAGCGCTACAAGTCGGGCGAACAGGCTCAAGTCTAGGCGGCCTGTCAGAAAATGACGGGCGTCGGGCAGATTGCCTAGAGCTTTGCGTTGTTGAGTCGCCTGCAAGAGGTTAGAGCAACCGCCATGCCAGGCACTGAAATGGCCGCTGCGAGCATTGTGAAACGCAGCAGCGACAAGGCCTGGCGGGTTGTTGCAGAAGATTTCACGGGCTGCTGCACAGGCCGGCTGTGCAGCTTTTGGCGGAAATCCGCCGGCTAGTCGAGGCTGTCTGGCGAGCTTCCGCCAGCATCGGCGAAGCTCAGGCCGTGTTTACGTAGCTTGTCGTGCAGGGTTTTGCGCGGCACGCCGAGGGCTTCGGCCAGGCTGCGCAGTGAGCTGTGCGAACGGCTCAGCTCGGCGCTGATCAGGCTGCGCTCGAAGGCTTCCACCTGGGCGTTCAGGCCGCCATTGTTGCCTTCCTCATCAGGGGGCGGTGCAGCAGCCTGGGTTTGCAGGTCGAGGTCTAGTTCCAGGCCGAGGGCGAAGCGTTCGGCGGCATTTTGTAATTCACGCACGTTGCCCGGCCAGGGATGGCGCAGCAGCGCTGCGCGCTGGCCCGGTTGCAGGCTGCGCTCGGCCAGGCCATGACGGCTGCTAGCGGCTTCGGCAAAGTGCTGGAACAGCAGCAGGGCATCTTCACCGCGCTCGCGCAGGGCCGGAATGCGCAGCGGTGCGACGTTCAGGCGGTAATACAGGTCAGCGCGGAAACGCCCCTGATCGGCGGCCTGGCGCAGATCTTCCTTGGTCGCGGCGATCACCCGAATGTCCAGGGGGATCAGCTGATTGCCGCCGAGACGTTCGACTACCCGCTCTTGCAGCAGGCGTAACAGTTTGACCTGGACTTCCAGGCTCATGCTTTCGATCTCATCGAGAAACAGGGTGCCGCCATTGGCGAATTCGAACTTGCCGATACGACGCTTCTGCGCACCGGTAAAGGCGCCTTGCTCATGGCCGAACAGCTCGCTTTCCACCACCGATTCGGCCAGGGCGCCGGCGTTGATCGCCACAAACGGCCCGGCCCGACGGCTCGACAAGTCGTGCAGCGCGCGCGCCACCACTTCCTTACCGGCGCCAGTCTCACCGAGGATCAGCACGTCGCTGTTGATTCCGGCCAGTGCGCCGATCTGCTCGCGCAAGCGCAGCATCGCCGGCGACTGGCCGACCAAGCGTGCGGACAGGGTATGGCGGTCAGCCAGGGCCATGCGCAAGCTGCGGTTATCCAGCACCAGACGGCGCAGGGCCAGGGCGCGACGCACGCTGTCGAGCAGGTCGTCGCTGGCGAAGGGTTTCTCGAGAAAGTCATAGGCGCCAGCGCGCATGGCCTGCACGGCCAGGGGCACATCGCCGTGGCCGGTGATCAGCAGCACCGGCAGTTCCGGGTCCTGCTCGCGCAGCTGTTGCAGCAGTTGCAGGCCGTCGATGCCGGGCATGCGGATATCGCTGACCACCACGCCCGGCCAGTCGCGCTCGATGCGTGCGGCCACGCCATGGGCGTCGGCCAGGCTGCTGACCTTGAGTCCAGCCAGGTCGAGGGTCTGGCTCAGCGCCTGACGCAGGTGGGGATCGTCGTCGATCAGCAGCACCTGGGTGCGGGAGTCGATCATGCTCATACAACAAAATCCTCTGGCGACTGGGTTTTGATGCCTTGGTCTGCGGCGTGCAGACGCAGGGTCAGCTGAGCGCCGCCGTTTGGGTGGTTGGCGAACAGCAGTTCGCCGCCCAATGCGCGCATCAGGGTATCGCAAATGGCCAGGCCGAGGCCGAGGCCCTGGGCACTGGTCTTGGTGGTGAAGAACGGCTCGCGGGCGCGCTGCAGAGCCTCCTGGCTAAAGCCGGGGCCGTTATCACGCAGGTGTAGATCGACGCCCTCGGTGGTGAGTTCGGCACTTAACCAAAGACGGCGTGGCTGCGGCACTTCGCTCAAGGCATCGAGGGCGTTGGCCAGCAGGTTGCCGAGTACCTGGCGCAGGCGGGTTTCCCCGGCCTGCACCCACAGGGTGGCGTTTGGCAGGTCGCGAATCAGCTCGACTTGCATGGCCTGGCGTCGTTTGGCCAGCAGGGCTAGGGCGTCGTCAATGGCTGGCTGCAGGGCCACACTTTCCGGGGCGTGGCGATCACGGCGGGCAAAGGCGCGCAGGTGGGCGATGATCGAAGCCATGCGCTCGGTCAGTTGACTGATTAGCTTGAGGTTGGCGCGGGCATCGTCGCCGCGTTGGTGGTCGAGCAGCACGCAGGCGTTGTCGGCGTAGCTGCGGATGGCCGCCAGTGGTTGGTTGAGCTCATGGCTGATGCTCGCACTCATGGTGCCCAGGGCCGAAAGTTTGCTGGCCTGCACCAGTTCATCCTGAGCTTGCACCAGCTCCTGTTGCGCCTGCTCGCGCTCCAGCACTTCCTCTTTCAGCCGGCTATTGAGGCGCTCCAGATCGAGGGTGCGCTCCAGCACGCGCTGCTCCAGTTGTTGGCGTGCCTGGCTGTCGAGGGCAATGCGTTCCAGGTAGTGACGGCGGCGCTGCATCAGCAGACCGAGCAGCAGCATCAGCAGCAGCAACAAACCGCCGCCGGCCACCAGGGCGGTACGTACCGGACGGTCAAGCAGGCTGCGTGGTGCGAGGATGCTGACGGTCCAGCCGGTTTCCTTGAGTTCGCGGTCCTGGCGAATCCAGTTCGGCGCATCCAGTTTGATCGGTGGCGGTGCCTGGGTCGGATAGGGCAGGTTGGCGGCAATTGCGGCGCGCTCGGCGGCGTCCAGCGGACGGCTGGCGGTAAAGCGCCACTGGCTGTTGGAGGTAAGGATCACCACGCCATTGGCGTCAGTCACCAGTAGCTGTTCCGGGGTGTTGCCCCAGAGGGTCTCGGTGTGGTCGAGGTCGACCTTGACCACCAGCGCGCCGAGGTTGCGCTCGCCATCACGCACGGCAGCAGCAAAGTAGTAACCGCGCTTGCCGGAAGTGGTGCCGAGGCCGAAGAAGCGCCCTGGGCGGCCGGCGATGGCTTCGCGGAAATACGGACGGAAAGCGAAATTGCGGTCGACGAAGGAGTCGGCCTGCTCCCAGTTGGAGGCGGCCAGGGTCTTGCCGTTGGGGTCCATCAGGTAGATCACGTCGGCCCCGGTCTGCCCGCGCACCTGGTCAAGTAGGCGGTTGGCGTTCTCCAGTAGGGCGCGCTCGGTTGGCTGCTGCAGAGCCAGGCGTAAGGCTGGCAGGTCGCCAAGAATTGGCGGCAGTACTTCATAACGGCGCAGGGTGCCGAGCAGGTTGGCCACGTAGAGGTCGAGGGTCTGACGGTTCTGTTCGACCAGTACACCGCTGTAGTAGCGCTCGGCCAGTTGCTGCAGCGGCCATAGCAGAGGCGTCAGCAGCAGGGCGAGGACGGCCAGGCTACGCCAGCGCGGACGATGCGGATGAGGATGGGCGGTGGGCATGCGCTTACTCGGGCAGGGTGATCGGTTCAGAGTGGCGGTTATGCAATAAGTGGGCAAGCTCGTCGATATGGGTCAATACTCAAAATGTTCGGCATCGCCCTGGAGTAATGGTGCCGCCCGCTTGCGCCCTGCATGGACGGCTGCGCTTTAGTCCCTGGAGATATCCTGATGCTGGCTCAATTGACGGTAAGGGCGAGGTTGTTACTGTTGGCGGTGGTGCCGCTGCTGGTGCTGATTGTGGTGATCGGCATGGCGTTGTCCAATGCCAGCAAGCTTAACGACAGTTTTGACGAGCTGTTTACCGACCGCATGCGGCCGATCAGTCAGCTCAAGGTGGTCTCCGATGCCTACGCGGTGGCGATGGTTGATGCACTGCATAAATACCGTGCCGGAGTGTTTGATGAGTCCACGCTGCGCAAGGCATTCAGCGATGCGCGCAGCCGTGGTGACAAGGCCTGGGCCGAGTACACCGCCACTCGCCTGACCGCCGATGAAAGCAGTCGGGTCGAGCGCACCAAACCGTATTTACTAAGGGTGCAGCAACTGGCCGATCATTACCTGGGGCAGGTCGGCAATGGCCAGTTATTGGCAGCCGAGCCTGGTCCGTTCAACCGCACCCTATATGACACCTTCGACCCGTTGGGTGGCGAGCTGGACGGTTTGATCAGCCTGCAACTGAGCGAGGGTGAGCGGCTTAACGTTGAGACCACTGCGCAGTACCAATCAATTCGTAACACCTTTGTGCTGATCGGTGCAGTAGCGCTGGTGCTGGTGCTGGTGGCCGCCTTGCTGATCAGCCTGTCGATCATTCGTCCGCTGGCGGGGCTGCGCAGCCTGATCAGCGAGGTGCAGCAGTCTTCTAACCTGACCTTGCGTGCCGATGTCAGTGGTCGTGATGAAGTGTCCGATACTGCCCGCGCCTTCAATACCATGCTTGAGCACCAGCAGGCATTGATTCGTCATCTGACCGATACCGCTACTCAGCTGGCCGCGGCGTCCGAGGAAATGAGCGCGATCAGTGCCCAGGTCAGTCAGGCTGCTACGGCCCAAGGTGACCAAACCAGTATGGTTGCAACCGCGGTGCACCAGATGAGCGTGGCGGTGCAGGAAGTGGCGCGCAATGCGCAGTCCACCGCGAGCAATGCGGCGGACGCGAATAAAGAAGCGCGCCAGGGCAGCGAGCTGGTGCAGTCCAATCTCACGTCGATTCAGGGGCTGTCGGCGTCGGTGGAAAAAGCCGGCGAGGTGATCGACACCCTGCATAGTCAAAGCGATGAAATCAGCAAGGTGCTTGGGGTGATCCAGAGCATTGCCGAGCAAACCAACTTGCTGGCGCTCAACGCCGCAATTGAGGCTGCGCGGGCCGGCGAGGCGGGGCGCGGCTTTGCCGTGGTGGCCGATGAGGTGCGCAGCCTGGCCAGTAATACGCAGAAAGCCACCGAGTCGATTCGCAGCATGATCGATGCCCTGCAAGGCGGCGCGCGCAGTGCGGTAAGCGCCATGCAGCTATCGCGCGAGCAGGCGCAAAACAGCGTTAGTCATGCCCGTGAGGCGGGAGAGGTGCTCAATCATATTGCCCTTGCCATCGAGGGTATTGCCGATGGCAATGTGCAGATTTCCGCCGCCACCGAGGAGCAGACAGCGGTGGCCAATGAGATCAGCGAGAACATCAGCAGCCTCAATGACAGCATCGGCGAGGTGGTCAACGGCGCTGAGCAGAGCTCGATTGCCAGTCGCGATCTGGCGCAATTGGCCACCGGTTTGCAGCAGCAGATTCAGCGTTTCAGGGCTTAGCTGCGCAGGCACTGCTCCAGCGCGGTTTGCCAATCCGGCAGCTGGACGTGCCAGTCCTGCTGCAGACGGCTGCAGTCCAAGCGTGAATTGAGCGGGCGCTGCGCCGGGGTTGGGTAAGCGCTGCTGGGGATGGGTTGCAGCGTCGCTACGCGTTTGCCCTGGCCGCGCAGGTGTGCGGCAATCGCGCTAGCAAAACCGAACCAGCTGGTTTCACCTTGCGCGGTCAGGTGATACACGCCCCACGGGCCGGCATGGCCGGTACGCCATTGCGTGATCAGCTGTGCCGTGGTCTGCGCAATAGTGCCGGCCCAGGTCGGTGCGCCGATCTGGTCGTCCACTACCGATAGGCTTTCGCGCTCCTGCAGCAGGCGTTGCATGGTCAGCAGAAAGTTTTTGCCATGCTGTGAGTAGACCCAGCTGGTGCGCAGAATCAGGTGCATACCACCGACGGCCTGAATCGCTTGCTCGCCCGCCAGTTTGCTGCGCCCGTATACGCTCAGCGGATTGGTGGCGTCGCTTTCTCGGTAAGGCTCGGCGTGGTTGCCATCGAATACATAGTCGGTGGAGTAATGGATCAGCGGAACACTCAGTTCAGCGGCTGCTTCGGCGAGGATGCCGGGCGCCGTCGCGTTGATCGCGAAGGCCAGCTGCGATTCGCTCTCGGCCTGATCCACTGCGGTGTGCGCGGCGGCATTGATGATCAGCTCGGGACGCAGGCGCTGCAGCTGCTGGCGAATAAGCTCGGGCTTGGCCATATCCAGCTGGTCGCGGCCCAGTACTGTCAGTTCGTCTGTGCCTTGCAGGGCGCGCTGCAGTTCCTGGCTGACCTGGCCGTACTGCCCGAGCAGGAGAATCTTCATGGGAAAACCTGCGCATCAGCGAAGCTGAGCCCGGACTGATCCTTGGCCGAGAGCTGCGGCGCGCCATCCAGCGGCCAATCGATAGCTAGGGTCGGATCATTCCAGCGGATACAGCGCTCATGTTCGGGGGCGTAGTAGTCGGTGGTTTTGTAGAGAAATTCGGCGAATTCGCTGAGTACGACAAAGCCATGGGCAAAACCTTCCGGCACCCACAGTTGCCGGTTGTTTTCGGCGGACAGGTGCACGCCGACCCAGCGACCAAAGGTCGGCGAGCTGCGGCGTAGATCCACGGCTACGTCATAAACTTCGCCGGCGGTGACCCGCACCAGTTTGCCCTGCGCCTGCTGCACTTGGTAATGCAGGCCGCGCAATACGCCGCGTTGCGAGCGCGAATGGTTGTCCTGGACAAACTCGCGTTGCAGGCCTGTGGCTTTAGCGAAGCTGCGGGCGTTGAAGCTTTCGAAGAAAAAGCCGCGCTGATCGCCGAACACTTTTGGTTCGAGGATGATCACGCCGGGTAGGTCGGTACTAACAGCCTGCATGCTCACTCCTCGGCTAGCTTGAACAGGTATTGGCCGTAGCCGGTTTTGCCGAAGGCTTTGGCCTGAACTAATAGTTGCTGGCGATCAATCCAACCTTGCTGATAGGCGATTTCTTCCAGGCAGGCAACTTTCAGGCCCTGGCGGTGCTCGATGGTTTGCACGTATTGCGATGCTTCCAGCAGGCTATCGTGGGTGCCGGTGTCGAGCCAGGCAAAACCACGGCCGAAGCGCTCTACACGTAGGTCGCCGCGTTGCAGGTAAGCATTGTTGACGTCAGTGATTTCCAGCTCGCCGCGCGGTGAGGGTTTGACTGCCTTGGCGATTTCGACCACGTCGTTGTCGTAGAAGTACAGGCCGGTCACCGCGTAGCTAGACTTCGGTTCGGCGGGTTTCTCCTCGATGGAGATGGCCTTGCCTTGGGCGTCGAACTCGACCACGCCAAAGCGCTGTGGATCATTGACCCAATAGCCGAAGACCGTAGCGCCCGAAGGTTCGGCGGCGGCGCGCAGGAGTTTCTCGGTGAAGTGCTGGCCATGGAAGATATTGTCGCCAAGGATCAGGCACACAGAGTCCTTACCGATAAAACCTTCGCCCAAAATAAAGGCCTGCGCCAGGCCGTCGGGTGAGGCCTGCTCGATGTATTCGAAGTGCACGCCAAATTGGCTGCCGTCACCGAGCATCTTCTGAAAGTTGGGCAGGTCCTGCGGGGTGGATATGATCAGAATCTCGCGCACGCCGGCGAGCATCAGCACCGAGATCGGGTAGTAGATCATCGGCTTGTCATAGATCGGCAGCAGCTGCTTGGACACGCCTAGGGTGATGGGGTGTAAGCGGCTGCCGGAGCCGCCTGCGAGAATGATGCCTTTCATCGTGCTGCTCCTTAAAGTGCGCCGAGGCGTTCGCGCTGGTAGCTGCCATCTTGTACGCGGCGGCACCAGTCTAGGTTGCTCAGGTACCAGAGCACCGTCTTACGCAGGCCGCTGGCGAAGGTCTCGGTGGGTTTCCAGCCCAGCTCGCGTTCGATCTTGCTGGCATCGATGGCATAGCGCAGGTCATGGCCTGGGCGGTCGCTCACGAAGCTGATCTGCTCTTTATACGAGCCGCTTTGGCGTGGTACCAACTCGTCCAATAGCGCGCAGATACTCTCCACCACGTGCAGGTTTTTCTGCTCGTTGTGCCCGCCGATATTGTAGGTTTCGCCGATTTTGCCTTCGCTCACCACCTTTAATAGTGCGCGGGCATGGTCTTCCACGTACAGCCAGTCACGCACCTGCTGGCCATTGCCATATACCGGCAGCGGCTTTCCATCCAGGGCATTGAGGATCACCAGCGGGATGAGTTTTTCCGGGAAGTGGTAGGGGCCGTAATTGTTCGAGCAGTTAGTGAGCAGTACCGGCAGGCCATAGGTGCGCTGCCAGGCGCGTACCAGATGGTCCGAGGCGGCCTTGCTCGCCGAGTAGGGCGAGCTGGGTGCGTAGGGCGTGGTCTCGGTGAACAGGTCGTCCACGCCATGCAGATCGCCATATACCTCATCAGTGGAAATATGGTGGAAGCGAAACGCTGCTTTGCGCGCAGGGTCCAGCTGCGACCAGTAGCTACGAGTGGCCTCAAGCAGCGCATACGTGCCGACAATATTGGTCTGAATAAACGCCGCCGGGCCATCAATGGAGCGGTCGACGTGCGACTCAGCCGCCAAGTGCATGATCGCGTCCGGCTGAAATTCAGCCAGTGCCTGGCTGACGGCTACGTTGTCGGCAATATCTGCCTGCACGAAGCGATAGTTCGGATGGTCCGCCACAGTGGCCAACGACTCGAGGTTACCGGCATAGGTCAGCTTGTCGAGGTTGAGTACTTGGTGTTCGGTGTGATTTAGCAGATGGCGAATCAGCGCCGAACCGATAAAGCCGGCTCCGCCGGTAATAAGGATGTGCATAGGCTGCGCCTGATTGGATGGTTCGGCAGGGTGTGGAGTTATGTGGCTGAGAGCCGTCTGTCGCGGTTAAATAACCATAATCATGCCCGCTTCTGTAGGGCAGGTTGTATCGTTATGTTCTTGGTTGTAAATGTTATTTTTCTATAAGTACAGTGTGCTTAGGTCGTCGGCAAGATGATAGGTTTATGGGCTTGGCTGTCAACCGGCTGACTGTTTTTGTAGTGTTTGAATATGTGCTCCATGGCTGCACACGTTTTGGCGCTATGCACTTTTGTGAGGCGTCGAGTCTGTCTGTAGTGATGCCTGAGATCAATAGTAATTGGGGTGGGCATGGCTAAGTTGGGGGCGGGTGTTTGGGTCTTATTGGGGCAGGCGCTGCAGAGTCTGGTTAACTTCGCCACCGTTATGGCGTTGGGTTATTGGGCTGGGCCGGAGGAGCTTGGTGTTTTTGCTCTGGGCTTTTCGTTTTGTTTTCTGGCGATTTCCCTAGGCGATACGCTGGTGGCTACGCCCTACACCTATTTTCAAGCGCAGAACCTCGAGGGGCGTGAACTGTACTTTAGTTCGGCGTTTATAAGTAATCTGGCATTGCTGTTGGTTGTTGTCGTGTTGTTCTGGTGTGGCTTGTGGCTGGGTCTGCAGAGCTTGTCGGGACTTTCCCTGGTTTTGCCGGTCGCATTAATAGGGCTTGTTAATAGAGAGCTCTTTAGGCGTCACTTATATGTCGTCGCTAAATTGGCGCAATCATTCAAGTTTGATGTGCTTTCATCTTTAATCCAGTTCGGGTTAGTCTCCGCGTTCATTGTGTTTGATGCGTTATCTGCTGTTGGTGCGTTTGTCGCTATTGCGGTTGCGGCATGGTTGCCAACCCTGTTGGGTGTGTACTTGGAGCGCCATCTGCTTGGGTGGCGCTCATGGCACGACTACTGGCTGCATGCGTGCTCGTTTGTGCACTACGGGCGGTGGTTGGTGTTGGGCGGTGTGTGTCATGTTGCCAGTTTACAACTCTACCCCTGGCTGGCGTTGATGGGGGGCGGTCTGGCTCAGGCAGGCAGTTTCGCTGCGTGTATGGCATTAACCAATCTGCCCAATCCTTTGCTTGTGGGGTTTACGAATTATTTGCGGCCGCAGTTTATGCGGCGCTATGCGCAGGTTGCGGATAAAGGGTGGGTTGCTTATGTAGTGCGTTGGGGTGGCGTGTTTGCACTGCCAGCGCTGGCATACCTGTCAATTGTTTATCTGTTTGCTGGTGACTTACTGGCGCTGTTGTATGGGGAGGCCTATCGTGCAGGTAGTGGTGCTCTGACCTATATGGCGTTGGGAGTTGTTGCTATTGCACTTTCAGCGCCGCTGCAGTTGGCTTTTTTAGCGATGCGAATGCCTGTAACAAATTTACTTTATCACGGTACGGCGCTGATTTTGCTGCTGTCGTTGGCGGCGATTTTTGCAGGGAATTTGTCATTGACCGTGTTGGGTGTTTTTTATGGTGGCGTGAATTTTGCTGCGCTGATTGTGCTGTTGATGTTGTTTTGGGGGTGGAAGAAATAGGCTATTGAAGATTGGCCTAATAATAATTTGACGTCAATTTTTATTAGGGCGGGGTTCAAGTGGCGAGTTGTGCTTATGGTGGCTGATTCGCTGTTATGTGAAGGGTGTTAACTACTTGCTGGCGGCGAATAGATATTCGTCCGGGTAGGTTCGGGGAGGGACTTGAAATGCGCAAAATAGTGATTACAGGCGGTGCTGGGTTCGCAGGTTCGCATATTGTCGATGAGGCCTGTTTGCAATATCCGGATGCGCGTATTGTGGTGCTGGATAAAATGACCTATGCCGGCGATGTAAGAAATATTTCCCATCATGTGTTTTCCAATCGCGTGCAGTTGCTGGTGGGCGATGTTGCTGATCTGGAGTTTTGCCGTCGGGCGGTAAAAGGTTCAACTCTGGTGATTCATGCCGCTGCCGAAAGTCATGTGGACAATTCCTTTGGCAACTCGCTTGAGTTCACCCGCACCAACGTCCTGGGTACTCATAGTTTGATGGAGGCGTGCCGCCAGGAACGTGTGGCCAAGGTGGTGCATGTCAGTACTGATGAGGTTTACGGCGAGGTGATGGACGGCGCTGCGGTCGAAGACGATGTGCTGCGTCCAACCAACCCCTACTCATCTTCCAAGGCTGCTGCAGAGATGATTCTGCGTGGCTACATTCAGTCTTATCACGAGCCGATCGTGGTTATCCGGGCCAACAATCTGTACGGCATTCGCCAGTTCCCAGAAAAGATCATTCCACGGTTCATCTGCCACATGCTGACGGGGCGTCGTCTGCCTTTGCATGGCAATGGCAGTAACCGTCGGCATTACCTCAGTACAAGGGATTTTGCCCGTGCTGTGTTGTTCATTGCCGAGCGCGGTACGATTGGCGAGACCTACAACATTGGTACAAGCGAGGAATATACCAACCTGCAAATGGCTGAATTGATCTGCGACTTTTTTGGTCGTGGTGTCGATGAGGTCGTGGATTTTGTAGCGGATCGTCCCTTCAACGATGCTCGCTACTCGATTTCCTGGGCCAAGCTCCAGGCAATGGGGTGGCGGCCGCAACACAGCTTGCGCGATGACCTGGGCATGCTGGCGGATTGGTATGCCAGTAACCTTGATCGCTATGGCGAGTTGTTTGACGTTGCAGAGGCGCCCGTTGCGCTGCAATTGGCTGTGCCTGGCGCTGCATTGTCTGGCCTGAGCCTTGAGACAAATACCTGATTGAGCTGGGGCGGGTAGGTGTTTCTGGGGTGGGTTAAGGGCAGGCGTGTGCAACGGAGGCAGGATGATAAGTTCGACTGAGACACCGGAGCGTGTTTCGCGTGAGCGACTGAGGCATTTGCGCCGGCGTAAAGCAACTGTGTCGCGGCATCACGCAAGACGTTTCGACGCGGCCGCGATGCTGCGGGTGGAGTTGTTGCTATTGCGGGCGATACATGGACTTTGCGGCGTGTTGGCGGTCGCTGTTGGCTATGGCTTGTGCGTGCTGGCGGGGCTTGAGGTGCCGAGCGACTGGCGGTTGTGGGGGGTCTTTCTGGGTGTGTTTTTCGCCTGCATGCCTGTGCGGATCTATAAGAATCTGGGCCAGCCCAAGGTGGCGCGGGCGCTGCTGGTAGTCAGTGCACTGCTTAACACGGTATTGGCTATTGGCCTGTTGCAAGTGCTGCTGCTGCTGGCTGGTCGACCCTTGCTGCCGCTGCTGTTACTTTGCGGGCTCTTCTCAATACTCCTGTTCTTCGCGTTGCTGGGCCGACTGTTGCTGCAACGCTTCTCGCATCGCTGGGAGCGTAAAACGCGTCTGGTGGTGGTGGGGGCCGGTGAGCAGGGGGTAATCATTGTCCAGCATATGGCTCAGCATGAGCCGGATATCGAGGTTGTAGGCTTTATCGAGGATCGCCAGTCACGAATCGATCCGACTATCTTGCCTGTTCCGTTGTTGGCCAGTACAGCTGAGCTTGGGGGGTTGCCCAGTGACATTGACGGCGTTGTGATTGCCCTGCCGAACAGTGCAGGGGCGCGGGTTAATGAACTGGCCAGTCTTTTGCGCGCTCAGTTGGGTAGCGTTTATCTGGCTCCAGAAGTGCCGGTGTTGCGCCATGCGTTTGCTCGTTGGCCCAAGCAGGGGCCACACAAAATGATGCTGCTGGGCATGAATCGTTTGCCGGTGGAAGGTCGTCTGGTCAAGCGGCTTTTCGACATAGCTTTTGCGGCTTGTGCCTTGTTGGTGTTTCTGCCGTTCGGCTTGCTGATTGCCTTGGCAATCAAACTGGAGTCGCCGGGACCGGTGTTGTTCAAACAGCAGCGCTATGGCCTGCGCAACCAACTGTTCGGCATCTACAAGTTCCGCAGCATGACCTTTGATCCCCAGGGCGATAGCAAGGAAATCCGCTTGACCGAGCGCGGCGATAGCCGTGTTACGCGAGTTGGTGATTTTCTGCGGCGCACCAGCCTCGACGAGTTCCCACAGTTTATTAACGTCCTGCTGGGCCACATGTCTGTGGTCGGGCCGCGCCCCCATCCGCCAGGCGTGAAAGCCGGAGCGCGCACGTATGAGGCGGTCGTGGCTGATTTTGTTGAGCGCTACAAGGTGCGGCCAGGCATTACCGGCTGGGCGCAGGTCAACGGTCTGCGTGGCAATACCTTCACCGAAGAGCACCTGACGGAGCGCTTTTCCTACGACATTCATTACATCCAGAACTGGTCGCCCGAATTAGACCTGTGGATTGTTCTGAAAACCGTATTCGGTGGCTTGGGTGGCAAGAATGCATTCTGAAATGACGCAACGTATTGGGCGAACCAGCATTGTGGTGCTGACGTTGAACGCTCAAGCCTATTTGCCGGCTTTACTGGCTGCATTGGTGGCGCTTCCTCAAGCGGTGCAGCGCGTGCTGTTTATTGACTCGTCTTCCGATGATGCCAGCGCCGCGATGATCAGCGCTGCCGGGCATCAATTACACAGCATCCAGCGCAGCGAGTTTGGCCACGGCAAGACGCGCAATCTGGCTCTTGAGTTGTGTGCCGACAGTGAGTACCTGGTGTATCTGACCCAGGATGCTTGCCCAAGTGGCAGCGACTGGCTGATGCATCTGCTGCAGCCTTTTGAAGATGACGCTGTTGCCCTGGTGTACGGCCGCCAATTGGCGCGCAGCAATGCCAGTCTGGCTGAGCGCTTTGCTCGTGAATTCAATTATCCGCCCGAGGCAGATCGCAGCATGCTTGCTGATCTGCCGAAGCGTGGGATCAAGGCCGTGTACTGCTCCAACTCCTTTGCGGCATACCGTCGCAGTGCGCTGTTTGAGGTCGGTGGTTTTCCCGAGCGCTTGCCACTTGGCGAGGATATGGCGGTGGCACTGCGCATGCTGCAGTGTGGCCATGTTCGGGTCTATCAGCCGCTTTCATGTGCGGTGCATAGCCATGACTACAGCGTTTGGCAGGAGCTTAAACGCTACTTCGATATTGGTACGTTGATGGCCATGGATGAGCAATTGCGCAGTGTGCGGCTGGCTGCATCCGGGGAAGGCTGGCGCTTTGTTCGCGCCGAGTTGGCCGCCGCCTGGGCACACAGCCGTCTGGCCGAGGTTCTGGGCATTTTTATGCGCACCTTGGGCAAGTACTGCGGTTTTGCGTTGGGCCTGCGTTATCGATACCTCCCGCTGAGCTTGCGGCGACGCTTGAGCATGCATGCGTTCTTCTGGAGTGAGTCATGAGCATCGCAGTGGTAGGCGCGAGTAGCTTTATTGCCCAGGCCTTGCAGGCGCAGACGCGAACGGCAGGCTGGCGGTTTGTCGACAGGCATACGGCCCTGGAAAGTGATGCATGGCTGAAGGGTGTTGGCTGTCTGATTAATTGCGCATTCGATAGTGCACTGAAAGTACAGCCTTACAGTCCTGAACATGATGTCGATGTGCAGTTGGCCAGCAGGCTGCAGCGCCATCCTCAGATACGTTATCTGATGCTCAGCTCGCGGATGGTGTATGGCCCGGCCGGCCTTGATGGTCGATTGCACGAAGCATTGCAGCCACAGCCGTTGAATCTCTATGGCCGCGCCAAATGGACCGGCGAGCAAGCGCTGCGCGCATTGCTCGGCGATCGTCTTACAGTGCTGCGCCTAAGCAATATATGCGGTTATGAGTTAGTGCCGGGGCGGCGCAGCTTCTTTGCCATGGCGATGAGCAGCTTGCGTGATCAGGGGCGGATTGTGCTGGACATGAGCCCTTTCGTAGAGCGCGATTTTCTGCCGGTAGAGGCTCTGGCTGAGGCATTGGTGCATGTTGCCGAGCAGCCCGAGGCGGGCTTGTTCAATCTCGGTGCAGGCCATGGGGTGGCCTGTGGGCGGGTCGCGCAGTGGCTGATTGAAGGCTATGGCAGCGGTGAGTTGCTGATTAACAACCTTCGTGAATATGACCCGTTTTGGCTGGATATCCGCAGTACCCGTGAGGCGTTTGGCTTCGCTGGAGTCAGCCCTGGGTTTGTGCGCGAGTACTGCATGAATCTAGGTCGGCGTATGCGAACAGAGCTGGAGTTCGGGAAATGAGTTGTTTGACCGTATCCATCGTCAACTACAAAACCGCACAGCTGGTTGTCGAGTGCATTGATTCGCTTAAGCGTTTTGCCCCGCAGCATGCCCGGCTGGATATCGTAGTGGTCGATAACGCATCGCAGGATGGCAGCTTGTCGGTGATTGCCCAGGCCCATCCGGATGTTCGCTTGATTGATGCAGGTGCCAATCTGGGGTTTGCCGGAGGTAACAATTTAGCGCTGCGCGAGTGCCGCAGTGATTATGTGCTGTTGCTCAATAGCGATGCGTTGGTCGAGGCCGGCACGCTCGATGGCCTGCTGCAGGTTTTGCAGCAGAACCCAGGCGTGGGAGCTGTGAGCCCAAGGGTGGTAAATGCCGACGATGGTGCTGATCAGGATTATCCGAGCAGCTTTCCCAGTTTGCCGGAAATGTTCAGGCGCGCCTGGTGTGGGCCGCAGTACCCCGCTGCGGGGCGGACCGAGCCTGTGCTGTTGGAGCGATTGCATGGTGCCTGCATGTTGCTGCGTGGTGAGCTGTTGAGCAGTGTGGGGCTGCTCGATGATGGCTTTTTTATGTATGACGAAGATGTCGACTGGTGTGTGAGGGCGCGCAGCAAGGGTTGGCAGTTATGGTTGCTGCCGCAGTTACGGGTTTTGCACCACGGCGGTAAGTCATCCGGTCGGGCGCCGAGTGGGCGGCGTGCTCCGCTCGAACTCAGCAGTACGGCCCTGCGCATGCGTTATGAGCTGCGTCGCAGCCGATATCGCTTGTACCGCAAGCACCGCAGTGTTGCAGAGTTGCTACTGCTCAAGGGTTTGACCGACCTCGCCATGCTGCTCGCCAGCCTACGTTTGTTGCTGCGTTGTATACGCGCGCAGCAGCGCCCGGCCGCTCTCGCCTTGCTACGTGCGAACCTTCAGGTGATGGCGCTCAACCCCTTCGTCAAGGTGGATGAGCGTGGTGCTTAAGTCACTGTTGCAACCGGCTAGCCTGAGCTGGCGGGGCGTGCTTTTAGCCGTGCCGCTTGGCTTTGTTATGGCCTTGTTGACTGTGCTTTACCCGCTGCCGGGTATGCTGCTCGCAGCTTCGCTGGGCGGATGTTTGCTATTGAGCAAGCAGCCGCAGTATCTGCTGGTGCTGTTTGTTATCAGTCTGGCCATCCCCATCCAGAAAAGCCTTGCTGGTTTACCGCTGAACGCAGCGGATGGGTTGCTGGTAGCTTGGGGGCTGCTCTGGCTATTTATGCTGCAGCGCGAGCATGCACCGCCATTTCAGGACATCCGGGTGCCGATCATTGTATGGGCCATTGCGCCGTTTCTTTTGGCCAATCTGTTGGCTCAGGTCGGTTCAATTGCCCAAGGCAGCAGCTTGAAACAGGTGCTGCGCATTGTTGAGTGGTTTGTCGTGCTGCCCATGTTGTTGTTGGTATTTCGTCCGGATGAGCGTTTCTGGCGTTTTGCCGCGGTCACCATGCTGTTGGTGCCTTGCCTGTTTGCCATCGACGGTCTTTATGAGCTCGCCAGCAATGGCACGCGACTGACCGGCATGTTGGGCATTCCTGTGCCGATCCCGGAAGGTGATATGGCGCAAATCCGCCACACCTTTGATATCTCCGGACGTGCCGGCAGCGCGTTCGGCGGGGCGCAGGGCTTGGCCATGTATCTGGTAATGAGCATGAGCGTGGCGATCGCCTTTGTCTTCCGTGCGCCGCAGCCTGCAATGCGCCTATTGGCCGGGTTGTGTTTGGTTATCTGTCTGGCGGGGCTGGCGGCAACCAAGTCGCGCGGGGGCTTGCTCGGGTGTGTGGCTTTGCTGCTGGTCATGTTGCTGGTCATACGCCCGGTGCTGTGGCGTTGGTTGGTGCTGGTTGGTGGTATCGCTGCACTGGTCACCGTGCTGACTGTGGCTATGTTCCCCAACTGGGATGGCAGCATTGCCGGGCTGGTGCCAGGCCGTCCGGAGGCTGTGCTCGATAGGCTGATTATCTGGGGCGTGGCCCTTGATGTGTTTAAAGAAAACCCACTATTTGGTGTGGGCTTGGGCAACTTCCGTGATGAGTTTTTCTCCCGTGAGGTGTGGCTTAACGTTGAGTTGGGTTATCCCTCGCTGCATGCTCATAACACCTACCTGGAAATTCTTGCAGGCACCGGTCTGTTCGGTCTGCTGACCTATCTGGCGTTCCTGCTGATGATGGCCCGACATTTATTGCGGCGTTGGCGAGCGCGTCAGCAGGACAATTCCTCGGTGTTTACTTTGGCGGCGATCGGCACCCTGGCGGCTTACATGGTGTTTGCCATGGTTGACATGCTGCTATTGCAGAACATGCATTTCCTTCTGGTGCTGCTCTTGTCTCTGGGGCTGAGCAACCCCGCGGCGGCGGCTGTAGGCGTGGCTGTAGCAACGCATGAGGACGCATGATGAGAGTGTTGTTGCTGGTCGAGACGCTGTCCATTGGCGGCTTGCCGAACTACGTGCTGGAATTGGCCAGGGCGTTGAGTGAGCGTGGTGATCAAGTGGCTTTGGCACATGGTGGTGGAGTGGTGCCGGAGTATCTTGATTGTCGAGGCGTGGAACTGCTGGCACTCAGTACGTGGGGGTTTGAATACCCTTATGACCTGCAGCAAAGCCTGCAGGTCATGCGTAACTGGCGTGCTGATGTGCTGCATGTGCACCTTTGCAGTGTCCTGCCGCTGTTGCAGGCTTTGCCGTCGTTGGGCATTCCCTTGCTGCGCTCATTTCATGACTACACCTCGATGTGCTTGCGTCGTGGTCGTCGACGTTTTCCCGGGGATCGTTGTGCGCGCGCGCTGGGCTGGTCTTGCATTACGCAGGGCTGCTTGATCGGTGCCCCCAAACCGGGTGGTCGCGTGCCGGGGTTGCAGAACCTGCCGGCAAAACTGGCGGAACGAGGCCTATACCAGGCGTTCAGTGCTGCCGTTGTCGGTAGTCAGCACATGCGCCGCGTGCTGCTGGTCAATGGTTTTGCAAATGAGCGGGTGCAGGTGGTTCCGTATTTCAGCCGCTTTGATCAGCAAGCCCAGGGACAGGTCGCAATGCTGGAGGCGAAGGCTGCAGGTATTGCAGGTCGTGAGCGTCCTTTGCAGCTGTTATTCACAGGTCAAGCAGTCAAAGGGAAAGGTTTGGAGGTGCTGGTAAAGGCACTGGCACAAGTTCGTGGTGATTGGCGTTTGACTGCAATCTCGTCCGGCCCCCGTTTACCCGTTGCGCGAGCCCTGGCTGAGCGCTATGGCATTGCCGGGCGTATCGAGTTTATTGAGTGGTTACCGCAACAAGCCTTGGCGGGTTATTACCGGGTGGCAGACTTGTTCGTATTGCCCTCGGTTTGGGATGACCCGGGACCTTTGGTTGGTATTGAAGCCATGTCATTTGAAACACCAGTCCTGGCTTTTGCGGTCGGCGGCATTACCGATTATGTGCTCGACGGTAAAACCGGGTTGCAGGCGGCTACGGTTTCTGCAGCTGGGCTGGCGCAGGGGCTCCAGCGTGCTCTGGATGGGCATGTCGATCTGCTGGTCCTTGGTCGCGCGGCGCGGGCGCTGGTCGCTCAACAGCATGGCCGCAGTCAGCATATTAGTCGCTTGCAGCAGCTTTACCGGGACGTTCTGATGGGGCAAGCGCAGGCAGCCTCGGTGCTTGTTGAAGCGTGTAAGTGAACAGGGACAAAGGAGAGTGAAGATGCTGCCAAGTTGGTCGATGGGGGCGCTGTTGTGCGGACGGCTCTTGCTGCGGGTGTGGCCATGACAGCCATTTTGCGCGAGTTCGCTAGTGTCTATAGCAAGGCGTTGGCCAAGCCGGTTGTGCATGCCGGTGAACTACTGAGTGTGCAGCGTCTGCGCGGTATTGCGGTGCTGATGGTGCTGCTGGTGCATGTCGAGGACATTGCTCGCAAGTTGCCGGGCTGGGCTGATTTTCACAGCGCCTATGCGCTCAATATCGGCTATTCGGCCCCGGATATGTTTTTCGTGATCAGCGGCTTCATCATGACTTACATAACCTTCACGACCCCGTTCAAGCCTCGCCGTTGGTTGATCAGCCGGTTTATCCGGATTTTTCCGATGTATATCTTTTTCACCAGTCTGGTGGTCGCGTTATGGCTGTTCAACCCGGCGATGACCATGGGCTCTGGTGAACATGACTGGTGGTCGGTCACTCAGTCACTGCTTATGTTGCCGCAAGCCGACCTGCCGATTTTGTTTGTCGGCTGGACCATTGAGCATGAGTTGGTGTTCTACGCTACGGTCTTTCTGGTTGCGCGCTTTCTTACATACCACTGGTTGACCTCCGTGCTGCTGCTGATGTCAGTGCTGGCTTTTGCCAAATGGGCGCTGCGTGAGTATGCGGGCGCGGACTTTTGGGACTTCCATATCCTTTCGCTGTATGTCGTGCAGTTTGCTATGGGGGCGTGTATCTACCGTTTCTGGTCGACCAGCACGTATTCCGGCTGGTTGCTGCCCTGTGTTCTCGGCGTGGTGCTGGTGGCGCTGGCTGCTGTAGTTGCCGAATCGAGCACGATCAATCGCGAGCAGCCGCTGCGGGTGCTGTTGTTCGGTGGTGCCTACGCGATGTTCTTATTGGCCCTGCTCAATCGCGAAAAACGTATTCGTGCCGCCGGGGGCATGCCGACTGCGCGTGACGGGTTGGTGCGGGCCGGCGATGCATCGTATTCCATCTACCTGTCGCACCCCTTCGTCTTGGCGTGTTTTGGCAAGCTCTTTCCCTATTTGGAGCTGAGTCAGCCGCTGGGGTGGCTGGTTGTTCTGGGAGCCGGTTTGACGACACTGCTGGTTGGCCAGATTACCCACGTATTTATCGAGAAACCCATCATCGAGGTGGGTAAACGGCTGTCGCGCGGTTAGCGTCTTCAGCGAGTTCAAGGGATAGCAATATGAATGCAGTCAATCCTCAAACAGTACTTCAACCTCTGGCGGGTGATGGCCGTCTGGCGCTGCCCATGCAGGAGTTAATGGCCCGAGTACTGCGCGAGGCGCGCCAGCGCCAGCTCAGCCAACTGATGATTGTTGGTGTGGCGCGTCGGGTCGGTGCCACTTTTATTGCCCAGCAGGCGGCTGAAGAACTGGCGGCTGCTTTTGGCCAGGTGCTGGTGGTGGAAGTGCGTGCTGACGTGAGTGATGACGAAGGCCTGGATGGCGATTTGCAGCGCTTGCGGATTCCGGGTCAGGCGGTCGCCAGGGTGAGCCTGTCGCTGAATACCTGCCTGCGCTTATTCGGTCTAGGCGGTGACGATACGCAAGAAGCGTTCAGCCATTTGCGCGAGCAATTTGCCCTGGTGTTATGGGACATGCCGCCACCGACGGTTTCTCCCGTATCGATGGTGGCTGCCAAGTGTATGGATGGCGTGGTGCTGGTAGCTCATGCCAACAGAACTCGACGTCAGGTCGCGCGCTATGTCAGCCAGCGCTTGCAGGAAAGTGGTGGTGAGCTGCTTGGGATGGTGCTCAACCGGACTCTCAATTTTATCCCGGAGTGGCTGTACCGCTGGTTATAGCGGTGCTACAGCAGACCATCGAATCTACGTTGCTAAGGAAGTTTCGCTTATGTGGGGAATGGGCTTGAAATGCAGCCTTGTATTGTTGGCTGTCGTATTTGCTGCAGGCTGCAGCGCGATCAAAGTCGATCACTTGCCTGGGGCGGAAGGCTTGCCTTTGGTTGGTGGTGATGGCGTCGTTCCCGAACTCGAGTACCTGATCCGTCCTGGCGATGATCTGGAGATAAAGTTCTTCTACACCCAGGAACTCAATGAAGCGATCAAGGTGCGCCCCGATGGCTATATCACGCTGCAATTGATCGATGAGCTCAAGGTCGCCGGTATGACGCCTAAGCAGCTGGATGCGGTGCTGACTGAGAAGTACTCCAAACACTTGAAAGACCCCTCCATTGCCGTGATAGCGCGGTCTTTCAAAGGCTTTCGCGCTTATGTCGGTGGTGAGGTCTCCGTGCCTCAGGTTGTCTCGCTGGAGGGTGGAATGTCGGTCATTCAGGCTATTTACCGCGCCGGCGGTACGCTGCCCACGGCCAATCTGGAGTCGGTTGTCCTGATTCGAAAAGGCCCCAATGGTGAGCCAATTCCCTATCACCTGGACCTCAGTGATGGCGCCGTCGAGCAGAGCAAGGTCGACTTGCAGGTGGCGCTATCGCCTTCCGACGTGATCTATGTGCCGCGCTCGCCAATTGCCAATGCCAATCGTTGGGTGCAGCAGTACATCACCGACCTGGTGTTGTTCAAGGGTATCCAGTTGGGCTTTGGGGTGAGTTATGTGATCGAGCATGACAAGGACAACAATGACTGATGAATAGCCTTACTCATACCCGCATCTTGCGTCAGTTGGTGCTGTCGGTTGTGCTGCTGTTCAGCACACTTGCCGCCGCGCAGCCATTGTCCATCGGCATCAATGCCATGTGGATTCCCGGCGATGAAAGCAGCTTGCGTGCGCGTTTCCAGAAGGCCAAGGCATTGGGTGTGAGCCAGGTCCGGTTGGATTGGGAGTGGCGTCAAGTCGAGGCGGTGAAAGGGCAATACGATTGGCAGAAACTCGACACTCTGGTGCGGGTGGCTTATGAAGAGCAGATCGAGCTGTTTCCGATCGTCCATTACGCGCCAGCGTGGGCTCTACGTCCGGAAAGCAAGCCAGATGAGATTTACCAGATGGCCCCTGCAGAGTCGGCTTTTGCCGACTATGCGCGCTTCCTGAAGGCTTCCATCGAGCGCTATGGCCCGAACGGCAATTACCCGCAAGCCTTTACCCCTATCGTTTATTGGCAAGTCTGGAACGAACCGAATATCAAGCAGTTCTGGGGGCCAAAACCCGACGCCCCGGCGTTCGTTCGCCTGATGCGTGTGGTGCATGAAGAGACGGCAAGCGTGCGTCAGCAGGTCAAGCTGGTGCATCCAGGCTTGTCGAAGTCTGATCTGATTTTCTTCTGGCAACTTTGGGAGGGTGATGCCGCCTATGGCGAGACCTTCGACATCATGGCAGTGCATCCCTATCTGTTTCATTGGTGGGATGGGATACGCGACCCCGAAGATATGGATCGTGATGTGAAGCGCTATGCCGAGCTTGGTGTTGTGGGCAGCCATGATGATCCCGGCTACCTGGGCAAGGTCTTCAACTTGCAGCTGATGATGGATCTCAAGGGCTATCCCGATAAACCCATATGGATTACCGAGATGGGCTATTTCGTGGCCGATCACCGCTTGGGCGTGACGGATCAGGAACTCAGTGAACGGCTGATGGCCACCCTGGAATTTATCCAGCAGCGCCTGACAGTCGCGCCATATGGCCAAGGCATACGTGGTGATCTAGCGGCCAACGTACAGCGCATCTACTGGTTTGCCTTGGAGGACTACCCATCGCCGGATGGCCTGGGCTCCTTTGGACTCTATCGTGCCGACGGCAGTCAGCGTCCAGCTGCCGAAGACTTTCGCCGCAAAGCTATGCAGGTAAATGCCCCATGACCATTCGTGACGTCCTTAATATTCTTTTCAAGCGCAAGCTGGTTGTTGCGTGTTTCTTCCTGGCGGCGTTGCTCGGGGGCTTTGCCGGTCTCAAGTTGATTGCGCCGACTTATGAGTCCACCGCACGCCTGCTGGTGAGAATCGGCCAGGAAGACATCTACATGCCTGTACTGGCAACCAGTCAGTTCCGCACGCCGATGATGTCAGTTGTGCGCGAAGAGCAGCTGCATTCAGAGTCGAGCATCCTGACCAGTGGTGATCTGGCGCAGAAGGTGGTGTCCCAGGTGACGCCCCAGCGGCTGTTTCCGGGGATTGATGTGGAGCACCCCTGGTACACCCCCAAAGGGGTGCTGCAATTGGGGCGTGATATCTATCGCGGCCTGGAGGACTACTTCTTCCCGCTTTCCAGTGACCGCACCCTGGAAGGCCAGGCGGTGAATCGCTTTCTGAAGGACCTCAACGCTCAGGCCCTGAAAAGCTCCAACATCATCGAGGTCTCGCTGCGTAGCAAGTCGCCGGAGTCGGCGATGCTGGGCGTCAATGAATTGGTGCGCCAGTACCTCACCGAGCGCGTACGGATCTATCAGCGCGAGCAAGCGGGGTTCTTTACCGAACAGTTAACGCAATTGGACAGTCAGTTGGCGGAAACCGAAAAAGCCGTGAACCGTTTCCGTACCGATAAACAGATTGTCGATGTGGACAAGCAGCGCAGCCAGCAAATCGAACGCATCGACGAAGTGCGCAAGCATATCGACAGCTTTAAAGTTTCTGTCAGCCAGTCCGAGCGCCAGATTGAGGTCATTCGTTCACAATTGGCCTCGGTGCCAGCGACGACGCAGTTGAGCGGCGCGGAAACGTCCAACGGTTATGCCATTAGCGAACTGAGCAAACAGCTGGCGGACTTGCAGCGCCAAGAGGCCGATATTGCTCAGCGTTTTTCTGAGAATGACCCGCGTCTGCGCTCTCTGCGCGAGGAAATCGCGGTGGTGAATCGCCTCTTGAAAAGTCAGGAAGGGCAGCGATACACCTCGTCAGAGCGCGGCATCAACCCGCTGCATGCACGTTTGCGTGATGACCTGATGCAACACGAAGCCCTGCTAGCCGGCTATCGCCAGGCACTGGAGAACTGGCTGCAGCTTGAGCAGGAAACCCAGGCGCGTATGGCTGATCTGAACGGTCAGGAAGCTGAATACAAACATCTGGTGCAGCAACTACAAGTCCTGCGCGAAACACGTCAGCTGTATCTGGAGAAAACTGAAGAGACGCGCTTCCTCTCGGCGCAGGCTGCAGCCAAGATCGGTAACGTATCGGTGGTCAACTGGGCCACTGTCAGCAATCGTCCGGTTAGCCCCAAGCTCTGGCTGGTACTGTTGGGCGTGCTTGTTGTGGGCCTGATCGGCGGTGTTGGCTTGGCATTCGTCGTGGAGTTTCTGGACGACAGCCTAAAGTCGGACACCGACGTTATGCGCTATTTACAGCTGCCTGTAATCGCCAAGGTGCCTGAGTTGGTGTGAGTTCTGGAGTGAAACCGCCGAAACAAAAAAGCCCCGCATCGCTGCGGGGCTTTTTTTATATGGTGCCGGCACCAAGAATCGAACTCGGGACCTACTGATTACAAGTCAGTTGCTCTACCAGCTGAGCTATACCGGCATTTCAGGGTCGCCATTATATCCATTCATTCGGCGGAGTAAAGCCGTCTGAGCGTAGTTCTGCGCAGGCATTGTTATCAGCAGCAAAATCGTTATGCACATATGCAGGGCACCTGGTACGAGCGTGCGCAGACTTTGTGCGTTGGTTCGCGGTATTGGCTAAGTGTCTGTTTTTAAGAGATATATTCTAAGATTAAAAAATGTACAGGTTAGAGATATACAGCAGCGGCGGGCGTTTGCGTGGTTTGCTCAGATTCTGTCAACAGAGTTATCCACAGATGCTGTGGGAAACTTTCACTGACGTTCGGCCAGCAGCAGCAGGTTTCGCGGGCTTTGTTGGTGGCTGCAGAAGGTGCCGAGGCGCACGTTGTAGTCTTGTTCTTGCAGGTAGAGGCCACGGTCCAGTAGCAGCCAAAGTTCCAGTGGGCGGCGGAACAGGCCGCGCAGCAGTTCCAGGTTGCGCACCTCGCTCAGGCGCTGCCAGCCCTGTTGCTCCAGCTTTGACCAATCCTCTGCGCCTGGCGCGGGCAGTTGTTTGAGTACGGCGAGGTCTTTGCAGTAATCGGCAAAGGGCTTGTCCAGCCAGGTCGCGGGTAGAGATGGGGTTGGAAGGTATTCATCGATGCCACGCAGGTGGCGCTGCAGCAGGTCGAAGGCCAGGCGTCTGGCCATGGATTGGTCGCGCTGGCGGCGTACTCGCGCGCCGGCAGTGACGGTTTCGCTCAGTGGCAAGCCGAGATCGTCGATGGAAAGTTGCAGTGTTGAAGCCTGGGCGCTAGCCGACAGTGGCTGATAGGTCGCTGTGCTGATGCGGTTGTAGCAGCAAGGCGCCACGGCAAGTTGTGGGCAGCCGGCCTGGCTGGCCAGATGCAGCAGGCGCGTGTGCAGCTCGCCACAGGCATGCAGCGCGACGGGCGTGTGCTGTGCTTGTATCTGGGCTATTGCGTCGTCTGCCAGTACATCCTGTTCGATATGGGCGGCGTGGATGCCGAGCTTATGGCTAAGTTGCTGGCCGCTGCTGACCAGCTGCGAGTCGTACTCCAGGCAAGTCAGGCTGCCGCCGCCATGCGCGAGCATACGGCCTAGGTGGCCTTTGCCTGCGCACCAGTCCAGCCAGTGTTGCGGTGTCTGGGTAAAGCTCAGGCTGCGGGCGAAGGCGACGATCTGCTGCCACTTGCGCCCCGGCACATCGCTGCTAAAGCGCGCGGGTAGCAGCTGCGCAGGTGATTGTTGCAGCTCTCCAATCTGGCTCAGGTCGTAAGCCTGAGCGGCCAGTTGCGGGAAGGGCGCGGGTGCTTGCAGCAGATGTGGCTGGTTATGTGCGGCTTCGGCATGCTCCAGGCTTTGTGCTCGGAGCCAGGTTGCCAGCTGTGGGTGGTTGGTTTCCCAGGGCAGTGCCGGGTAATGCACAAAGGGCCGTGGGCGCCACAGTGCTTGATGCTGGATGAGGAAGCTGTCGAGTGCCTGAAAGCGCTGCAACAGGGCCGCGTCTTGCAGAATCGGGGCGGGAGTGGTGGTCGGCATGATGGGTTGTACCTGAGGGCGCGAGCCCTCAGGCAATCAGCGGCCCTGGCAGGCGTCGACGCGCAGCCAGCGTTCCAGCAGCTTGAAGCCGCGCACCAGCAGGAAGGCGATCAGCAGGTAGAACATCCCGGCTGCGAAGAAGATCTCCACTGGCAGGTAGGTGCGGGCGATGATGGTGCGGGCCATACCCGTCAGTTCCAGCAAGGTCACAGTGCTGGCCAGGGCGCTGGCCTTGAGCATCAGGATCACTTCGTTGCTGTAGGCCGGTAGACCGATACGCGCCGCCCGAGGCAGGACGATATAGAACATGGTCTTGGCCCGCGACATGCCCAGTGCGCGCGCGGCTTCGATCTCGCCCGGCGGCACGGCTTGAATGGCGCCACGTAAAATCTCGGCGATATAGGCGGCGGTGTGCATGGTCATGGTCAGCACCGCGCACCAGTACGGGGAGCGCAGGTATGGCCAGAGCGGGCCTTCGCGCACTGCATCGAACTGTGCCAGGCCGTAATAGACCAGGAACAGCTGCACCAGCAGCGGCGTACCACGGAAAAAGAAGATGTAGCCGTAGGGCAGGGCACGCACATACCAATGCCGCGAGGCACGGGCGATGCCCATGGGCAGGGCGAGAATCAGTCCGGCGAGAACCGCGATGGCCACCAGTTCCAGAGTCAGCATGGCGCCTTCAGACAGGCGCGGCAGCCATTTGATGATCACGTCCCAGTTGAGGGCGGTTAGGCCTCCCCAGAGGGCATAGGCAATAAGCGCAAGGGCAATCGACCAGGCGGCTATTTCAGAGGTCTTTCTCATGACGCGCTCCTGACAAAGCCACGACTGGAGCGTTTTTCCAGGAAGTGCATGCCAATCATTGCCAGGACGGTCAGGCCCAGGTAGATAAAGGCCGCCACCATATAAAAGGTGAAGGGTTCTTTGCTGGCGGTCACGGCGATTTGCGAGCGGCGCATGATTTCTTCCAGGCCGATCACCGAGACTAGCGCGGTGTCCTTCATCAGGATCATAAACAGGTTGCCTAGGCCGGGCAGGGCGATGCGCCACATCTGCGGCAGGATCAGCCGCCAGAAGATCCGTGGCTTGGACATGCCCAGAGCTTGGCCGGCTTCGCGGTGGCCCTTGGGTATCGCCAGAATCGCGCCGCGAAACACCTCGGTGGCGTACGCGCCGAAGCAGATGCCGAGGGCGATGGTGCCGGCGGCGAAGGCGTTCAGCTCAAGGCTTTCGATGCCGAGCAGGTCTGCCAGGTTGCGCATCAGTTGCACGGTGCCGAAATAGATCAGCAATACCCAGAGCAGCTCGGGAATGCCGCGCACGATGGTCGAATACGTACCGCCAAGCCATTGCAGCGGCTTGTACGGGGAGGTCTTGGCGAGAGCGCCGAGCAAGCCAAGCACCAGACCCAGGCACAGCGCACTGAGCG
>JAHJXZ010000096.1 GCA_018827205.1 Gammaproteobacteria bacterium | reverse complement strand
GCTGCTGCGCTACGTGCCGCTCACGGCCAGGCGCGTCACCGGCATCGTCAGCCGCGGCGGCAGCATCCTGGCCAAGTGGTGCCTGGCCCACCACAAGGAAAATTTCCTCTACACGCACTTCGAGGAAATCTGCGAAATCATGAAGGCCTACGACGTCAGCTTCTCGCTGGGCGATGGCCTGCGTCCGGGCTCGATTGCCGACGCCAACGATGAAGCGCAGTTCGGCGAGCTGGAAACCCTCGGCGAGCTGACCAAAATCGCCTGGAAGCACGACGTACAGACCATGATCGAAGGCCCTGGCCACGTGCCGATGCAGCTGATCAAAGAGAACATGGACAAGCAGCTGGAGTGCTGTGACGAGGCGCCATTCTACACCCTCGGCCCGCTGACCACTGACATTGCGCCGGGTTACGACCACATCACCAGCGGCATTGGTGCGGCGATGATCGGCTGGTTCGGTTGCGCCATGCTCTGCTACGTCACGCCCAAGGAGCACCTTGGCCTGCCGAACAAAGATGACGTGAAGACCGGCATCATCACCTACAAGATCGCCGCCCATGCTGCGGACTTGGCCAAGGGCCATCCTGGCGCACAGATTCGTGACAACGCACTGAGCAAGGCGCGCTTTGAATTCCGTTGGGAAGACCAGTTCAACCTCGGCCTCGACCCGGACACCGCGCGTTCGTACCACGATGAAACCCTGCCCAAGGATTCGGCCAAGGTCGCGCATTTCTGTTCGATGTGTGGGCCGAAGTTCTGCTCAATGAAGATCACCCAGGAGGTACGGGTCTACGCCGAAGAACAGCGTATCGCCGCGCTGGAACTGGATGAGGCTGAGCTGGGCATGCAGGCCAAGGCGGCCGAGTTCAAATCCCAGGGCAGTGAGCTGTACCACAAGGTCTAAGACTTCGAGTCGGCTTGATCGAACACCACCCACGGCATGCCCTGGGTGGTTTTTAATTTTCTGAGGTGGCTATTACCGTGATCACTAACCACACCTATTCCCCACACCAAAGTGTGGCCAGCGACCAGCGCGTGCTGGGTGCGCGGGACATGTTCTCCCTGTGGTTTTCCCTCGGCATTGGCCTGATGGTCTTGCAGCTGGGTGCTTTACTGGCGCCAGGGTTGGGCATGAGTGGCGCACTGCTGGCAATTGCCTGCGGCACAGCCGTGGGTGTGCTCTTGCTCGGGGCGGTGGCGGTGATCGGTAGCGATACCGGTCGTTCGAGCATGGCGGCCCTGAAGCTTAGCCTGGGCAGCAAAGGCGCACTGCTGCCGGCCTTGCTGAATGTGCTGCAATTGATTGGCTGGGGCGCCTTCGAGATCATTGTGATGCGTGATGCCGCAGGCGTACTGGCCGAGCGTGCGTTTGGGGCCGGATCCGCGTGGAGTAATCCGCTGATCTGGACACTGTTCTTTGGCGCGCTGGCGACCCTGCTGGCAGTCGCCGGGCCGCTGACCTTCGTGCGCAAGGTGTTGCGTAAATGGGGTATCTGGCTGCTGCTGGGGGCCTGCGTGTGGCTCACCTGGAACCTGTTCGATAAAACGGATCTGGCAAGCCTCTGGGCACGTGCCGGGGATGGTTCGATGCCATTTGCCCTGGGTTTTGACATCGCCATTGCCATGCCGCTGTCGTGGTTGCCACTGATTGCCGACTACTCGCGCTTCGGTCGCAGCGCTGCGCGGGTGTTTGGCGGCACTGCGCTGGGGTTCTTCCTCGGTAATGTCTGGTTGATGAGCCTGGGTGTGGCTTACACCCTGGCCTTTGCTACTGGGGCTGAGGCCAATGCGCTGCTGTTGGCGCTAGCGGGTGCCGGTCTGGGTATTCCGCTGCTGCTGATTTTGCTGGACGAATCGGAAAACGCTTTCGCGGACATCCATTCGGCGGCGGTGTCGGCCGGTATTGTGTTGCCGCTTCGGGTTGGGCAGTTAGCCCTGACCATTGGTGTACTGTGCACCCTGATCGCCTGGCTGGCACCGTTGGCCGAGTATCAGAATTTCCTGCTGCTGATCGGTTCAGTTTTTGCGCCGCTGTTTGGCGTGGTATTGGTTGACCACTTTATCCTGCGCCGTCGGCGTGCCGAGCTGGCCCCCGTCTGCAACTTGCGCGTGGATACCTTGCTGGCGTGGGGCTGCGGTGCGGTGGTGTATCACCTGCTCAGCCATTACTGGCCGCAAATAGGTGCCACCCTGCCGGCGTTCCTGCTGGCTGCGGGGCTACAGTTACTGCTGGGGCTGCTGAGTCGTAACCGCGAGGCGGTGATCCGTTGAAGCGGTGGGCGGTCGTCATGCTCGCGGTATAAAACCAAGCCTGTTAGCCGAACGGTCGTGGTGACAGCTTGTCAGTGCTGAGTGGTCAACGTGTAAGCTGTGGCGAACACGCTGATCGCTCAGGTCAGCCGCTGCGAACCGTTGTACGGAGTGTTGGAGTCCGCAATGAATGCTCAAGAGGATGTGCAAGTGCTGGAGCGTGAGGCCTGCTTTAGCGGCTTCTACAAGCTCGATCGGTTGCGTTTGCGCCATCGCCAGTTTGCCGGTGATATGGGCCCGGAGCTGAGCCGCGAATTATTCGTGCGCCACGATGCCGTATGTGTGTTGCCCTATGACCCGCAGCGCGATTGTGTGGTGCTGATCGAGCAGTTCCGCGTCGGTGCGCTGGATAAAAGTGCCAACCCCTGGCTGCTGGAACTGGTCGCCGGCTTGATCGACAAGGATGAACAGCCAGAGGAAGTGGCCCGCCGCGAGGCGCTGGAGGAAGCCAATCTGCCGCTGAGTTCGCTGTGGCCGATTACCCAGTACTACCCGTCACCAGGCGGTTCGGATGAGCGTGTGCATTTGTTCATCGGCCGTTGCGACAGTGAAGGCGCGGGCGGCGTACATGGTCTGGTGGAAGAGGGCGAAGATATTCGCGTGCACGTCTGGCCGTTGGAGGATGCCTTGGATGCGCTGAAAGACGGTCGCATCGACAATGCCGCCAGCATCATTGCCCTGCAGTGGCTGGCGCTGAACCGCGCCGAAGTGCGGGGGCTGTGGTCGTGAATCTGCTGCGCGAGCGCTATCGGGTCGACCTGGTCGAGCTGCAGGCTGCTTGCGAACTCAACTATGTGCGCCTGCTGCAGTTATTGCCAGACATGCGCAACGATGCGCGTGGGCGTCAGCACATCCGCCGTGTGGCCCTCAGCCAAGGCGAGCACCTGCTTGGCGTGCTGGCCCTCGAGGTGCTGGAAACCTGCCCCTATACCTCGACCATCGAGGTGCGCCAGGAACACAGCCTGTCCTGGCTGCCGGTGCCGCGTCTGGAAGTGCGGGTCTACCACGATGCGCGCATGGCCGAGGTGGTAGGTACGCAAAGTGCCCGGCGCTTCCACGGCATCTATCCCTATCCCAATGCCGCCATGCACCAGCCGGATGAGAAGACTCAGCTCAACCTGTTTCTCGGTGAGTGGTTGAGCCATTGCCTGGCCTGCGGTCACGAACTGGCACCCGTGCGTTAGGTTTTTCCACGCTCCGCCGATAATCAGTCGCAGGCGCATTATTCTGATACGCGCTAGCCTAAGGGTGGGTATTGGATTTACAGCGGACGTTCTGTGATCTATTCCCCTTTCGCGGGTTTACCGCCCGCAGGGCTAGCCAGCATAATTCACGCATTCCGCTCAAGGAGAAGGTCTTGCCGGGCGCGTCGACTAAAACCACTGCTGTT
>JAHJXZ010000095.1 GCA_018827205.1 Gammaproteobacteria bacterium | reverse complement strand
GTGTTCTTCGGCACTATCGTCAAGCGCCAGACCAAACACATCTATGTCGGCAACTGGTTCTACGGTGCCTTCATCCTGGTGACCGCGATGCTGCACATCGTCAACAGCGCGGCCGTTCCGGTGAGCCTGTTCAAGTCCTACTCGGCCTACGCCGGTGCGACTGACGCGATGATCCAGTGGTGGTACGGCCACAACGCGGTAGGCTTCTTCCTGACCACCGGTTTCCTGGGGATGATGTACTACTTCGTACCCAAGCAGGCCGAGCGTCCGATCTACTCCTACCGCCTGTCCATCGTGCACTTCTGGGCGCTGATCACCCTGTACATCTGGGCCGGTCCGCACCACCTGCACTACACCGCACTGCCGGATTGGGCACAGTCCCTTGGCATGGCGATGTCGATCATCCTGCTGGCACCAAGCTGGGGCGGCATGATCAACGGCATGATGAGCCTGTCGGGCGCCTGGCATAAGCTGCGCACCGACCCAATCCTGCGCTTCCTGGTCGTATCCCTGGCGTTCTACGGCATGTCGACCTTCGAAGGCCCGATGATGGCGATCAAGACCGTCAACGCGCTGTCTCACTATACTGACTGGACCATCGGCCACGTACATGCCGGCGCTCTCGGCTGGGTAGCGATGATCTCCATCGGCGCGCTGTACCACCTGCTGCCTAAGGTCTTTGGTCGCCCACAGATGCACAGCGTTGGCCTGATCAACGCGCACTTCTGGCTGGCCACCATCGGTACCGTGCTGTACATCGCCTCGATGTGGGTCAACGGCATCACCCAGGGCCTGATGTGGCGTGCAGTCAACGAAGACGGCACCCTCACCTACTCCTTCGTTGAAGCGCTGGAAGCCAGCCACCCAGGTTATGTGGTGCGCATGATTGGCGGTGCATTCTTCGTCGCCGGCATGCTGCTGATGGCGTACAACACCTACCGCACCGTGCGTGCCGCCAAGGCTTCGGAATACGAAGCGGCTGCACAGATTCCTGCCGGAGTAGCGCACTGATGAAACACGAAATCCTTGAGAAGAATATTGGCCTGATGGCGCTGCTGATGGTTCTGGCCGTCAGCATCGGCGGCCTGACTCAAATCGTTCCGCTGTTTTTCCAGGACGTTACCAACGAGCCGGTGGAAGGCCTCAAGCCTTACACCGCGCTGCAACTGGAAGGCCGCGATGTCTACATCGCCAACGGCTGTGTCGGCTGCCACTCGCAGATGATCCGTCCGTTCCGTGCTGAAACCGAACGCTATGGCCACTACTCGGTTGCCGGTGAAAGCGTTTGGGACCATCCGTTCCTGTGGGGTTCCAAGCGTACCGGTCCGGACCTTGCTCGGGTTGGCGGTCGTTACTCGGATGAATGGCAGCGTGCGCACCTGTACAACCCGCGCAACGTAGTGCCTGAGTCGAAGATGCCGGCATACCCTTGGCTGGTCGAGCACAAACTCGACGGCAAGGACACCGCCAAGAAGATGGAAGTCATGCGTGGTTTTGGCATCCCTTACACCGATGAAGACATCGCTGGGGCCAAGGACGCAGTAAAGGGCAAGACCGAAATGGACGCACTGGTTGCGTACCTGCAGGTTCTCGGCACATCCATCAAGAACAAACGGTAACGCACTATGGATATCGGGATGATTCGCGGCATAGGCACAGCAGTGGTGTTCATCGCTTTTATTAGCGTGGTGCTCTGGGCCTACAGCAGCAAGCGTAAATCCAGCTTCGACGAGGCTGCTAACCTGCCCTTCGCCGACGATCCCAAACCCAATGAGCGTGACGAGCAATCTTCCAGGAGCAATAACCAATGACCACGTTCTGGAGTTGGTACGTAACCATTCTGTCTCTGGGCACCATCTTTGCCCTGACCTGGCTGATCTTCGGCACCCGCAAGGGCCAGCGCGAAGAAACCACCGAAGAAACCGTCGGCCATTCCTTCGACGGTATCGAAGAGTTCGATAACCCGCTGCCCAAGTGGTGGTTCATGCTGTTTATCAGCACCATCATCTTTGCCCTCGGCTACCTAGCGCTCTACCCGGGCCTGGGTAACTGGAAGGGGCTGCTACCGGGCTATGACTACCTCGATACCGAGGCAAAAACGCCCTTCGCCACCAATATCCAAATTGCCGGTGATGCAGAGCGCAATGCAGGCTGGACGGGTGTGCACCAGTGGGAAAAGGAAATGGCCAAGGCTGAAGGCCAATATGGCCCGATCTTCGCCAAGTACGCAGCCATGCCGATTGAACAAGTGGCCCAGGACGAGAAAGCGCTGAAAATGGGCGGTCGCCTATTTGCTTCCAACTGCTCGGTCTGCCACGGTTCTGACGCCAAGGGTGCCTATGGTTTCCCGAACCTGACCGACAACGACTGGCTGTATGGCGGCGAGCCAGAAACCATCAAGACCACCATCATGGGCGGCCGTCAGGCAGCTATGCCAGCGTGGAAAGACAGCATCGGCGAAGAAGGCATCCGCAACGTTGCCGGCTACATCCGTAGCTTGTCCGGTTTGAAAAACCCTGAAGGTATCGCGGTTGATCTTGCCGCAGGTCAAAACATCTTCGCGACCAATTGTGCAGTCTGTCATGGCGCTGAAGCTAAGGGCCAACAGGCCATGGGCGCACCCAACCTGACTGACAAAATCTGGCTCTACGGCTCCAGTTTCGCTCAGGTACAACAAACTTTGCGCTATGGCCGTAACGGCAAGATGCCAGCCCAGGCTGACTTCCTGGGCAATGATAAGGTGCATCTGCTGGCGGCTTACGTGTACAGCCTGTCGCACGCAAAAACCGAGAAGTAATTCTCCTGCCCGGCAGGCGCGACCGCAGGTCGCACCTGTTGGGCAATCGTCAGGCGTACCATAGCGCAAGAGCCCGTATGACCCCGGCCGGCACGTATCGACCAGGGCAGCCAATCAACCGCCGTGGTACGAACTGATGAGCGCACAGATTCCAGTTAAAGACGTCACCCCTGCCCCGGCCAAGGTCGAAGTTGTTGACCTGTACGCCAACCGCGAAAAAATCTACACCCGCTCCTTCACCGGCATTTTCCGCAACTTGCGTATGCTCGGTGGCGCAGCCCTCTTCCTGTTGTACTTCGGCACCGTATGGTTGACCTGGAATGGCCGTCAGGCCGTCTGGTGGAACCTGCCGGAGCGCAAGTTCTATATTTTCGGCTCCACCTACTGGCCGCAGGATTTCGTTCTGCTCTCGGCGCTGTTGATAATCGCCGCCTTCGGCCTGTTCTTTATCACCGTGTTCGCCGGCCGCGTGTGGTGCGGTTACACCTGCCCACAAAGTGTGTTCACCTGGGTGTTTATGTGGGCGGAAAAGGTCACCGAAGGTGATCGCAACCAGCGTATGAAGCTCGACAAGGCACCGATGACCACGCAGAAATTTCTGCGCAAGCTGGCCAAGCACGGCATCTGGGTCGGCGTATCACTGGTCACCGCGATTACCTTTGTCGGCTACTTCACCCCGATTCGCGAACTGATCCCCGAGCTATTCACCCTGCAAGCTGGCGGCTGGGCACTATTCTGGGTCGGCTTCTTTACCCTCGCCACCTACGGCAACGCCGGCTACCTGCGTGAGCAGGTGTGCATTTACATGTGCCCCTACGCGCGTTTTCAGAGCGTGATGTTCGACCAGGACACCCTGATCGTGTCCTATGACCCGCGTCGCGGCGAACACCGCGGCCCACGCAAGCGCGATGCCGACTACAAGGCTGAAGGCCTGGGCGACTGCATCGACTGCAAAATGTGCGTGCACGTCTGCCCCACCGGCATCGACATCCGCGACGGCTTGCAGATCGAGTGCATCGGCTGCGCCGCCTGCATCGACGCCTGCGACAGCATCATGGATAAGATGAATTACCCGAAAGGGCTGATCAGCTACACCACCGAACACAACCTCTCCGGGCAGAAGACCCACCTGGTTAGACCACGCCTGATTGGTTACGCCGTAGCTCTGGTCGCGATGTTCTGCGTATTTGCCTGGGCAGTTGCCGACCGCTCGCTGGTGGAACTGGATGTGCTCAAGGACCGCGTGCTCTACCGGGAGAACGAAGAAGGCCGGATCGAGAACGTCTACACCCTGAAGATCATGAACAAGGCCCAGCATGCTGTGACCTATGAGATCGAAGCTGACGGCCTTGATGACCTGGTTTATGAAGGCAAGCGCGTGATCAAAGCCGATGCAGGCGAAGTTCTCTCGCTGCCCGTAGAGCTGTCCATCGAGCCGGAAAAACTCCCTTCGAGCGCCAATGAAATTAGCTTCCGCCTACACGCGGTGGATGACCCAAGCATCAAAACCGACGCCGCCAGCCGCTTTATCGGCCCCAGCGTGCGCTGATTAGAGAAGACCATGATTGAGCCCATAGCTGAAAAGAACGCCGAGATCATCAAGCCCTGGTACAAGCAATTCTGGCCCTGGTTCCTGATTGGCCTGCTGGCCTATTCAGTGGTGCAGGGGCTGACCCTGCTGACCATCGCCGCGAAGAACCCGCCAGGGCTGATCTCCGATGATTATTACGACGTCGGCAAAGGCATCAACCAGTCCCTGGAGCGGGAAAACCACGCCATCCGCCTCAAACTGCACGCCAGCCTGCTGCTCAACGATGACAACGGCACCGCCACCCTGCAGCTGAGCGGCAACAGCCGCCCGCAGCAGCTGGTGCTCAACCTGATCTCGCCGACTCAGCCGGAGCGCGACCGCCGGGTGATTCTGCAGCCACAGGCTGATGGCAGTTACAGCGGACAGATGATCGATGCCGTCGAAGGTCGCCGCTTTGTCGAGCTAATCGGCCAGGAAGGAGGCAAGGACTGGCGCCTGTTTGAAGAAGAAAACGTGCAGAGCGGACAGAACATTCTCCTCGGGGATGCTCAATAAGCGCACCGATGGCCAGCCCGACTCCCTGCTATCACTGTGGCCTGCCGGTTCCTGCTGGCAGCCGTTTCCAGGCCCAGATACTGGGCGCAACCCGCGAGATGTGCTGCCCGGGCTGCCAAGCAGTGGCCGAAGCCATCGTCAGCGGCGGCCTGGAGCACTACTACAAGCACCGCAGCGAAAGCGCCACTAACCCGCAGAGCCTGCCCCAGGCGCTGCCCGATGAGCTGACGCTGTATGACCGCAGCGATGTGCAGCAACCCTTTGTCGAGCATGACGGCGAACTCAGCGAAACCTGTCTACTGATCGAAGGCATCAGCTGCGCGGCCTGTGGCTGGCTGATCGAGAAACACCTGCGTACCCTGCCCGGCGTTAGCGAGGCGCACCTCAACCTGTCCAATCACCGCCTGCAAGTGCGCTGGGCCGACAGCCAACTGCCACTCAGCAGCCTGCTCAAGGCCCTGCGCAAGATC
Source organism: Gammaproteobacteria bacterium (assembly GCA_018827205.1). Classification (GTDB taxonomy): domain Bacteria; phylum Pseudomonadota; class Gammaproteobacteria; order Pseudomonadales; family Pseudomonadaceae; genus Aquipseudomonas. Next base: position 8,615 of record JAHJXZ010000095.1, on the reverse strand, counting down.
GGCTACGCCGCCCACCCCTGGCAGGCTGATGCCGCCGCCGAACAGCTGCAGCGCGAAAACCGCCGCGCCATGCGCGAGCTAGGCGTGGCCGGCATGCTGTGGATGCAGGTGATGATGGCGACCATGGCCACCTGGCCGGAATTCAATATCGACCTCAGCCCAGAGCTGGACAAGATTCTGCGCTGGGTCAGCCTGTTTCTCACCACGCCGATTGTCTTTTACTGCTGTGGCCAGTTCTTCCGTGGAGCACTGCGCGACCTGCGCACCCGCCACCTGACCATGGATGTATCGGTATCCCTGGCGATTGGCGGCGCCTATATCGCCGGTATCTGGTCGACGGTGACCGGCCAGGGCGAGTTGTATTTCGATGCAGTGGGCATGTTTGCCCTGTTTCTCCTGGCCGGCCGCTACCTGGAGCGCCGCGCACGCGAGCGCACGGCCGCCGCCACGGCGCAACTGGTCAATCTGCTACCGGCCTCCTGCCTGCGTCTGGATGCAGACGGCCAGAGCCAGCGCATTCTGCTCAGCGAATTGCACGTTGGTGATCAGGTGCTGGTGCCGCCCGGTGCCCTGCTGCCCGCCGACGGGCGCATTGTTGAGGGCCAATCGAGCGTCGATGAATCACTGCTCACCGGCGAATACCTGCCGCAGCCGCGTAACGTCGACGATGCCGTCACTGCCGGCACGCTGAATGTCGAAGGCCCGTTGCAGGTTGAAGTGCAGGCCCTCGGTGATGCCACGCGGCTGTCGGCCATCGTTCGCCTGCTGGAGCGCGCGCAGAACGATAAACCGCGTCTGGCGGTATTGGCTGATCAGGTCGCGCAATGGTTCCTGCTGATCGTACTGGTGACAGCCGCTATCGTCGGTATGGTCTGGTGGCAACTCGACCCCTCGCGTGCATTCTGGATCGTGCTGGCCCTGCTGGTCGCCACTTGTCCTTGCGCGCTGGCCCTGGCCACCCCCACAGCCCTGACTGCGGCGACCGGCTCGTTACATAAACTGGGCATGCTGCTGACTCGTGGCCACGTACTCGAAGGCCTGAATCAGATCGACACCCTGGTGCTGGATAAAACCGGCACCCTGACCGAAGGTCGCCTGACCCTTAGCGCCATCCACCCGCTGCGCGAGCTGGATGCCGACGCCTGCCTGGCCCTGGCCGCCGCCCTGGAAAATCGTTCCGAACACCCGATTGCCCGCGCCTTCGGCCAAGCCCCGGAAGCCGCAGAAGCGGTCGACAGCCATCCGGGTTTGGGCCTACAAGGGCGCGTTGGCGGCCGAATACTGCGCATCGGCGAGGCCAACTTTGTCTGCGAACTTAGCACTCAACCCGCCCCTGCGATTAGCGGTGAACACGGCCAATGGCTGCTGCTGGGTGATGAACAGGGCCCGCTGGCTTGGTTCGTACTGGATGACCGCCTGCGCGACGACGCGCCGCAACTGATCGAGATGGCCAAAGCCAAAGGCTGGCAGATCATGCTGCTGTCCGGCGACAGCTCGCCCATGGTCGGCGAAGTGGCACGCCAGCTGGGCATTGACGATGCCCGTGGCGGCCTCACCCCGGATGCCAAACTGGACGTGCTGAAACAGCTGCATAGCCATGGCCGCCGCGTGTTGATGCTGGGTGATGGGGTCAATGATGTACCCGTCCTGGCCGCCGCCGATATCAGCGTGGCCATGGGCAGCGCCACGGATCTGGCGAAAACCAGTGCCGATGCCGTGCTGCTGTCCAACCGCCTGAGTAGCCTGGTTCAGGCTCTACACATGGCGCAACGAACCCGCCGCATCATCATCGAGAACCTCACCTGGGCCAGCCTGTACAATGGCTTGGTGCTGCCCTTTGCCGCCATCGGTTGGATTACTCCGATCTGGGCGGCGCTGGGTATGTCGGTCAGTTCGCTGCTGGTGGTTGTCAACGCTCTGCGCCTGACTCGCCTGCCCCGGCAGTAAGCTGTCAAACAGCCCACTAAAACGCTCGGCGAGGTCTTATGCGAAATAACGTGACTAGCAAGGTTGTCTGGTGGGTGCGTTTACTGGCCGTAGCTTTGCTCAGCCAGCAGCTGTTTATGGCCTACCATTTCGCCGCCGCGCTGATCAGCCAGCAGAGCACGCTCAGCGGCCTATTTACTGACAGTTTGCCGGACACTCTGATCATGCTTTTCCTTAATGCTCTGTTTGCCTTCGTCGCGCTGACCGGTCGCAGCCCGGACAGACTCTTCCCAGTTGCCAGCCTCAATCTGCGGCAATTCTTGCGCCGGAGCCACTAAGCCATGCCCGCCCTCTATATCCTGATCCCGGTCGCCATCGCCTTGGTAGCTTTTGCCATCTGGCTGTTCTTCTGGGCGGTGGACAGCGGTCAGTACGACGACCTCGACGGCCCGGCCCACAGCATCCTGTTCGACGACGAAGACCCCAAGCACCAGGCTGCGGTCAGCCAGGTGCAACAAGAGGAGCAATCCAAGGAAGCAGGAGACAAGCCCGGTGCTTGAGCTGCTGCCGCTATTGGTTTCGGCACTGATTCTCGGCCTGCTCGGTGGCGGCCATTGCCTGGGCATGTGCGGCGGTCTGATGGGCGCCCTGACCCTGGCCATCCCACCCGAGCGACGCGCCCAGCGTTTTCAGCTGCTGCTTGCCTATAACCTGGGGCGCATCTTCAGCTACAGCCTGGCCGGCCTGCTGCTCGGTTTGGCAGGCTGGGCAGTCGCCAATAGCCCGCTGGTCATGGGTTTACGTGTGATTGCAGCGCTGCTGCTGATTGCCATGGGCCTGTACCTGGCTGGTTGGTGGAGCGGTCTGACCCGCATCGAAGCCCTCGGCCGAGGCCTGTGGCGGTATATCCAGCCGCTGACCCGACGCTTTATGCCGGTCACCAGCCTGCCCCGTGCTCTGATACTCGGCAGTCTGTGGGGCTGGCTGCCCTGCGGCCTGGTCTACAGCACCCTGCTGTGGGCCGCGAGCCAGGGCAATGCGTTGAGCAGCGCAGCACTGATGTTTGCCTTCGGCCTCGGCACCCTGCCGGTGCTGCTGGCCACCGGCATGGCAGCCGAGCGCCTGACCGCCCTGCTGCGCAAGCAAGGCGTGCGCATGGCCGGTGGGATTCTGGTAATCCTGTTCGGCCTGTGGACAATGCCCGGCCCGCACCAGCACTGGCTGATGGGTCACTAGCAAGCCGTTGAAAACGTAGGCGAGGTCGCCAGCGCAAGGCAAAAACAGGTACAAAAGCGGAGTTTACGAGCTGTAAATGAGCTTTTGGGGCCTGTGTTTAACGCTGCGGTGGCAACGCAGGTCGTTATTCAAAGGTCTGCTAAGCGATAAGAGGGCGCTTGATACAGGTCAAAACACCTCAGGCGCAGCGCTCTTAGACTCCCCGGTATTGAAAGCCAAACCGGGAATACCCGCATGCTCAATGCCATCCAGTGGGACAGCACTCTGATCCGCCGCTACGACCAAGCCGGCCCGCGCTACACCTCCTACCCAACCGCCGTGCAGTTTCATGAGCGCGTGAGTCAGTTCGACCTGCTGCATGCCCTGCGCGACAGCCGCAAAGCCCTGAAGCCACTGTCGCTGTATGTGCACATCCCGTTCTGCGCACACATCTGCTACTACTGCGCCTGCAACAAGGTGATCACCAAGGATCGCGGCCGCGCCCAGCCCTATCTGGAAAAGCTCGAACGTGAAATCGAGATCATCAGCCGCCACCTCGACCCGCAGCAGAAAGTCGAGCAACTGCACTTCGGCGGCGGCACACCGACCTTTCTCAGCCACGATGAACTGCGCCACCTGATGGGCCACCTGCGCCAGCACTTCAACTTGCTGGATGACGACACCGGCGACTACAGCATCGAGATCGACCCGCGCGAAGCTGACTGGTCGACCATGGGCCTGCTCCGCGAGCTGGGTTTCAACCGCGTCAGCCTGGGCGTGCAAGACCTAGACCCGGCCGTACAGCGGGCGGTGAATCGCTTGCAGACCCTGGAAGAAACCCGCGCCATCGTCGAAGCCGCGCGCACTCTGCAGTTCCGCTCGATAAACATCGACTTGATCTACGGCCTGCCGCTGCAAACCCCGGAGCGTTTCGCCCGCACCGTGGCCGAAGTGATTGCCCTGCAACCGGACCGCCTGTCGCTGTTCAACTACGCCCACCTGCCGGAGCGCTTTATGCCGCAGCGGCGGATCAACACCAGCGACCTGCCCAGCCCAGGCGACAAGCTGGCCATGCTGCAGGCCAGCATCGAGCAACTGAGCGCCGCCGGTTACCGCTATATCGGCATGGATCACTTCGCCCTGCCCGACGACGAACTGGCCAGCGCCCAGGAAGATGGCAGCCTGCAACGCAACTTCCAGGGCTACACCACCCACGGACATTGCGACCTGATCGGCCTCGGGGTGTCATCGATCAGCCAGATTGGCGATCTCTACTGCCAGAACAACAGCGACCTGAGTAAATACCAGGACAGCCTCGACCACAGCGAACTGGCCACCCTGCGCGGCCTGCATTGCGACGCCGACGACCGTCTGCGCCGGGCGGTGATTCAGCAGCTGATCTGCCATTTCCAGCTGCGCTTTGCCGATATCGAGCAGGCTTATGCCATCGATTTTCGCAGTTACTTTGCTGAAATCTGGCCGCAACTGCAGCAGATGGCCATTGATGGATTGATCGAATTGAATACACAGGGCATCGAAGTGCGGCCTGCGGGACGCCTGCTGGTGCGCTCGCTGTGCATGCTGTTTGATCGCTACCTCAGCGAACTAAACCAGCAGCGTTTTTCCCGGGTTATCTAGCAGCCTGCGGACCGTAAAAACCGGGGTTTATTTCATCACCAGGCTGGCCACTTCCTGCATCTGCTGATCGCTCAGGTCCTGCTCACGCAGGGTCTTGATCAGCGTCGCGTTGGCGCTGCTCAAGGCGCCCTGCAGCGAGGCCAGCTCGCCCTGCAGCGTCTCGATCTTTATGCGTTTGGCCTCGGGGTCTAGGCTCTGGTCCTGCATGACCTCTTGCAGCTCGGCTTTCTTCGCCTCGACCTGCGCCTTGAGCTCGCGGATTCTCTTGAGCAGATCCTTGACCACGTCAGGCAGGCTGCTCTCATCAATATCGCGGTTCTTCTGCGCCGCAGCAGAACGCGCCTTTCCCAGCTCTGACAGGCTTACCCGCAGACTGTCGCGAAACGCCTGCTGATCCGCCTCGCTGCTCTCTACAACGCCTTCGGCCACAGCGCTCTTGCGCTCCAGCGCCAGGTTCATGCGGGTGCTCAATTGGGTCGATTCCAGTCGCATACGAATGCTCCTTGCAGATATTCAAAGCTGCATGGCTTATCGGCCGCACAGGGTAAAACTTGAACATTCGATCAGACTTGCGTCTTAGTGGCCCTACCTTGCGCCCTGCTGTAACCTTACGGCTATTGTGTGTTTACCCCAGGATCGCCAGCGATGTCCGAAAGCATCAAGTTGCATACCCCACACCAAGCCCATTGCAAGGACTGCAGCCTGGCGAGCTTGTGCCTGCCGCTGTCCCTGAACCTGGAAGACATGGACGCGCTCGACGAAATCGTCAAACGCGGCCGCCCGCTGAAAAAGGGTGAATTCCTATTCCGCCAGGGCGATGCCTTCAATTCGGTGTTCGCGGTGCGTTCCGGCGCACTGAAAACCTTCAGCCTGAGCGATAGCGGTGATGAGCAGATTACCGGCTTCCACCTGCCCAGCGAACTGGTCGGCCTGTCCGGCATGGACAGTGACGCGTACCCGGTGTCAGCCATGGCATTGGAAACCACCTCGGTGTGTGAAATCCCCTTTGAACGCCTCGACGAGCTGTCGGTGCAACTGCCGCAGCTGCGTCGCCAGCTGATGCGCGTCATGAGCCGCGAGATCCGCGACGATCAGCAGATGATGCTGCTGCTCTCGAAGAAAACCGCCGACGAACGCATCGCCACCTTCCTGGTCAATCTCTCGGCGCGCTTCCGCGCACGCGGCTTCTCGGCCAATCAGTTCCGTCTGGCCATGTCACGCAACGAAATTGGTAACTATTTGGGCCTTGCGGTGGAGACCGTTTCACGGGTATTTACCCGTTTCCAACAGAACAAGCTGCTCGAAGCCGAAGGCAAGGAAGTGCATATCCTCGATCCCATCGAGCTGTGCGCGTTGGCCGGCGGCAACCTTGAGGGCTGATCGACCCGCACAGCGCAGGACCTAGCCGATGATCTTCGACGAATTCAGCATCAAAACCCTGATCCGCCCGGTAGTGGACTTCCCCAAGCCGGGGGTGATCTTTCGCGATATCACCCCGCTGTTCCAGTCGCCACGTGCCCTGCGCATGGTTGCCGACAGTTTTATCCAGCGTTACGTCGAAGCCGATTTCAGCCACATCGGCGCTATGGATGCGCGTGGTTTTCTGATCGGTTCAATCATCGCCTATGAACTGAACAAGCCGCTGATTCTGTTCCGCAAGCAAGGCAAACTGCCCGCCGACGTGCTCAGCGAGAGCTACCAGACCGAGTACGGCGAAGCCAAACTGGAAGTGCACGCCGACAGCCTCTGCGAAGGCGACAAAGTGCTGATTTTCGATGACCTGATTGCCACTGGCGGCACCCTGTTAACCGCCGCACAACTGGTACGGCGCATGGGCGCGAGCATCATCGAAGCTGCAGCGATCATTGACCTGCCCGAACTGGGCGGCTCGCAAAAACTGCAGGACAGCGGCATCCCCACCTTCGCCCTGACCAGCTTCGCCCTCACCGACCAATAAATACGCCTCAAGGCCCTGACGGCAGCACTGCATGTCCGGGCCAGGCTGACCTTCGCGAATTCACTCGCCCACCGTTTACGCAAGTACCCCACAGACCATGAATGAAATACCCATGAACCCGACGTCCAGCTATTGGCGTCTGCGCCTCGGCGCGCTGATGGAAAGCAAAGCCATCACCCGCCTGGTGACCACCCTGATCGTGCTCAACGCGGCGATTCTCGGCATCCAGACCTACCCCGCTCTGATGGCCGACTGGGGCAAGCTGCTGCTGATGCTGGATCAACTGATTCTTGCAGTGTTTATCCTGGAGCTAGCGCTGCGCTTTATCGCCCGCGGCCTGGGCCTGCTGCGTGATCCCTGGGCAGTATTCGACTGCCTGGTAGTGGGCGTGGCCCTGGTGCCGTCCAGCGGACCATTCGCCGTGCTACGTGCGCTGCGCGTGTTGCGCGTGCTGCGGCTGATTTCGATCAACCCGAACATGCGCCGGGTGGTCGAAGCGCTGCTGTCCTCGTTGCCGGGCATGGGCAGTATCGCTATGTTGCTGGGGTTGGTGTTCTACGTGGCGGCGGTGATGGCCACGCAACTGTTCGGCGCGGCCTTCCCCGAGTGGTTCGGCAGCCTCGGTGCCAGCCTCTATACCCTGTTCCAGGTGATGACGCTGGAAAGCTGGTCGATGGGCATCGTGCGCCCGGTGATGGAAACCTTCCCGCTGGCGTGGCTGTATTTCCTGCCGTTTATCCTGATTGCCACCTTTATGATGCTCAACCTGTTTATCGCCGTGGTGGTCAATGCCATGCAAACCACCCATGAACAGGAAGCCAAGCTGGCCCCGCCTTCGCCCACCGAGCAATTGCTGCTCGATGAACTGCGCGCCCTGCGTGCGGAAGTCGCCGAGCTGCGCCAGCAGCGCTGACGCCACGGCTGCCAGCCCTCAGTAGTGCATTGCGCCGCCCTGACGCGATGCACTACTGGCAAAGATCGCACTCCCGCCACGACCAACCCCACTCGCGGCCCTGACGGGCCTGAGCTTGACGAACTGTCCGACAACTATCCATAAGTTGGCGCAAATCCGGCCGCCCTGGCCAGGAATGACCTCGCGCCTGAAACGCCCTCGGCTAAAGATAAATCACGGCCCAAGACAGCCCAGCCTGTCGACCCAAGCCCCATAACAAGAGCGGTCGCGAACGCGACCAAGATGCCGAGGAGTCGCCCTTATGACAGCCAAAACCAGCACCCCAACCGCCAGCTTTCCCGTGCGCCGCATGGACTTCAGCTTCGATGAAGGCCAGAAGTTCTGGTTTGCCGGCGACCCCTTTATGAGCCACTTCATGAACAACCTGTCGTCGCTGTTCCCCTATGGCGAAAAGTTCTTCGTCGACAGCGTGCGCGCCGTACGCGAACAGGTCAGCGAGCCGCAACTGAAGAAGGACATCAGCGCGTTTATCGGCCAAGAAGCCATGCACTCCAAGGAGCACGCGGCCTATAACGACTACGCAGCCGAACACAATATCGACCTGGAACTGCTGGAACTGCGCATCAAGGTGCTGCTGGAGTGGGTGACCAAGATCACCACCAAGAAGCAGCGCCTGGCCGCCACCTGTGCCCTGGAGCACTTCACCGCAACCATGGCCGAGCAACTGCTGCAACGCGAAGACCTGACCACCCAGATGAATGACCCCAAGCTCTATCAACTGTGGATGTGGCACGCGATTGAAGAGAACGAACACAAGGCGGTCTGCTACGACGTGTACCAGAAGGTATACGGCGGCTATTTCACCCGCGTCGGCATGATGGCGATTTCCACCGTGATCTTCTTCGGCGTGATCGGCTGGTTCCAGCTGCACCTGCTGCGCAAGGACGGCCAGCTGTTCAACTGGCG
>JAHJXZ010000094.1 GCA_018827205.1 Gammaproteobacteria bacterium | reverse complement strand
GAGTGCCATCAGCAAGGTTATCGCGGCCGTACCGGTATCTATGAGCTGGTGGTGTTCGACGACCATCTGCGTACCTTGATTCATAACGCCGCTTCCGAGCAGGACATGACCCGTCACGCCCGCAGCCTAGGCCCGAGCATCCGTGACGATGGTCGACGCAAGGTGCTGGAAGGGGCGACCACGGTCGAGGAAGTGCTGCGCGTGACTCGAGAAGAATAATGGCCGCGTTCGAATACCTCGCCCTCGACGGCAAAGGCCGCCAGCAGAAAGGCGTGCTGGAAGCCGACAGTGCGCGCCAGGTGCGGCAGATTCTGCGCGAGCGGCAACTGGCGCCGCTGGATGTTAAAGCCACCCGTACCCGGGAACATGCTGGTGCAGGTTCGCACTTCAGTTTTGCCCGCGGTATTTCCGCTCGCGATCTGGCGCTGATTACCCGGCAGTTGGCGACTCTGGTGCAGGCTGCCTTGCCGATTGAGGAAGCCCTGCGCGCCGCCGCTGCCCAAGCCAGCTCGCCGCGTATCCAAAGCATGCTGCTGGCCGTGCGCGCGCGGGTGCTGGAAGGCCACGACCTGGCCAGCAGCCTGAAAGAATTTCCTTCGGCGTTTCCCGAGCTCTACCGCGCCACCGTGGCGGCGGGCGAGCATGCCGGCCACCTTGGCCCGGTGCTGGAGCAATTGGCCGACTACACCGAGCAACGCCAGCAGTCGCGGCAGAAAATCCAACTGGCGCTGCTCTATCCACTGATTCTGATGTGCGCGTCCTTGCTGATTGTCGGCTTCTTGCTGGGTTATGTTGTGCCAGACGTGGTGCGGGTGTTTATCGACTCCGGGCAAACCCTGCCGGCGCTGACTCGCGGCCTGATTGCCCTGAGTGATTGGGTCAAGGGTTGGGGCTGGCTGGCGGTGATTGTCGCCATTGTTGGCGTGTTCGCCTTGCGCTGGGCGTTGCGTGATGATGCGGTCAAGGCGCGCTGGCACGGCTTTTTGCTGCGTATCCCGTTGGTGGGGCGCTTGATTCGCGCCACCGATTGCGCACGTTTTGCCTCGACCCTGGCAATTCTGACCCGCAGCGGCGTGCCGTTGGTTGAAGCCCTGGGTATCGGCGCACAGGTGATCGCCAACCGGGTGATTCGCGCGGATGTAGTGATAGCCGCACAGAAGGTGCGTGAGGGCGGCAGCCTGACCCGCGCACTGGAAGCCAGCGGCCAGTTTCCGCCGATGATGCTGCACATGATCGCCAGCGGCGAACGCTCGGGCGAGCTGGACCAGATGCTGGCGCGCACTGCGCGCAATCAGGAAAACGATCTAAGTGCCCAGGTGGCGCTGTTGGTGGGGCTTTTTGAGCCTTTTATGCTGGTCTTTATGGGGGCGGTGGTGCTGGTGATCGTGCTGGCCATTCTGCTGCCGATTCTGTCTCTCAATCAGTTGGTGGGGTAAGCAGTGAACAAGCGTCAATCAGGTTTTACGCTGATCGAAATCATGGTGGTGGTGGTGATCCTCGGCATCCTCGCCGCCTTGGTGGTGCCGCAGGTGATGAGTCGGCCCGATCAGGCCAAGGTCACGGTGGCCAAAGGCGATATCAAGGCCGTGGCGGCCGCGCTGGATATGTACAAGCTGGACAACCACGCCTACCCGAGCACCCAGCAGGGCCTGGAAGCGCTGGTGAAAAAGCCCTCCGGTAACCCGCAGCCGAAAAACTGGAACCGCGACGGCTACCTCAAACGTATGCCAGTTGATCCCTGGGGCAATGTCTACCAATACCTGGCACCGGGCACCAAGGGCGCTTTCGACCTGTATTCGCTGGGCGCCGACGGCAAGGAAGGCGGCAGCGATCAGGATACCGATATCGGTAACTGGGACCTCTGATTCCCATGCGCCAGCAACCGAGCCAGGCTTGGGGCTTTACCCTGATCGAACTGCTGGTGGTGCTGGTGATTCTCGGCAGCCTGATCGGCATTGCTGTGCTCAGTGTGGGCATCGCCGGTCCTGGGCGCGAGTTGCATAACGAAGCCGAACGGCTGGCCGGGTTGATTGGCGTGCTGGCCGAGGAAGCGGTGCTGGATAACCAGGAATACGGCCTGCTGCTCAATCGTGAGGCCTACCAAGTGCTGCGCTACGACTCGGCGAAGCAGAGCTGGCAGGCCTTGTCGGACAAGCCGCACAAACTGCCAGGTTGGGCCGAGCTGAGCGTCGAGTTGGAAGGTGCTGCGCTGGAGCTGCCGCTGCCAGAAGACGAAGAGCCCAGTAAAGGCACATTGACGCCGCAGTTGTTGTTGCTGTCGAGCGGCGAGATCAGCCCGTTTCGTCTTCGCCTGGCCGAGCGCCGCGCTGATGGTTTGCGTCTGCAATTGGTCAGCGATGGTTTTCAATTGCCCAAGGTCGAAACTGAGCAAACAGCAGGGCGTAAACGATGAGGCGCGCGGGCGGTTTTACCTTGCTTGAGGTGCTGATCGCCTTGGCGATTTTTGCCATGGTTGCCGCCAGTGTGCTGACTGCCACTGCGCGCAGCCTGCAGACCGCTTCGCGTTTGGAAGAAAAGACCCTGGCCATGTGGATTGCCGACAACCGCCTGGCTGAGCTGCAACTGTCGAAGAGTCCGGTCGCCGATGGTCGTGAGCAGGGCGAGGTTGAATTCGCCGGAAGGCGTTGGCAGTGGCAAAGCGAGGTGCTGGCCACCAGCGAGGCGGATATGCGCCGCGTCACCCTCTGGGTTGCGCCCGCCGAGCAGGGGCGCTCGGGTGGCGATGTGCGTGAGCGCGCGGTGGTCAGCCTGAATGGTTTTCTCGGGGTGATGCAATGAGGGCGGCGCGTGGCTTTACCTTGCTCGAGTTGCTGATCGCCATCGCCATCTTTGCCCTGCTGGGGCTGGGCACCTACCGCATGCTCGACAGCGTGCTGCAAACCGACAAGGTCACCCGCGCCCATGAAATGCAGCTGCGTGAGCTGGTGCGCGCCATGGCCGCATTCGAGCGCGATGTGTTGCAGGTGCAGGCCAGGCCCACGCGCGACCCTTTTGGTGACCCACGCGCCGCCTTGTTGGGTGAAGACCTGGATGCCCCAGCCCTTGAGCTGACTCGAAGTGGCTGGCGCAATCCGCTGGGGCAGTCGCGCTCCGGCCTGCAGCGCGTGCGCTGGCAGCTCAGTGGGGAGCAGTGGCAGCGCCAATACTGGACCGTGCTGGATCAGGCGCAGGACAGCCAGCTGCAGGTGCAACAGGCGCTGGATGGGGTGACCCGTCTGCAATTGCGCTATCTGGATCAGGAGGGCAGCTGGCAGACCAGTTGGCCGCCGCAGAGCAACAACCCGGACGATGCACTCAAGCTGTTGCCGCAGGCCGTTGAGCTGGTGCTGGATCATCGCCGTTATGGCGAGTTGCGCCGTGTGCTGCGCCTGCCCGAAGGCTTGCCGGAGCGTCTGCAGCAGGCGCCTAAACCGAGCCCCGACGACCCCGCCGAGCCTGGTGGTGATATTCCCGAGGAGCCGCGTACATGAGTCGGCAGCGCGGCATGGCGCTGATCACCGTCTTACTGGTGGTGGCGGTGGTGACGGTGGTCAGTGCTGGGATTATCGCCCGCCAGCAACTGTCGATTCGCAGCAGCGCCAATCAGCTGCATGTGCGCCAGGCCTGGCATTACGCCCTGGGCGGCGAAACCTTGGCCAAGGCCATTCTGCAGCGTGACTTGCGTGAGGGTGATCCAAGTGCGCCGGTGGATCATCCGGGTGAGGCGTGGGCTAAAGCCCGTGCGCCCTTTGCCCTGGATGAGGGCGGCGCCTTGCGTGTGCAGATCAGCGATCTGACCGCGCGTTTCAACCTCAACAGCTTGCTGCGTAAGGGCCAGCCCAACGAAGCGGCCGTGGCGCAATTTCGTCGTCTGCTGCTGGGGCTGCAAATTGAAGCGCCTTACGCCGAGCGGTTGCTCGATTGGTTGGACGCTGACGATCAGCCCAGCGGCGGTTACGGCGCGGAAGACAATCAATACCTGCTGGCGCAGCCGCCTTATCGCGCGGGCAACCGAGAGTTGAAGGACGTCTCCGAGCTGCGCCTGTTGCTGGAAATGACCGAAGCGGATTATCAGCGTCTGTCGCCCTATGTCAGTGCTTTGCCGGCGGATGCCACGCTTAACGTTAATACCGCCAGTGCGCGGGTGTTGGCCAGCGTGGCCGAAGGGTTGCCGCTTAGCACCGCTCAGGGCCTGGTCGCGGCGCGGGGCAGTGAGGGCTATCGTGATCTCCCGAGCTTTACCGCGCAGCTCAGTGGCTTGCAGGTGCAGAGCCAGGGCTTGGCGGTCGGTAGTCAGTATTTTCAGGTGCTCAGTGAAGTGACTGTCGGCGAGCGCCGTCAGGTTTTGCGCAGCACCTTGCAGCGCGCCAGCGATGGTCAGCTGTATGTTCTAGCCCGTGATTTGGGGCAGGGCGGTATGCCGCCCACGCCCGTTGAGGAAGTCGAACCATGAGTCAGACCTATGTATTTCTGCCGCCCGCGGCTTGTGCCGGTGCGCAGGCGGAGCTACCCGTACAGTGGGTGGCCGATGGGGGCAGCGAAACCCTGGCGTTCAGCGAAGTGCAGGCGCAGGTGGGTGGCAGCTGGACCCTGGTCCTGCCCGTTGAGGCGGTTACCTCCTGCGCGGTCAATCTGCCGACGCGCAAAGCCCGCTGGTTGCGTCAGGCGCTGCCGTTTGCGGTGGAAGAGTTGCTCGCTGAAGAAGTCGAGTTGATGCACCTGGCGTTGGGCGAGCAATTAGCCGATGGCCGTCATCGGGTGTTTGCCGTGCGCCGCAGCTGGCTGGCCGGCTGGCTGGCGTTGTGTCCCATCGCGCCGCAGGCGATTGCCGTGGATGCTGACCTGCTGCCTGGGCCGGGCACTGCGCTGTTACCGCTCTACGGTCGCTGGTTGCTAGGCGGCGAGAATGTCACGCGGATGGCGCTGCAGGCGCAGGACTGGCCGCAACTGAGCCCCTTGTGTGTGCAGCCGCAGGTTGCCTGGTGTGACCCTCGGCACCCGGCACCGCAACCCATGGATGAAAGCACGGCGGTGGCCGAGCCCTTTGTTTGGCTGGCCCAGCAGCCGCTGCGCAATAACCTGGCCCAAGGCGAGTTCGCTGTGCAGAGCAGTAATAGCCAATGGCAACGCTGGCGGCCCTTGCTGGGGCTGGTAGGCATGTGGCTGGTGCTGCAGTGGGGCTTCAATCTGGCGCAGGGCTGGCACCTGCAGCGTCAGGCCGATGAATATGCCGCAGCCAGTGCCGCGTTGTACCGGAAGCTGTTCCCGCAGGACAGCAAGCTGGTCAACCTGCGTGCGCAGTTTGATCAGCATCTGCAGGCTGGGGCAGGCAGTGGACAAACCCGTTTGCTCGGCTTACTTGCCCAGGTTAGCGGCGCGATGGCTACAGAGGGCGGCCAGGTGCAGATCAGTCAGGTGGATTTTAGTGAAGTACGTGGCGATCTGGCCATGCAGGTGCAGGCTGCCGGCTTTGCCGAACTGGAGCGTCTGCGTGAGCGCTTGCAGGAAAGTGGCCTGGCGGTACAACTGGGCTCGGCTAGCCGTGAAGGTGCAGGCGTCAGCGCGCGCGTGGTGATCGGAGGATGAGCATGGTCTCGCAAGACAAAGGTTTTACCGCGCAGCTGGATAATTCGCAGTTGTTGCAGCGCTGGCGTGCTCTGGCTCCTCGTGAGCAGTTCTCGCTTGGCAGCCTGGGCGCGTTTCTGCTGCTGGTGCTGCTCTACCTAGCGCTTTGGCAGCCGACGCAGGAGCGCCTTGCTGCAGCGCGCAGTGCGTTTGAAACACAGCGCGAGTTGAATGCCTACCTGCATAGCCAGGCGCCGGCGGCGCGCAATGTGGCCAGCACCCCGCAACAGGCGATTGATCCGGCGCGGCTGCAGGGTATGGTCACGGCCACGGCTGCGACTCAGGGCCTTACCATCGAGCGTTTGGACAATGCCGGCGATGGCGCCGTGCAGCTCAATTTGCAGCCGGCGCCTTTTGCCCAGTTGCTGCGTTGGTTCACTGTGCTGCAGGAGCAGGGTGTGCAAATCGCCGAAGCCGGGCTAGATCGTGCCGAAGACAATAAGGTGGCCGCTCGGTTAAGCCTGCGGGTAGCGCAATAATAGTGCGGCGTGCCCTGTGATGGCACCTGCGAAGGACAGTTCTTTTTGCACTTTTTTAGAAAAACTTGAAGCAGGGTGTTGACTTAGGTGCGGCCCTTGCGTAAATTTCGCGCCTCGCAAGCAGCGGGTGATTAGCTCAGCTGGGAGAGCAGCTGCCTTACAAGCAGCGGGTCGGCGGTTCGATCCCGTCATCACCCACCACTCTTGTGAAACCGGACGAAAGTCCACCGACGCGCAGCGGTAGTTCAGTCGGTTAGAATACCGGCCTGTCACGCCGGGGGTCGCGGGTTCGAGTCCCGTCCGCTGCGCCATATTTTCCAGCCTGAGATGGTTCAGGTTGAGATGGAAAAGCCTAAAGGCTGATTCATCAGATGAAGCAAGAGTTGTACGGACGAAAGTCCACCGACATGCAGCGGTAGTTCAGTCGGTTAGAATACCGGCCTGTCACGCCGGGGGTCGCGGGTTCGAGTCCCGTCCGCTGCGCCATATAGAGAGCCCGCTGATAGCGATATCAGCGGGTTTTTTATTGCCTGCCATCCATGGCGGTAACCCTTCGGGCCGTCGCTTCGCGACGTTAAAAATGACTCCCGGTCATTTTTTATTGCCTGTAATTTTCCGCAATTGGCCTGAATCTGGTTGCGCGACAAACTGTCATCTTGCGTTCATCTGTCTGCTCTAGCTTGATTGGCATGCTCTTTGTTTATGCAATGAGCGGTTGCTGACATAGCGAGTGGAGGAACAGGAAATGGATGATTATCAAGAAGAGCTGCTGGAAACCCGCGCCGCCGAGCAGGATGTGCCGGAGCGTGACGAAGACGCTACCGAGCTCTGACCATTTATAAGCGCGCTAAAGCGCTCGGCGTTGCTCGCGGCGGTATTCGCCCGGGGTCTGCTGGTTCCAGCGTTTGAACGCACGCTGGAAGGCTTCGGCGGAGGCAAAGCCGAGCAGGTAGGCGATTTCGCCGAAGGCCAGTTCGGTGTCGCGGATATAGGCCATGGCCAGGTCGCGGCGAGTGTCGTTGAGGATGCTGCGAAACTGTGTGCCTTCCTCGGCCAGCTTGCGCCGCAGGGTCCAGGTCGGTAGCTGCAGGCGCGTCGCCACTTCTGTCAGATCTGGTTCGCGGCCGTGCAGCAGCGGGCCGAGCAGCTGAGTAATGCGCTCGCGCAGGTTTCGCGTGCGAGTCAGTTGCGCGAGTTCGTGTTCACAGATTTCCAGCAGGTGCCGCCAGGTGCTCGGGCAGTGCTCGGGGTTGCGCATATTCAGGCTCTGCTGGCTCAGGCGCAGCTGGTTGTGTTCACTGGCAAACTCCACTGGGCAGTTAAACAATTCGCCGTACTGCGCCGCATAGACGGGCGCGGGAAATTCTATGTGCACTTTCTCCACGGGCAGGGCTTGTTGCGCCAGCTTGCTGAGTTGTTGCGCCCAGCTTGCTAGCACCGAATCAACCACAAAGCGGTTATAGGCGTTGTAGGGGCTGATCGAATAGAAGCGCAGCCAGGCGCCGCGATTGTCTTCGTGCAGGCTGGATTGGCCGCGGTAATTGCTGGCATACAGCGGTTCGAAGCGAATCAGCGCCCGCGCCGCCTCACGCACGGTCGGTGCTTGCATGGCCGTCACGCCGGCCAGGCCGAGTTGACTCAGACGGCTGGTTTGCCCCATCAGCAGGCCCAAGCCTGGTTCGCCACATTGCTGGATGGCGCTATGGCCCAGGCGCATATAGCGCGGGATCGACAGTCGCGCGCGCGGCTCTGCCAGGCGCGCGCCATCCAGGCCGTAGCTGTCGAGCAGTGGTTGCGGGTCCTGGGCGCAATGGCGCATGGCATCGGCCAGGCTGTCGACAAAACCCACCGACAGATCACCGAGTTTGACGCGCGTACTTTTCAGCATTGCAACGTTATGCCTCTGTGCTCATTTAGTATTGGGCATTTAGATAAGGCGCCAGGGTAGGCAGGTACTCGGGCTTTGCCAAGGCTTGCTGCTCTTTTTGATCATTAGGTTGTTACTTTAAGTCATTGAGCTGTTCGGCGCGGCTGATTATCGTCTAGACCATATTCGACCGCGACCCGTTAAGAGGTTGCGGCATCCGTGAAAGCCAACACCCGATGTGGAGATTTCCATGACTGCTCAGTACCCCCACCTGCTGGCCCCGCTTGATCTGGGCTTCACCACGCTGAAGAACCGCACCCTGATGGGCTCGATGCACACCGGGTTGGAAGAAAAGCCCAATGGTTTCGAGCGCATGGCGGCCTATTTCGCCGAGCGCGCCCGTGGTGGCGTTGGCTTGATGGTGACCGGTGGTATTGGCCCGAACGATGAAGGCGGCGTGTATTCCGGCGCAGCCAAGCTAACCACCCCGGAAGAGGCGGAAAAGCACAAGATCGTGACCCGCGCCGTGCACGCGGCGGACGGCAAGATCTGCATGCAGATCCTCCACGCGGGTCGCTATGCCTACAGCCCGAAATCGGTAGCACCGAGCGCCATCCAGGCGCCGATCAACCCGTTCAAGCCGAAAGAGCTGGACGAGGAAGGGATCGAGAAACAGATCCAGGATTTCATCAACTGCTCCGTGCTGGCCCAGCAGGCCGAGTACGACGGTGTTGAGATCATGGGTTCGGAAGGCTATTTCATTAACCAGTTCCTCGCCGCCCATACCAACCACCGTACCGATAGATGGGGCGGCAACTACGAGAACCGCATGCGCCTACCGGTGGAAATCGTCCGCCGTGTGCGTGAGGCCGTCGGCCCGAATTTCATCATCATCTACCGCCTGTCGATGCTCGATCTGGTCGAAGGCGGCAGCACCTGGGACGAGATCGTCCTGCTGGCCAAGGCCATCGAGAAGGCCGGCGCTACCATCATCAACACCGGTATCGGCTGGCACGAAGCGCGTATCCCGACCATCGCCACCAAAGTGCCGCGTGCGGCGTTCACCAAGGTCACTGCCAAGCTCAAGGGTGAGGTGAGCATTCCGCTGATCACCACCAACCGCATCAACACCCCGGAAGTGGCCGAACAGGTACTAGCCGAAGGTGATGCCGACATGGTCTCCATGGCCCGTCCGTTCCTCGCTGACCCGGATTTCGTCAACAAGGCTGCAGAAGGCCGTAGCGACGAAATCAACACCTGCATCGGCTGTAACCAGGCCTGCCTGGACCACACTTTCGGCGGCAAGCTGACCAGTTGCCTGGTCAACCCGCGCGCCTGCCACGAGACCGAGCTGAACTACATTCCCACCACTGCAGTGAAGAAGATTGCCGTGGTCGGTGCCGGCCCTGCCGGGCTGTCCGCCGCTACCGTGGCAGCAGAGCGTGGCCATAGCGTGACTCTGTTTGATTCGGCCAGCGAAATCGGCGGCCAATTCAATGTGGCCAAGCGCGTGCCGGGCAAAGAAGAATTCTTCGAAACCCTGCGCTACTTCAAGCGCAAGCTGGAAACCACTGGCGTTGACTTGCGCCTGAATACCCGTGTGTCGGCTGACGAGTTGGTGAAGGGTGGCTTTGACGAAATCATCCTTGCCACCGGTATTGCACCGCGCACCCCGGCCATTCCGGGCATTGAGCACGCCAAGGTGATCAGCTATCTGGACGCCATCCTGCAGCGTAAGCCGGTTGGCCAGAAGGTAGCGGTGATCGGTGCCGGCGGTATTGGTTTCGACGTCTCCGAGTTCATTACTCACCAAGGCGAGGCGACCAGCCTTAACCGTGAGGAGTTCTGGAAGGAGTGGGGCATCGACGGCGCACTGGAAGCCCGCGGTGGTGTGGCGGGGGTTCAGGCCCATCCGCATCCGGCGGCGCGTGAAGTGTTCCTGCTGCAGCGCAAGAAATCCAAGGTCGGCGACGGTTTGGGCAAGACCACGGGTTGGATCCACCGCACCGGCCTGAAGAACAAGAACGTACAGATGCTTAACTCGGTCGAGTACCTCAAGGTTGACGACGCCGGCCTGCATATCAGCATCGCCGGTGGCGAGCCGCAGGTATTGCCGGTGGATACGGTGATTGTCTGTGCTGGTCAGGACCCGCTGCGTGAGCTGCAGGAAGGCCTGGAAAACGCCGGGCAGAGTGTGCACCTGATTGGTGGTGCCGATGTGGCCAGCGAGCTGGACGCCAAGCGCGCAATCAACCAGGGCTCGCGCCTCGCCGCCGAACTCTGATAGCAAGCGCCCCGCCTAGTGCGGGGCGTTTTGCATGTGGCTCACAACAAAAGGAGAAGCCCGTGTCCGATAATCCTCAATTACAACCGGCAGCAGCCGCCACGCTCGCTCAGTGGCATGGCCTGATGCAGAACAACGATTTGCGCAGCCTGCCGGAATTGCTACACCCGCAGGCGGTGTTTCGTTCACCGATGGCGCACAAGCCCTATGCCGGTGCGCCCATGGTGTCGCTGATTCTCAATACCGTGAGCAAGGTGTTTATCGACTTTGCCTATCACCGCGAGCTGGCTAGCGCCGATGGCCTTAACGTAGTGTTGGAATTCAGTGCCAAGGTGGGCGAGCGCGAGCTCAAGGGCATTGACATGATTCGCTTTGATGAAGCTGGCAAGATCGTCGATTTTGAAGTGATGGTTCGCCCCATGAGTGGCCTGCAGGCCTTGGGCGAAGAAATGGGCCGACGCCTGGCTCCATTCCTGGCTGCTGCCAAAGCCTGAAGCGTTGCACCAAACCCATCACACTTTCACCCTGTTAGCCGGTTTTTAGCGGCTGGCTGGCAGGGTGACTGCCAACCCAATCACATTGCTGGGCTTGGTTTTTCCCCTAGACTTGCCTGAACAAGGGTACAGCGCCTGCGACGTGGGGCTTGCTTAACCCGTCAGAATGTTGGCAGTCTTGCCGTGTGCGCCATTTTTTGCACAGTATAGGCAGGATGAGTCACCGCTGAGCGGAGCACCCGTTTCGGCCTAGAGGAAAAGCGATGAGCATGCAGAACAAGCCGCAGATGGTTGAGGCCGTACTGTTCTTCAGTGAACGCGGCGGCATCTGCAAGCAAATGTTTTTCCCCGAATTCGAAGCCTTGCTCGATGGCGTGGTGAATATGCCGGAGTTCGCCGACGAGCAGATGCGTGTGGCGTACGTGCTGATCAACCCGCGTTTGCTGATCAAGGCGCTGGTGTTTTTCTACCTGGATTTCGATGAGAAGGGCGCGCCGGATTCCGGCTGGAATATCCCTTTGCAGGCCCTGGCCGAGCGCGCCGGGCGCGGACCTGATTTGGGCGCAGGTCCAATTCGTCTGGCTTGCCGCAGCCAATGCCCGGTCTCATGGCACCAAATGCACCTCTGGGACCCCAGCCTGACCCCAGGTAATAACGATCTGGCGCTGCTGCGCGATGTAGTCAAACGCAACAGCCTCGGCTTGCTGGCTGAAGACGATAATGCTCCGGCGGTTGCGCCCGAGCGTCTGCAGATGGCTTCGGAGGATAAGTGGTACGCCGCGGACCCCGCTCAGGAAGAAGCCGCCAAAGCCACAGAAAAGCTTGATCAGGAGCAGCGAGTGAAAGCCGCGCAACTGATCAAGCAGCAGCGTTTGCGCATCACTAGCTTGACCCAGCAGCACGAGGAAGAGTTAGCCAAGTTCAAGCTGGCCAGCGATGAGCAGAGCAAAAATCTGCAATCGCAAATCCACGGTCTGCATCAGGCCTTGCGCCAGCAGGAAGAGCACAACGCTGCGCTGAAGACGCAACTGGCTGCTCAGGCATCGAGTTTCCAGACCTCCCGTGAGGAAATGACCGAGCAACTGCGTGCGCTGGAGCGTGATGGTCGCAGTGAGAGCGACAGCTTGCGTGCGCAGTTCGAAGGTGAGATGCAGGCCAAGATCGCCTCGGCAGTGGCCGAGTACAAAGAGCAGATTGCTATTCGCGATGTCGAACTGGCTTATCGCGGCGAGCAGGACACTCAAGCGTTGCAGGAGATCAATCGCCTCAAACGCGCTTATGCCGACCTGGCCAGCCAGGGCGGTGATCAGATTCTTGAGCGTCTGGCCAAGCTCGGTGTGGTCTTTGTGGTTTACCACCCAGGCGCAGGTCACTTGACCATCCCGCTGCAGGACATTGCGGCCTACCAGGACAACCCAATGGCCTATGCGGCGGCCAAGTGCTTTGTCAGCGAAGAGCAGTACCGTCATTGGCTGGCGCATTACCAGCAGCCGAGTTGCGAAGCCTCGCTGCCCAGTGGTGAGCGCTGCGCCATTCCCATTGATCGTATTGATACCCCCAGCCGTTTTGCCCTGGGCGAATCCAATTGCTGTGCGCGGCACAAGGC
Source organism: Gammaproteobacteria bacterium (assembly GCA_018827205.1). Lineage (GTDB taxonomy): Bacteria > Pseudomonadota > Gammaproteobacteria > Pseudomonadales > Pseudomonadaceae > Aquipseudomonas. The sequence continues at coordinate 6,196 of JAHJXZ010000094.1, read as the reverse complement.
CAGTAGCCGTTTGCGTACTGTCAGTTAACCTTGCCTGTTGTCCTACCTGATTGGGCCCCTCACGCCCCTTTGCAGCATTTTTCGCTGGATTGGTCGGTCGCCGCCGGGGTTGAGCTGGCGGTGCTGCGTTTGGATCTGCTTGATCCACTGATCAGTGGTAATAAATGGTTCAAGCTCTCCCACCACCTACGCGCCGCAGAGGCCAGTGGCGCTAAGGGCGTGATCAGCCTGGGCGGGGCGCACTCCAATCACCTGCATGCCCTGGCCGCCGCTGGTAAGCGCTTTGATTTCCAAACTGTCGGACTTTTGCGCGGTAACCCGCAGCAGACGCAGACTGTGGCTGACCTGCAGGCCTTCGGCATGCACCTGCACTGGCTGGGCTATGCGGGCTATCGCGCCCGGCATGCATCCGATTTCTGGTTGCCCTGGCAGGCACAGTATCCAGGCTTTTATCCGCTGCCAGAGGGCGGTGGCGGGCTAGCTGGGGCGCTGGGGTGTATGAGCTTGGTGCAGCAGGTGCGCGAGCAACTACCCAACCTCAGTTGGAACGATTACGACGCATGGTGGCTGGCGGCAGGTACGGGCACCACCCTGGCAGGCCTGCTGATAGGTGAGGCCGGCGCACATCCGGTGCATGCGGCGCTGGCCGTGCCGGCTGACCATGGCGTCGAGCAACAGGTGCAGGCGATTGTTCAGGCTGCCGGTATGCCAGTCGGGCGTTATCAGTTGCATGAGGCCAGTCGTGGCGGATTTGCCAAGGTGGATGCCGAGTTGCTGAGCTTTATGCAGGCGGCGGAGGCGCAAAGCGGCGTGCCGCTGGAGCCGCTGTATACCGCCAAGGCATTAATGGCGTTGCGCCAGCAGGTCGAGGCCGGTTACTTTGCTCGCGGCAGTCGCCTGGTGTTTGTCCACACGGGTGGCTTGCAGGGCCGTGCCGCGGCCATGTTGCAAGCGGCGAAAGCATGCTCGGCCGATTAACCCGGCTACACTGAATTTCACCAGCGGAGCCTGGATATTCCATGAGCGAACCTCTTAACCCCGAGCAGCTACGTAGCCTGACGCCACTCAATGTGCTGTCTGAACAGCAGTGGCGTGAGTTGCGTGCGCAATTGGTGCCGCAACCTTTGCTGGTGGGGCAGTTGTTGTTTCGCCCGGGGGATCAGGCGCGCTTGACCTACTACCTGTTGGCTGGCGAGTTGCTGCTGCAATCGGTCGACGGGCAAGAGCAGCGTTTGCAGGCTGGCAGCGAGGCCAGTTGCCATCCATTGTCGCCGAGCCTGCCACGTCTGCATGAAGCGCGGGCGCTGACCGATGCCAGCGTGTTGGCGCTGGACACTGCAACCCTCAATCGCCTGCTGACCTGGCGTCTGGCCTATCAGGATCTGCTGCTGGAGCTGGGGCAGAGCCACGCCGAAGTCGAGTGGTTGGAGCGCCTGCTGGAAAACCCGCTGTTTGCCAAGGTGCCGCCGTCCAACGTGCGCGCCATGCTTGAGCGCTTGCAGCGGATTGAGCTGGTCGCAGGCAGTACCGTGCTGCAGGAGGGCGATGTCGGTGACAGTTGCTACTTCCTGAAAAATGGCCGTGCTGAAGTAATTCGTGGCGCCGACAGTGCGCAGCAGGTGTTGGCCGAGCTGGAGATTGGCGCCTGCTTTGGTGAGGAAGCCTTGCTGGCCGACAGTCCGCGTAATGCCACGGTGACCATGCTGGAAGACGGCGTGGTGCTGCGCCTGAATCGCCAGGACTTCTTCGCCTTGCTAAAAGCCCCGGTGGTGGATGAAGTGTCGCTTGGCGAAGCATCGCGTTTGCTGGCTGCAGGGGCGCAATGGCTGGATGTGCGCCTGCAGGAAGAATACGAGCGGGCCCATGCGCTGCAATCACTGAATATGCCGCTGCAACTGCTGCGCCTGAAGGCTCGTCTGCTGGATAAGACGCGCACCTATCTGTGTTACTGCGACAGCGGCAAGCGCAGCAGCAGTGCGGTGTTTCTGCTTTCGCAGCTTGGCTACCGCGCGTATGCCTTGCGGGATGGGGTGGATGCCTTGCCGGCGATCCAGCGTGATGCGCTGCTGTGCGAGAGTGGCTCGGGCTATCTGGCGCGCTCGGGCGGGCGCACCGAACGCAGTCTCTGAGCTAGTCAGCCGGTTGCGCCGGCCAGTGATCATTGACCAGAAATACCCGCTCGGCCTCCAGCCAGTAGCGCTGCGGGCCTTCAGTCAAGCGTACGAGCAACTGCGCGTTGGCATCCTCCGGTAGCGCGGCGAGCCAGTGATTAAATTGCTCGTGCGACCACACATGCTCTCCCTCGATGCGCGCCGACGCCAACCAGGCGTGTCGGGCTAATGGCTGCCAGTGACCTTGGTTGTCTGTGGCAAAACGTGCCCAGTCAGTGCGATGCAGCCAGCGCCCACGCAGGTGCACTGGGTTGCCATCCGCTGGCGCGGCATAGGATGGCTGCAGCCAGGGGGAGAATAGATAACCGCCCAGCCAAAGCGCCGCCTGAGGTTGCTGGATATCCAGCTCGGTCAGGCGCTGTTGGGCTTCAGCACGTGCTGACAGTGGCAGCTGGTGCTGGCCCAGATGTGCCAGTTTGATATCCAGGCGGTCGTGGCTACCCGGGCCGAGCCAGTGTGCCAGCTCAGTGCCGGTGCACTGTGGTTGGCCCAGGTACAGCTTGATGGCCAGCTCCAGGTGATGCACGCCTTCCTCATCGCGCAGCAGCATATCCAGCTCACCCAGGGTGTGACCCTGCAAGCGGATGGGCAAGTTGGCTGCCAGCACCTCGATACCTGGCGCGGCGTGCAGGGCAAACTGCCAGAGTCGTTCGTAGTACAGGCCCAGGCGGCGTACCGAGCTTTGGCTTAGCCACTGCTGCAGAGTATGGCTGTCGCTATCCAGGCTCAGCAGCCAGTCAGCCAGCGCGTCGGGTTGCTGGCCCCAGCTGCTGGCCTTGAGCGGGTGACGCTGTGGCCAGGGCGAATGTGCCAGCAGTGGCGGCGAAAGCAGCGCCCAGGCCAGGTCACGTACAGCGGGCTGGCGCAGCTGCGAGGGCAAATCAGCGAGAGAGGGGAAAGGAATCATGTTGCGAGCATAGCGCTTAGACGCTGTGTGCGATCTGCTTCGTGTCGGTCCTGTGGGGTTTAAAGCGCCCTGCAAGCTCTTCAACAAGCGCTTAACCGCGGTCTTAGCAGGTCAGCGGTTTGCCGCTGCCCTTAGCTTTCGCCCATAATCCGGGGCTCTAGATACACAGCCAGGCGGGAGCACCATGGAGCAATTTCGTAATGTCGGCATTATCGGTCGGCTGGGCAGTACCCAGGTGCTGGACACCATTCGCCGGCTGAAGAAATTTCTGCTCGCCCGTCACCTGCATGTAATTCTCGAAGACACCATCGCCGAAGTGCTGCCTGGCCATGGTCTGCAGACCTCGTCACGGAAGATTCTCGGCGAAGTCTGCGACCTGGTGATCGTCGTTGGCGGCGACGGTAGCATGCTCGGCGCCGCCCGCGCTCTGGCGCGACATAAGGTGCCGGTGTTGGGCGTCAACCGTGGCAGCCTGGGCTTTCTCACCGATATTCGCCCCGATGAGCTGGAAGTGAAGGTGGCTCAGGTGCTTGAAGGGCATTACCTGACCGAGAACCGCTTTCTGCTGGAGGCCGAAGTACGGCGCAATGGTGAGGCCATCGGTCAGGGCGATGCGCTCAACGATGTGGTGCTGCATCCGGGTAAGTCGACACGAATGATCGAGTTCGAGCTGTTTATCGACGGCCAATTCGTCTGCAGCCAGAAGGCCGACGGCCTGATCGTTGCCACGCCGACCGGCTCCACGGCCTATGCGTTGTCTGCCGGCGGGCCGATCATGCACCCCAAGCTGGATGCCATTGTTATCGTGCCGATGTACCCGCATACGCTGTCTAGCCGGCCGATTGTGGTGGATGGCAACAGCGAGCTGAAAATCGTCGTATCCAAAGATCTGCAGCTGTACCCACAGGTCTCGTGTGACGGACAAAACCACTTCACCTGCGCCCCCGGTGACACCGTCACCGTGGCCAAGCGGCCGCAGAAGCTGCGCCTTATTCACCCACTGGACCACAACTATTACGAAGTCTGTCGCAACAAGCTGGGCTGGGGTAGCCGGCTCGGCGGGGGGGCTTGATGCACCTCGATCCTGCTCGCGGTTACGACCTGATCGGCGATATCCATGGCTGCGCGAAAACCCTGGAACATCTGCTGAGCACCCTGGGCTATCGCCAGCAGGGCGGTGTGTGGCGTCACCCGCAGCGTATGGCGATCTTCCTCGGTGATCTGGTCGACCGTGGTCCGCGTATCCGTGAGGCGCTGCACTTGGTTCGCGATATGGTCGTGGCCGGTCAGGCGCTGTGCATCATGGGTAACCATGAGTTCAATGCGCTGGCCTGGAGCACGCCGGCAGCGCCAGGCAGCGGTAGGCAGTTTGTCCGTGAGCACACGCCACGGCATGCGCGGCTGATCAAGGAAACCCTGGAGCAGTTCGACGCCTACCCGGCGGAGTGGCAGGGTTTTCTCGACTGGTTCTACGAGTTACCGCTATTTATCGATGCCGGGCATTTCCGTGTGGTGCATGCCTGTTGGGACGATAGCCTGATTGAGCCGCTGCGTGCGCAGTTTGCCGATGGCTGCATTGATGAGCATTTTCTCCAGGCAGCAGCCGTGCATGGCAGTTTTGCCAATACCGCGCTGGATCGCCTGCTGCGCGGCACTGACATGCGTCTGCCGCACGGCATGACCCTGACCAGCGATGACGGTTTTACCCGCGCGCACTTTCGCACCAAATTCTGGGAAGAGGACCCGCAAACCTACGGCGATATCGTCTTCCAGCCTGATGCCTTGCCAGAACTGGCGGCGCAGATGCCGCTCAGTGAGATGCAAAAAACCGAATTGCTCAAATACGGTGCCGACCAGCCACTGTTGTTTGTCGGCCACTACTGGCGCAGCGGCAAACCTGCGCCGATTCGCAACAACCTGGCTTGTCTGGATTACAGCGCCGTGCTCAACGGCAAGCTGGTGGCTTATCGGCTGGATCAGGAAGTACGCCTGGATGCCAAAAAGTTCGTCTGGGTTGATGTCGACAGCCCGGAGGCGCGGCCATGAGCGCAGTAGCAGCAATGCGCTTGCCTGAACAGATCGACTTGAGCGGCTTTATTACGCTGTTGCAGCGCTTACAGGTGCCGCACCGAGTTGCGGAAGAGGCGGGCGAGCAAGTGCTCTGGGTGCCCAGTGAGCAACTGGCTGAGCACGTACGCGAACTCTACGGGCGCTACCCGCTGGGCGATGCTGAGGTGTTGCTTGAGCCGTCCCAGGCTTCTACAAATAGTGCTTCGGGCTTTGTTCAGCAGCTGAAAGCCAGTCGCATGACCGCTGTTGTCCTAGCGCTGACCTTTATTGCTGCGGCAATCACCTTGCTGGGCGATAACCTGACGACGGTAAGTTGGCTGAGCTTTGTCGACTACCGCGTACAGGGCGATTACATCTATTTCAGTTACCTAAACGACACGCTGGAAAGCGGCCAGTGGTGGCGGCTGTTGACGCCAATGCTGATTCACTTTGGCATTCTCCATCTGGCGATGAATACCTTGTGGTATTGGGAGCTGGGGCGGCGGATCGAGGCGCGTCAGGGTGCCGTGATGTTATTGGGGCTGACCCTGCTGTTCAGTCTTGCGGCCAATTTCGCTCAGTACTTGCATGCCGGTCCCTCGCTATTCGGTGGCCTGTCTGGGGTGCTGTACGGCTTGCTCGGGCATTGCTGGATCTTCCAGCGTCTGGCACCGACTTCCGCCTATCGGCTGCCGCCCGGCGTATTGGTGATGATGCTGGCCTGGCTACTGATCTGCATGACTGGCATTTTCGAGCTGCTGCAATTCGGCGCAATTGCTAACGCGGCGCATGTCGGCGGCTTGCTGGCCGGTTGTCTGACCGGGCTGGTCGGTGGTGCGCTGGCGCGTCGGCGACACAGTTAGTTGTTCTTCAGGCTGGTAAACTGCCACTTTGCATTTGGAGGCGCCATGTCGTCCTTTCTCGAAGCGATTGAAAACATCACCCCTGAGATCTACCAGAGCCTCAAGCTGGCGGTGGAAATTGGCAAATGGCCCGATGGCCGCAAGCTGAGCCAGGAACAGAAGGAGCTGACCCTGCAGGCGTTGATCGCCTGGGAAACCCACAACCT
>JAHJXZ010000093.1 GCA_018827205.1 Gammaproteobacteria bacterium | reverse complement strand
TCCCGATCACCGTCAGCGGCCGCAAGGGCGATGTCGTGGTCAAGGATGACGAACAGCCGCTGAACGCCAACCTGGAAAAAATCCCCAGCCTGAAGCCGGCCTTCCGCAAGGACGGCAGCATCACCGCGGCCAACGCCAGCTCGATCTCCGACGGTGCCTCGGCGCTGCTGCTGATGACCGCCGAAGAAGCCGCCAAGCGTAGCCTGAAGCCGCTGGCGAAGATCGTCGCGCACGCTACCCAGAGCCAGGACCCGAGCGAGTTCACCATCGCGCCGATTGGCTCGATCAGCAACCTGCTGAAGAAAACCGGTTGGGACAAGGCTGAGGTCGACCTGTTCGAAATCAACGAAGCCTTCGCCATGGTCACCATGCTGGCCATCCGTGAGCACGGTCTGGATCACGCTAAGGTCAACGTCTATGGCGGCGCCTGCGCTCAGGGCCACCCAGTCGGCTCTACCGGCTCGCGGATTATCCTGACCCTGATCAACGCGCTGAAAAACACCGGCGGCAAACGTGGCATCGCTTCGCTGTGCATAGGTGGCGGCGAAGCTACAGCTGTAGCGGTTGAACTGATCTAAAAGGATCGATGCATGGCCGCAATGGTCATGCTCACGTTGCGGTAACGGGCAGCTTTGAGCTGGCCCGTTGCGTTTTAGATACCAATTTTGTCCAGCGACTTGCCAACCTTACGCCAGAAGCTGCGCTGCATGCGCTCGGTTTCGCCGCTGGCGGCAATCTGTTCGAAGGGTTGGGCTTCACGGGTGGCGCCGATTTCTGTCGCCGCCACTTCGCGGGAGACCAGTTGCAGCGGGCCATCACCCTGGCTGGGCGCCTGCTCATTGACCGGCGGCGGGTTAAGTTCGTCATAACGCAGGTAGTAGATACCGCCTGCTTCGGCATCCAGAGTGAAACTGCTGATCAGGGTGAAGTCCAGCGGGCCGTCGGCGAAGAAGGTCCAGTGCGTACCGAACAGCGGCCGGCGCATCTCCAGCTGGTAACTGGCGATATCGAACTCCAGCACCAAATAGGCATTACTCGGTAAGCTGCCGATGCGCGCGTTATTCAGAAACAGCGCGGGGGCTTCCAGCTCCTGATCGGCCCAGTCGCTTTGCGGCCGGTACAGGTAGACCAGCGCATGGTTGCCATCACTGAGCACATGCTCGCGGAACGCTTCGCCCTGGGTTGCACCAAAAAACGCGCCAGGGGTCGAGCAACCACTCAAGGCAACCAACAGCAGCATCGCAAGCCAGGGCAGACCACGCATCGACAGCATCCTTATTGGAGTTATCGGCCGAGCATAACCGCGCCCTGCTCGGCTCACACCCAACAAAAGTGCGGGCTAGCGACGGCGGTCAAGTAGGTTGACCAGTAACTGATCCAGCGCCCCCCAGACCGACTGCTGCAGGCGCCGCCACCACGGCCGCGCACGCCAGTCAGCCAGGGTGATTTCATCACTTTCGACAAAGTCCGTCTGGAAACTTGCCGCCACGCTGGCAGTAAACACGGGGTCAAGCGCCTCCAGATTGGCGTCCAGGTTGAAGCGCAGGTTCCAATGGTCGAAGTTGCAGGAGCCGACGCTGACCCAGTCATCCACCAGCACCATCTTCAAATGTAGAAAGCGCGGCTGGTACTCGAAAATACGCACCCCAGCCTTGAGCAAGCTGGCGTAATAGCGCTGGCCGGCAAAGCGCACCTGAGGATGATCAGTGTGCCGCCCAGCTAGCAGCAGACGCACCTCGACCCCCCGCTTAGCAGCACGGCGCAAGGTACGCCGCACGCGCCAGGTCGGCAGAAAGTAAGGTGTGGCTAGCCAGATACGTTGCTTGGCCCCGCGTAACGCACGCACCAGTGAAAGCAGAATATCGCGATGCTGAAGTGCATCCGCAAAGGCAACGCGTCCCAACCCCAGCCCTAAAGCCGGTAATGCTGGCAGATTTTTCAAACGCAACGGCATGCGCGGTCGCCAGACGACCCAGGCCTGACACGCCTGCCACTGACGCTCGAACAGTTGTTGCCAGTCGATGACCAGCGGCCCGGCGATTTCCACCATGACCTCGTGCCAGCGGCTGCTGGCTTGATCCGGCTGCCAAAAATCATCGGTCGCGCCACTTCCACCGACAAAAGCAAACTGCTTATCGACCAGCAACAGCTTGCGGTGATCACGGTGAAAATTACCCAAGCCATGTTTCCAGCGCAGCGGGTTGTACCACTGCACCTGCACACCGGCGGTAAGCAGGCGCTGTCGATCAACCGCTAAGAGGCCTTGCGAGCCAAAAGCATCAAACAGACAGCGCACCGCAACACCGCGTAGCGCCGCAGCGCAGAGCGCATCCAGCAAGGTACGGCTACAGGTCCCACTTTCTACTAGGTAGAGTTCCAGCTCGACCTGCTGCTGCGCCGCATTAATGCGCGCCAACATCTGCACAAAGAACTGTGGCCCGTCGATCAGCAGCGTCAGCGTATTGCCGCGCCGCCAAGGAAAGACGTTATCGGGCATAACAGTTCACTCTGGACATTGCGTCTCACGCCAGTGAAAGAGAGTCGCCACCATAGCCGCCTGGCAGAGCCTTGCAAACCCTGCCAGATCTACCGCAAGCCACTCAGGCGTCAGGTAGCGGCGCTGCCTCCGGCAACAACTGGCAGCCCTGCCGTGCACCTAACCATTGCGCACTCTGGGTACTGCCCAAGCCGCGCGCCGTCACACGCTTATTAGCTTGGTCATCAAAAAAGCCGGAGAGCGAAACATACTGCGCCACATACGCCTCGCAGTAGTCAGCCGGGTTGTTCGCCACATAGCGGCACGAGCAATACTCCTTGGCCGAGTACGCGCCGATGATCCCTGGAAAAGCCTGCAAGTGCGCGCGGTTCTGCCAGGCCAAGGCGGCGAGCAATAGCAGAATAAGTAGCAACAGGCTGCTGAACGGACGACGACGAATCATGGCTGCACCTCATCGGCCAACGCGGCGAGAACCAGTTTGAGGAAATGGTTGCGATCAAAGCTGCCATCGCGGTCATCGGCATAGCGCACGATCACCAGGTTCTCACTGGCGATCACATACAGCCCCTGCCCCCAGTGCCCGGACGCCACCAGGGTGTCCTCCGGCGCATCCGGCCAGGGCCTGCTCGCACCGGATACCGCCGCGTTCAGCCACCACTGGCCGCCGGGCACCGCTTCACCAGGCTTGTCGGCTTGTGGCTGGTAGTTGGTAAAGGGCGTGCGGTTGAAGTCGACCCAGGCCTTGGGCAGTAACTGCTGCTCGCCCCAGCGACCCTCGTGCTGCATCAGCAGGCCGACACGGGCCAGGTCGCGGGCGCTCATGTACACGTAGGAAGAACCAACAAAGGTGCCGGCGGCATCACGCTCCCACACGGCGGTGGTGATACCCAGTGGATCAAACAATGCCGTCCAGGGGTAATCGGCATAAGCCGCTTCTCCCACCATGTTCTTCAACGCGGCGGCCAGCACATTCGTGTCACCACTGGAATAGCGAAAGCGCTCGCCCGGCTCGGCATCAGCGCTGTGCGCAGCGGTAAACGCCGCCATGTCACTGCGACCGCGGGTGTAGAGCATTGCCACTACCGAGGATTTCAGCGGCGCGTATTCATAGTCTTCCTGCCAGTCCAGCCCCGAGGCCCAATTGAGCAAATGCCCGACCTTGATCTGCGGGTGCGCGGCAAATGGTGGGTAGTAATCGGCCACAGGCGCATCCAGGCGGAAACGCCCTTCGCCGTAGGCCACGCCCATCGTAGTGGCCAGCAGGCTCTTGGCCATCGACCAGGTCAGGTGCGGCGTAGCAGCCGTCGTAGGCGCGGCGTAGCGCTCATACACCACCTGACCATCGCGGATCACCAGCAACGCATCGGTGCGCACACCTTTGCGGGTGGCGTCATCGCGGGTCGGGAAGGTGTAGTTTTCCAGTTCACTCAACGCAGCGCTGGGTGCGGCCAACTGGCTGTCCCAGTCTTCACCTGGCCAGTTCTCGGCCTGCGCAGCCGCGCAACCCAGAGCGAAGACGCACGCCAGCACCAGCCGCCGTGCATGAAAGAGAGTGAAGGACATGGAGCCGCCTCTGCTGGGATCGAAGGCGGCACCCTAGCATGCGTTTGACGCCGACAAAAAGCGCCGAACACGCCTGTTTATCCGGCAGTTCGGCGCGAAAAGTCACTGCGCAGACTTAGGCCGCTATTTCGGCAGGCGGTAATCCTCCGGCCCCATCAGATCCATGCCGCACTCCAGGTTCTCGATCCAGTAGAGGAAAGCATTGATCATTTCCGTACCGACAAAAGGCCTGCCGTGCTGGGGCACGATCATCGCTACATCCATCTCGCGGACCATCGCTGCCCATAGCCGACAGACCTTGTTGCCAGCCATATAGCGCCGGTGAAAGCCAAGCATATTCGGTACATGGTTGACGAAGTCCGTCACCGGGTGGGCGTCGTCGACCAAGGAGGCGCCCATATCACCGGAAAACAGGATTTTGCTCACCGGGTCATACAGCTGGAAGTTACCCACCGAATGCAGAAAGTGCGCAGGCACCGCCTTCAGTGTGCATTTGCCCAGGGCAAACGATTGGCCGCGATCCGGCAGCGCGATGATCCGGTCGAAGGTGTTGATGCCACGGCTGAGCGCCAGGTAGTTGGCCGTCAGGTGCGGCAGAAAGCGCGCCCAGAGCTTGGAACAGATCACCCGCGCACGGGTATGCAGCAGCCATTTGTCCAGCGAGGCGATGATGTCCGGGTCCTGGTGCGAGGCGAAGATATAGGTCAGGTCCTGTACCGGGATGTGCTTGGACAGCTCCAGCGACAACGGCGTGTAAGTCAGATCGCCGCCCGGATCGAGCAGCAGGTACTGCTCGTTGTCGGTGATCAGAAACTGGTTGGACTGCACGCCCTCCCCGCTGACCAGGTCATCGAACATCATGCATTGATGCTCGCCGTTATCGAACAGCACTATGGGCTCGCGTCGCATGGCAGGCTCTCTCCCGAAAGCCCGCGAGCTTAATGGCGCAGCGCGCTGGCCTTACTGATCTGGATCAAGCTGGCGAGCCATGCCTGATTAGAGATTAATGCCGAGCACTGCCTGCGCCTTCTGCAGACGTTTGCTACGCGCGCTGCCGGCAATTGCCAGCAGGCCTTTGTCGCGTTGCCAGAGCTGTGCCCAGTGCGCATCGCCGGTGGCAAAGGCGTTGTCCAGATCACTGCGCAGGCTGTCGAACTGAGTAAACAGCCCGGCCAGCATCAGGTGGCAATCAGCTGCACTCGGACATTGCCGCGCCACTTCCGCGCAGCCGGCCAACAGACCGAGCAGGCGCAATTGCAGGGCCTGCGGCCAAGCCGCTTCCTGGCCCACACCAAACAGCCAGGCGGTCAGCGCCGCCAGTACGTGGGTGTCTTCCAGGGTACGGAAGGGCTTTACGTAGTCATCCCAGCCATCGCCGGGCAGCCGCTCGCACTGCGCCCCATGCAGATGCAGACGGCCATGGCTGACATCCGGCATCAACGGCAATACCGGCAGCTTTTCGATCTGTACACCCGGCGCACCATTACGCACCACGCCCAGAGCCAGTTGCACTGGCGCTCCGGCAGCTTCCTCGCGTGCGGCCACCAGCAGCCAGTCGGCGGCCTCGGCGGCGGTGACAAAATCCTTGCGGCCATCAAGGGTCAGCGCATCGATCCGCGTAGTCATATCCGCCGGGCGGGTGGTGCGGTTTTCGGTTACACACAGCGCGCCCAGGGTCCAGGGCGCAGCCGGCCAGAGCGCGCGCAACGCGCCTTGGTAGCCGGCGAGAAACGCCAGCCCCGGCGTCGCCGCGAGCCTTCCGCCGAGCAGGGCCAGCTGTAACGGGGTCGGGTTAATGAGGCGTTCGAGCAGGCTGGCGTACCACTCCTCCAGCCCCGCGACCGGCAGACGCGCTTGCGGGCTCAACAGCTGTTGCCAGGGCATGCATTGCTCCTTGTAGGGGTTATTGAAAGCACTGTCACACAAGCATCACCAAAGATTCACGGAGGTGACACCGCCGCTACCTAGCCTGAGCTTGCCCAACAAGATCGACCGGCTGCAAGGCAAAAAGCCGGCTAACTAGGCCAAGTGAAAACGTCACGAGCGAAGGTTAGGCAAGGCGAAAGCAAACGAGGAAGCGGAGTGTACGAGTTGTACATGAGCATTCCGAGGTTGCTTTCAACGCGGCATAACCGAGCGCAGTAGTTTTCACACGGCCGAAATGGAGATGACGGCATGACCCAAATGGCAATCACCCGCGACCGCACCACCCCCGCTCGTCGCCTGCAGGCCGAGCGTTTACACGGCGCTGCCGCCCTGCGCGAAGCCCAGGCGCTGCGCTTTCGCGTATTCAGTGCCGAATTCGATGCCAAGCTCAAGGGTGCCGAACTGGGCCTGGACATGGATGACTACGACATTCACTGCCAACACATCGGCGTGCGTGATCTCAACAGCGGTGAGCTGGTGGCAACTACCCGCCTGCTCGACCACCGCGCTGCCGCCAGCTTGGGGCGCTTCTACAGCGAAGAAGAATTCAGCCTGCACGGCCTGCCACACCTCGAAGGCCCGGTGCTGGAAATCGGCCGCACCTGCGTCGACGCGGCCTACCGCAACGGGGCGACCATCGCCGTGCTCTGGGGCGAGTTGGCCGAAGTACTCAACGAAGGCGGTTACCGCTACCTGATGGGCTGCGCCAGCATCTCCATGCAGGACGGTGGCATCCAGGCCCAGGCGATCATGCAGCGCCTGCGCGAACGCTACCTGTGCACCGAACATTTGCGCGCCGAACCGAAAACCCCGCTGCCGGCGCTGGATGTGCCGAGCAACGTGATCGCCGAAATGCCCCCGCTGCTCAAGGCCTACATGCGCCTGGGCGCGAAGATCTGCGGCGAGCCGTGCTGGGACCAGGATTTCCAGGTCGCCGACGTGTTTATCCTGCTCAAGCGCGACGAACTCTGCCCGCGCTATGCACGGCATTTCAAAGCCGCTGTTTAACAGCAGGTCGGAGTAATGTTGCGCAACTCGCCGGCACTCTGTAGACAGTGCCGGCGTTTGTGTTTTTGCAGCGAGAGAGCCTGATGAAGAAATTGCGTTTGTACCTGCGCCTGGCGCGCCTGCTGGCGGTGATCAGCCTCGGCACCCTGCTGGCGGCGGCTATCACCCTGCTCGAACGCCTGGTGCGGCATGACCTGATGCCGACTCGGCAACGCCTGACCCGCTGGTTTCTCGCGCGCCTGGCGGCGGCCTTGCCGTTCCGCTTGCAGGTACAGGGCGAGCTGCCACGTCAGCCGATGCTGTGGGTCAGCAACCATGTGTCCTGGACCGATATTCCGCTGCTCGGCATGCTCACTCCGCTGTCCTTCCTGTCCAAGGCTGAGGTGCGCACCTGGCCGGTGGCCGGCTGGCTGGCGCACAAGGCCGGCACCCTGTTTATTCGCCGGGGCTCGGGTGATAGCGGCCTGCTCAGCCAGCAGCTGGGCAACCACTTGCAACGCGGGCGCAACCTGCTGATCTTCCCCGAAGGCACCACCACCGATGGCCTCGGCCTGCGCACCTTTCATGGCCGCTTGCTGAGCAGTGCGATCGACAGCGGTGTGTCTGTGCAGCCGGTGGCCATCCGTTACCTGCGCAATGGCCAGCCGTGCAGCGTGGCGCCGTTTATCGGTGATGACGACATGCTCTCGCACCTGCTGCGCCTGCTCGGCAGCGAGCTGAGCGAAGTGCAGATCCAGCTGCTGACGCCGATTGCCAGCCGTGAGCTGAACCGCAATGCCCTGGCCCGCGCGGCGCAGCAGGCGATCAGCCAGGCGCTGTTTGGCGCGGCAGACGCAACTGAAACAGAACGGCCTGAAACAGAAAGCCAGGCGGCCTAACCGCGCTCGCGGGCAACGAAGGCCTGTAACTCAGGATAGAACTGGCGAAAATCCTCCAGCAGCGGCTGATACAGCCGCTCCAGTTCAACCAGGCCGCCTATCAGCAAGCCAGGCCGCGACAGGCGCCGGTCGATCCCCGCGACCACCTGCTCCAGCACGGCAAACTCGCGGTAACTGCCCAGCCAGTCCTGCGCAGCCATGTGCGGCGCGATTAGCGCCAGGCGCTCGGGTAAGCGCGGCTCGGCGGCCAGCACCTGATACACCCGCCCGGTAAAGCGCGGCAGTGGCTCTGCGGCATAGTCGGCCCAGTTCAACGCCAGGCAGTGATCGAAAAACACATCCAGCAAGATGCCGCTATAGCGCCGCCGTTCTGCGGCAAAGCGTGCTCGCGCCTGCAATTGCAGCGGATGGCTGTCAGTGAACACATCGATACGCCGATGCAGACGAATCGCGGCCTCGATATCCGCCGGCCACTGCCCGGCCAGCGGCCCTTTGACGAAATCGCCATACAGGCTGCCCAGCAGTTGGGCCGGCGCGTCGCCGCCGAGGTGTAAATGCGCGAGATAGTTCATGGTCACAGCTTACACATCAGCCGGCATGATGATGACTATCGCCACGAACGATCTGTATATCGCTAACAACCGATATAAAGTTCGTCCCATCGCGATATGGCGTTACAGGCTACAGGGGATAACCCGCATGCAACTCGACATTGATGAAGTAATCAAAGCACTGGCCCACCCAGTGCGGCGCGACATCCTGCATTGGCTGAAAGACCCGCAGGCATATTTCGCCGACCAGGACCACCCGCTGGAAATCGGTGTCTGCGCCGGCAAGATCGACCAACGCACCGGACTGTCGCAGTCGACAGTCTCTGCGCACCTGGCGACCTTGCAACGCGCCGGCCTGATCAGCAGCAAAAAGGTCGGTCAGTGGAACTTCTTTAAGCGCAATGAAGAGACCATCCAGGCGTTCCTCAACCACATCAGCCAAGCGCTTTAACCCAACTTTTCATCCACCATTTTTCAGGAGCTGACGGCATGCCTGCAGCGCTTATCGTCCTCGCTTTGTCCGCGTTTGCCATTGGCACCACGGAATTCGTCATCATGGGCCTGCTGCCGGAAGTGGCTGGCGACCTTGGTGTATCGATCCCCGGTGCTGGCTGGCTGGTCACCGGATATGCCCTCGGCGTGGCCATTGGCGCACCCTTTATGGCCCTGGCCACTGCCAGTTGGCCGCGTAAAGCCTCCTTGCTGACGCTGATGAGCATCTTTATCGCCGGCAACCTGTTCTGCGCCCTGGCCAGCGACTACCAGATGCTGATGCTTGCCCGGGTGATCACCGCCCTCTGCCATGGTGCATTTTTCGGTATCGGCTCGGTGGTCGCCGCCAGCCTGGTGCCGGCCAATCGCCGCGCGTCGGCCGTTGCCTTGATGTTTGCTGGCCTGACCCTGGCCAACGTGCTCGGCGTGCCGCTGGGCACCGCGCTCGGTCAGTACGCTGGCTGGCGCTCGACCTTCTGGGCAGTGACCTTGATTGGCGTAATCGCCCTGATCGGTTTGTGGCGCGTACTGCCGAACAAAACCGATGAAACCAAGGCCGACTTTGCCAGCGAAGTACGTGCCCTGCGCGGTGCTGGCCTGTGGTTAGCGCTGAGCACCACGGTGCTGTTCTCCGCGTCGATGTTTGCCCTATTCACCTATATCGCGCCGCTGCTCGGTGATGTCACCGGGGTGTCGCCCAACGGCGTGACCTGGACCCTGCTGCTGATCGGCCTCGGCCTGACCCTGGGTAACGTACTTGGCGGGCGCCTGGCTGATCGCAATCTGAAAGCCACCCTGCTCGGCGTGTTCGTTGCCATGGCGGTGGTATCCACCCTGTTTAGTTGGACCAGCCAAGCGCTGATCCCGGCCGAGATCACCCTGTTCCTCTGGGCCACCGCCGCCTTCGCTGCCGTACCGGCGTTGCAGGTCAACGTGGTGGCCTTTGGCAGCGGCGCACCGAACCTGGTATCGACCTTGAATATCGGCGCCTTCAACCTTGGCAACGCCCTTGGCGCCTGGGTTGGCGGCCTGGTAATTGCCGAAGGCTTTGGCCTGACCCGCGTTCCCTTGGCAGCGGCAGCCCTGGCCATATTGGCGCTGCTTGCCACCCTGCTGACCTTCAGTACCCGCACTCCTGCACCTGAACTTGCACTCAACGAATAACCTGAGAGGACCGTCCCATGACTACGCTTTTTGACCCGATCAAAATCGGTGACCTTGAACTGAACAACCGCATCATCATGGCGCCGCTGACCCGCACCCGCGCCGATGAAGGCCGCGTACCCAATGCCTTGATGGCCGAGTACTACGTGCAACGTGCCAGCGCAGGCCTGATCATCAGCGAAGCCACCGCCGTCACTCCAATGGGCGTCGGCTACCCGGACACCCCCGGCATTTGGTCGGATGAGCAGGTGCGCGGCTGGAGCAATATCACCAAAGCCGTGCACGCCGCTGGCGGCAAGATCGTTCTGCAGCTGTGGCACGTTGGACGCATTTCTGACCCGATCTACCTGAACGGCCAATTGCCGGTAGCGCCGAGCGCCATCCAGCCAGCCGGGCATGTCAGCCTGGTACGTCCAATGAAGGACTTCGTTACCCCGCGCGCGCTGGAAACTGAAGAAATCGCCTACATCGTTGATGCCTATCGCCTGGGCGCCGAAAACGCCAAAGCGGCTGGGTTTGATGGCGTAGAAATTCACGGTGCCAATGGTTACCTGCTCGATCAGTTCCTGCAGAGCAGCACCAACCAGCGCAGCGACCGCTACGGCGGCAGCCTGGAAAACCGTGCGCGCCTGCTGCTGGAAGTCACCGATGCCGCAATTGACGTCTGGGGCGCTGGCCGCGTCGGCGTACACCTAGCACCGCGCGCCGACTCCCATGACATGGGCGACGCCAACCGCACAGAGACCTTTACCTATGTTGCTCGCGAGCTGGGCAAGCGTGGTATCGCCTTTATCTGCGCCCGTGAAAAAGAAGCCGACGACAGCCTGTCGCCGAGCCTGAAAGAAGCCTTCGGCGGCGTGTTTATCGCCAACGAGCGCTTCACCAAAGATCAGGCCAACGCCTGGCTGCAAAGCGGTAAAGCCGATGCCGTGGCCTTCGGTATTCCGTTTATCGCCAACCCAGACTTGCCAGCACGTCTGGCGCAGGATGCCGAACTGAATACACCGCACACGGAAACCTTCTACGGCTCAGGCCCGGTCGGCTACATCGACTACCCAACGCTGTAAGACTGCGGTTACACCGGCATAAAAAAGCCCGCCAATTGGCGGGCTTTTTCTTTGCTTCGGTATAAGCACTTGTCTCGGCGCTTAGCGGGCGTCGATCTGCTGCTGCAAATTCTGCACCTGCGCTTGCAGGGTATTGATGTTGCGGGTCATCTGCGCACGGAAGGCATCGAACTCGGCGGTGCTGCTACCGGCGGAGCGGGTCTCCAGATCACCTTTCACCACCAGCAAATCCTGCTCCAGACGGGCGATCGCCTGGTTAGGGTTGCCCAGTTTCTTAAGCGCGGCGACTTCAGCACTCAAACCGGCAATTTTCTCATCAACTTTAGCCTGTCCGGCCAGCGCACTTTTCAGAGTGGCTTGCTCGCTCTTCAACACAGCCTGATCGGCACTGAGTTTGTTGAGCATGCCCTCAAGCTTCTCACCGCCACCAGCTTGGCCTTTCAGCTGCGCGGCCAACTGCTCAAGGCTTTTGCTCTGCTCGCTTTGTTTGCTGATTGCACCCTGCTGCTGCTTGCTCAGCTCCGCCAGTTTGCTTTCCAATTGCTTGACCTGCAGCTTCAGCGCTTC
This sequence comes from Gammaproteobacteria bacterium, assembly GCA_018827205.1. Classification (GTDB taxonomy): domain Bacteria; phylum Pseudomonadota; class Gammaproteobacteria; order Pseudomonadales; family Pseudomonadaceae; genus Aquipseudomonas. Next base: position 25,548 of record JAHJXZ010000093.1, on the reverse strand, counting down.
GCTGCCACTGGTGACAGAAGACTCTGTGGCCACCACCTTGCCGGAAATGTCCTGAATACGCCCAGCCGCTTCCTCGCTGATGCGCGCAAAGCTCTCCTGGGTGGCAACCAGCTGCTGCTCCATCAAGCTGATCTGCTGGAAACTCCACCAGCCAAGCCCGCCCAAAGCAATCATCAAAGCGCCAACCAGTGCCCAGAGAGGGCCGGTGTTGGCCGACTTAACCGGTGCGGCGGCCGGCGCGCGGCCATAAGTGTTGCCGCGTGCTGGCTCCGGGTGATCGGCGGCGTAGTCATCGTGATCGCGCTGATCAGCTCGCAGGCTGGGCACATGATCGAGTTCGTCGTGGGCATCGTTACGCATGGGTCAACCTTCAAGAAAGCGCGGGGTGAGGAGCCTGTCGGACTTAACACTGCTCGGCTGCGGAAAAACCGGATTAGCCACTTTAGCTGCTCTTTTTCGTTAAATAGCTGGCTATTCGCCGCAAAAGACCAACAAAACTGACTCAAACCGGACTTCCCCTCGCTACGAACGGTCAAGCCTGACAGGCTCCATGCAAATTTGCCGCGCAGTATAACGGTTCGCGCGCAGCGCTTCAGTGTCGCGCCATGCCAGTGCGAGGCGCACCGACGAAGGGCACGGCACAGGCCATCGACTCGCTGCAGCCTGCGCAGCCCCACAGAATGTGAACTGGTATGCGCTTTGCAATTGTCTATTTGCGACGTTTTCGTAGCACCAGGGAGCAAAGGTGCTGCAGGCGCGATCCGCACGCGGGAAACGCGGCGAGACCAGGCCGGAGGCATTGCGGATGGATGGCACCCAGTCCACATGCCCACTTGTAATAGCTAGGGGGGAAAGATCCATGGAGCTGAACAGAGAAGTGTTGGATTGCATGAAGAGTCTGCGCCGCAGGCTGCGCGAAGAACTGACTGTGGACATCCGCATGAGCCAGCCAGATGCGATTAACAGCATGCTCAGCGCCTGCCTCACCTCAAGCAGCGAAGAAACCCGGCAACTGGGACAGCTGCTGGCCCAATACAGCGACCGGCCTTTCGCTCAGCCCAGCGCCGCACCACGTATGCAGGCCGGGCACCCGCTGCTGGTGGAAGAACTCGCTCAACGCCCCGCCAGCGCTTCGGTACGGATGTATCGCGGGCAACGCGTCTACGCCTGAGCCGCGCCTCGCGTAGTCAACTCGGGTGATGCGCCTGCCACCAGGCGCAGAACTCATCCAGCGCGCTCCACAGGCTGGCCTTGGGTTCATACTCCAGGTACTGCTGCGCACGGCTGATATCCAGGGAGAAATCCTTGGCCATCACAGCCACACCCAGGCGGAACAGGGTCGGCTCAGGTCGCCCCGGCAGCAGCTTGCACACGCCCTCATTCAAGGCCGCCGCACCATACGCCAGGCCATAGGGCAGATGGCGGGTCACCGGCGGCAGGTCGAGTTTGCGCAGCACATAATTGACCACGTCCCACAGCGGCACCGGCGCACCATTACTGATGTTGTAGACCTGCCCCAGCGCTGGCCCGGCGGCCAGCAGACAGCTCATCAGTGCCTCGTTGAGGTTATGCACGCTGGTGAAATCGACCTTGTTCAGGCCGTTACCGATGATCGACAAACGCCCCTTGCGCTGCATATTGATCAAGCGCGGAAAGATGCTGGTATCGCCCGCACCGGTTACAAAGCGCGGACGCAGCGCCAGCACCTCCAAACCAAACTCCTGGGCGGCAAACACCTGCTGCTCGGCGAGAAACTTGGTTTTGCCATAGTGATCGGAAAAGCGCTTGGGCAGCTGTTCTTCACGCAGCCCGACATGCGCCTGGCCATCGAAATACACCGATGGCGAAGACAGGTGCACCAACCGCCGCACCTTTTGCTTAAGACAGGCATCCACCACGTTCTCGGTGACCGTGACGTTAGCCTGATAGAAGTGCTCGTAACGGCCCCACACCCCGACCGCGCCGGCGCAGTGCACCACCGCGTCGACATCCCGGCACAGCTGCTGCACCAGCTCGGGGTCGGACAAATCGCCCTGGACAAACTCCGCGCCACGCGCGCGCAGATGCTCAACGCCCTCGGCACGCCGCCCGTTGACCCGCACACTCAAGCCCTGCTCCAAGGCAAAGCGGGCGAAGCGCCCACCGATAAAGCCACTGGCCCCGGTTACCAGAATCTTCATTGTCGCCCCCTTTACCCTGATTGCAGGCCACTCTAGCAGCGCACGCAGGGTGCTGCCGTGGCATTGCAAGCCAGAACAACGACTGCACACACCCTGCGATAGGCCAACAGCAGCGGACACAGCAGCTAAGCTGCTCCCCCACACCCCATAACAAAGGAGCACTGGATGGCCACGCACTGGATGATCTACGGCGCCAACGGCTACACCGGCCACTTGATCGCCGCCGAAGCCAAGCGCCAGGGCCTCACGCCCATTCTGGCAGGTCGCAACCCGGCAGCGGTGCACGCACTGGGCAGCCTGCTCGGCCTGGAGTGCCGCATATTCGATATCCACCAGCTGGACCGAGCCAAGGAGGCCCTGGCCGATATTGCCTTGGTCGCTCACTGTGCCGGGCCGTTTTCCGCCACCAGCGCGCCGATGCTCGATGCCTGCCTGGCCAGCGCCACGCACTACGTCGATATCACCGGCGAGATCAGCGTGTTCGAAGCCGCTCAGCAACGTGATCAACAGGCTCGCGAACTGGGTGTGGTGGTCTGCCCCGGCGTGGGCTTCGATGTCATCCCCAGCGATTGCCTGGCCGCCTGTCTACATCAGGCATTGCCGGACGCCACACACCTGGCACTGGGTTTTGACAGCGGCAGCGGGCTCTCGCCTGGCACTGCAAAAACCTCGGTGGAAGGCCTGAAGTTTGGCGGCAAAGTACGCCGCGCGGGGATCATTACCGATGTGCCACTGGGCTATAAGCGCCGCGCTATAAACTTTGGCCGCGGTGAAAAGCCCGCCGTGACGATTCCCTGGGGCGATGTCTCAACCGCCTACCACTCCACCGGCATCGACAACATCGAGGTCTACCTGCCCACGCCGACAGCAGCCGCGATTGTTATGCGCCTGATCGACCCGTTGCGCGCCCTGCTCGGCCTGGATGCAGTGCAGAACTGGCTCAAGCGCCTGATCGAAAAACGCGTCAGTGGCCCTGATGAAGCCAGCCGTGCACGCCAGCGCACCTGGCTCTGGGGCGAGGCACGCAATGCTGCGGGCGCGGTGAAAACCGCGCGCCTGGAAACCGCCAACGGCTATGACGTAACCGTGCATGGCGCCTTGCTGGCCGTGCGGCACCTGCTCAATTACAACGGCTCCGGCGGTTATTTCACCCCCACCAAGCTGCTTGGGCAGCGCTGCGTGGAACAGCTACCGGGCTCGGGAAAAATCGACATCACGTGATACACGCCCCAATTTGGTTACCTTCCGCCCCATAAGCGGAAGGTAACGCACCACTCTGCGCCACGCTCAACCCACTCCGCAGCGCTCCTTCTTCTAGCCATTCACTTACCCCAGTGCCGCAGCAACCGCTGCGCACGAGGCTGTTGAGCCTTCCAGGCGTTTGCGATCAATTTTATTTACGCAGCGTCAAGCAATTCGCACGATCCTTGCAGAATAATCAACATATTCGTTTTGTTTATCCCTTCTGCCTGGAGCTATTGGATATGCCGTTACGCCTGAAGCTTGCCCTTAGTTATTTGTTTATTGGGCTTTTTCCTGTACTGGCGATGGCCCTTACAGTGTATTGGCAAGCCAGCAAGGCGTTGCAGGAGCAAACGCTGAACTCACTTGAGGCTGTAGCAAATATCAAACAAACGCAATTGTTGGATAACTTGCAGGCACGCCGCGACCAGCTCAGCACCCTGGCCAATAACTTGGGTACCAGCTACAGCGGCCTGGCCGGAATGACCTTGGTTAGCGCCTCCAACTATGACCGTCCGATCTACGAAAACTTTGTCCAGACTTACGGCTACCGTGAGCTGAAGCTTATAGACAGCGACGGCATGGTGATCTTCAGCGTGCTGCGCGGCGACGATTACCAGCAGAACCTTACCCAAGGTAAATGGCGCGAGCTGCCCATGGGCCAACTGGTCAGCGCCGGGTTGAGCAACCAGGCCAGCCTGATCAGCGATCTGGCAATCAACCCGCAAACCGGTGAACCAAGCCAGTTTTTGATCAACCCGGTGATCAGCGAGGGCGAACTGATCGCCCTGCTGATGCTGGAGCTGCCCATCACCCCGCTTAATCACGTGATGCAAACCCGCCAGGGCCTGGGCGACGCCGGCGAAACATACCTGATTGGTGCCGATGGCCTGCTGCGCTCGGACTCCGCGCGCTTTACCGACCATCAGGTGCAACGTGCCAGTAAACACCCCGCCGCCCTCCAGGGCGACGCAATCACCCGCGCCCTGCGCGGCGAGCAGGGCCAGCTGGCGGAAGCAGGGCTAAACGGCCAACCGGCGCTAAAGGCTTTTGTACCGATTGAGTTCGACGGCCAGCGTTGGGCGCTGATCGCCGAAATGGACCAGGCCCAGGCGTTTGCCCCCGTGCATGAGTTGATGTGGCAGATCCTCCTGCTGGGTTTGCTGACCGTGGTTGCCGTGCTGTTCGCCACCTGGCTGGTTAGCCGTAGCGTGATGCGCCCGCTGGGCGGCGAGCCGGGCACTATGGCCAAACTGGCGCAGCGCCTGGCCGCCGGCGAGCTGCACATGCCTCAGCAGCCTGGTAAGGGCAATGGCCTGATGCATGCGCTGCACGATATGGCCAATGCCTGGCGCGTGGTGATTGAACAACTGCGCCAGGCCAGTAATGCCGTGGGGCATGCCAGTGGCGATATCCTCGACGCGGCAGGGCAAACCAGCCAGCGCTTAGACCAACAGCAGGAAGCCCTGGAAATGGTGGTCTGCGCAGTCGACCAGATGGCCGCCACCGTGCAGGAAATTGCCGCCAGCGCCAGCCATAGCGCCGACAGCAGCCAGGCCGCACGCAACGCGTTTACCACCATGCAAGGCACCCTAAAGCGCATGATCGGCCGCCAAGATCAACTGCTCGACGGCCTGCGTGAGGCCGATCAGGTGGTGCAAACCTTGGCCGGCAACAGCCAGCAGATCGCATCGGTGCTGGACGTAATCCGCGCCATCGCCGAGCAGACCAACCTGCTGGCCCTCAACGCTGCCATCGAAGCCGCGCGCGCAGGCGAGCAGGGCCGCGGCTTTGCCGTGGTCGCCGACGAAGTGCGCAGCCTGGCCATGCGCACCCGCACTGCCACTGAGGAAATCGTGCAGATCATCGGCACCCTCAGCGACTCATCCGAGCAAGCACTGACCAGCATGCAAGGCTCCACCGAACAGGCCCGTGCCCTGGAAAATGAGACCGAAGACGTACTGGGCTCACTCGGCCATCTGGATCAATCCCTGCAGGCCGTGCATGACCTGGCCTTCCAGATTGCCGCCGCGGCCGAACAGCAAGCCGCCACCACGCAGGAGGTCAACCAGCACATGCATCAGCTCAGCGCCATGACTGCCGACAACCGTGCAAACGCGGCCAACACCCGCCAGTGTGGCGAGCGCCTGCAAGACGTTGCCGGTAACCAGCAGCATCTATTGGCGCACTTTCAGCTGTAAATATTCACCGCGCAGCGGTCACCAACCAGGTTGCCGCATGCCGCTGCAGATGCTGGGTTAACTCGCCAAGCACCTCGCCGCCATTGCGCCAGTGGTGCCAGTACAGCGGCACATCGATCGGCCGGTCGATGATCAACTCAACCAGCTCGCCACGGGCCGACTCCCCCAGCACTTGCAGTTCGGGGATCAGCCCCCAGCCAAACCCGGCCTGCGCCAGGCGGATAAAGCCTTCTGATGACGGGCACAGATGATGAGCAAAACCGCCTTCGACGCCCAGGCCGGACAGATAGCGATGCTGCAATAGATCATCCGGGCCGAACACGATAGCCGGCGCATAAGCCAACGCCTGCGCCGTTACACCATCCGGAAAATGCCGGGCGATAAACGCCGGGCTGGCCATGGCGCGATAACGCATCGCTCCCAGCAGCACGGCACGCGCACCGGCCACCGGACGCTCGCTGGCACATACGCAGGCGGCCACCTCGCCGGCGCGCATGCGCTTGAGGCCGACCTCCTGATCTTCCACCACCAGATCCAGCAGCAAGCGCTGTTCGGTGCAGAACGCCCCTACGGCTCCGGCCCACCAGGTGGCCAGGCTGTCGGCGTTCAGCGCGATACGCAGCCGCTCGGGCAGGCCGCCCTCATCTAGCCCCGGCACCTGCGCCTGAATATCGCGCTCCAGCAAACGTACCTGCTGCACATGGTTAAGCAAACGTCGACCGATTTCAGTCGGTGCCGGCGGCACCGCACGCACCAGCACCGGCTGACCGACACGCGCCTCAAGCAGCTTGATCCGCTGCGACACGGCCGACTGCGACAAACCCAGCACCTGCGCCGCACGCTCGAACCCGGCCTGCTCCACAACCGCGGCCAGGGCGGCGAGTAGTTTGTAATCCAGCAAAATAAGAATTCCTAATGAGTGATCAGGATTATTGGTTTCTCTTATATACCCAGCCACAGCAGACTGACCAGCATCCCCACCCTGAACAAGGCAATCCGCATGGCCGGCGAAACCTCACTAACAACCTTGCTCCGCAGCATGAGCCCACAGCTGAACGATGGCGCTTACGTGTTCTGCAGCCTGAGCGATGCCTCACAGCTGAACGGTGTGCCGCCGCTGGGCAGCTTTCAGGAAGCCGAAGGCCTCACCGTGATCCTGCCGCGCCAGCAAGCCGAACACCTGGGCTTGCCGTTCAGCTACGTGGCCGCCTGGCTGACGCTGCATGTGCATTCGGCTCTGGAAGCCGTAGGCCTGACGGCTGCCGTCGCCAGCGCACTGGCGCAAGCCGGGATCAGCTGCAATGTGATCGCCGGTTTCTATCACGACCACCTGTTCGTCGCCCACGCCGATGGGCCGCGCGCGCTGGCCGCCCTACAACAGCTCAGTGAACAGGCGGAATAACCGATATGTGGCAAAGCTATAGCAATGGGTTGCTGATCGCCGCCGGGCTGATCATCGCCCTCGGCGCACAGAACGCCTTCGTCTTGGCGCAAAGCCTGCGCCGCGAGCATCACCTGCCGGTGGCGCTGCTCTGCGTGGTCTGCGATGCCCTGCTGGTTACCGCCGGGGTATTCGGCTTGGCCGCCGTCTTGGCGCAAAACCCGATTCTGTTGGGTGTCGCGCGCTGGGGTGGCGCAGCCTTTCTGCTCTGGTATGGCGCCCAGGCGCTGGTTCGCGCCAGCCGTCCGCAGGCACTGAATCAGGCCAGTGACAGCGGCCCGCGCTCACGCAAAGCGGTGCTGCTGGCGGCCCTGGCAGTGACCCTGCTCAACCCACACGTGTACCTCGATACCGTATTGCTGATCGGCTCGCTCGGCGCGCAGCAACCGGTGCCCGGCGCCTATGCCCTGGGCGCGGCAAGCGCTTCATTGATGTGGTTCTTCTTCCTGGCCATCGGCGCGGCCTGGCTCGCTCCCTGGCTGGCGCGCCCAAGCACCTGGCGCTTTATCGACCTGGGCGTGGCGTTGATGATGTTCAGCATTGCCTGGCAGCTATTGAGCAACCCCGGGATGCTCTAAAACGGCCCTGATGCAACATGCCGAGGTGGTTTTCCACACAGTTGCCGCGTGTTTAAGGCGCTGGGCCAGTGCTATGATCCAAGGCTTGCGGCGCAAAGAGATAACTCACGCCGCTGAGATGGCCGCCCGTGATCGGCCTCGCGCACACCGCACCTGACCTGATTAGGAGATAGACAATGGCTTTCGAATTGCCGCCGCTGCCCTACGCACATGACGCCCTGCAGCCGCACATTTCCAAGGAAACCTTGGAATTCCACCACGACAAGCACCACAACACCTACGTCGTGAACCTGAACAACCTGGTCCCTGGCACCGAGTTTGAAGGCAAAACCCTGGAAGAGATCGTCAAGACCTCTTCGGGCGGCATCTTCAACAACGCCGCTCAAGTCTGGAACCACACCTTCTACTGGAACTGCCTGGCACCAAACGCCGGTGGCCAGCCGACGGGTGCCCTGGCTGACGCAATCAACGCAGCCTTCGGTTCCTTCGACAAGTTCAAGGAAGAATTCAGCAAAACTTCCATCGGCACCTTCGGCTCCGGCTGGGGCTGGCTGGTGAAGAAGGCTGACGGCTCCCTGGCTCTGGCCAGCACCATCGGTGCTGGCTGCCCGCTGACCAGCGGCGACACTCCGCTGCTGACCTGCGACGTCTGGGAACACGCGTACTACATCGACTACCGCAACGTACGTCCGAAGTACGTCGAAGCGTTCTGGAACCTGGTTAACTGGGACTTCGTCGCGAAAAACTTCGCCGCCTAAGTACCAGCGCACCATACAAGCAACCCGGCTCAGTGCCGGGTTTCTTGTTATGTGGATAAGCGTTTTACAGCAGTTTGCGCGGTGCAAACGCCAGGTGCAGTGCCTCCACCTGTTGCACCGCCTGACTCAGGCGCTGATCAGCGATGACCGGCCCCAGGTACTCGCACAAGCCGATATACAGCAGATTAAGCAGTTGCCGTAACTGCTCAAGGCCCAAGCCAGCGGACTCTAGTGCAGCACCCTGCTCCAGCCAGGCACGTACCAGCAGACGCTGTTCGTTAGCCACACTCAAACCGCCCAGGTTGCCAGCGGCAAAGCGCCGTAAACGCGGCACCAGCTCCGCGTCCAGGTCATTCAATAGCACCCGACTCAGCGCCTCGAAGGTATGCCGCGCCTGGCTATCCGGTCCGGCCCGTAACGGCGCCGCCACGCCCATCCGCTGCCGCCAGCTGTGCAGTAGTGGTTCCGGGTCGGGTAGCAAAGCCGACAACGGCCCGGTCAGCGCGCCCACTAGTTCACGATAGAGTTTGGCGCGCTCCAGCTTGCGCTCAGAGGTCTTGGCCACCTCACCAAGAAACTCGTTGAGGGCGAACGGCGGTTTGTCGGCATATTTGCTTTCCCACAGCGCCAACACGGCCAGCAGCTCATCCTCGGCAAAGTGCCCGGCCAGCCCGGTGTAGATCGCCCGTCGGCGAGTTGCCAGGCTCATCTCACACCCTCCTCGGCAGGTCGTTGCTGTCGAAGGTCACGGCCAGGTTGAACTCGGGATAGCCCACCTCGGCGTGCTCGGCATAATCCAGACCGCGCTGCTCATGCTGGGTCGAAGTACGCAGGCCGAGAGTTTTCGCCAGCAATAGATAGAGCATCAGCGCCAGCGGGAAGGCCCAGGCAAAAGCCACACCGGCGCCGAGCAGCTGCACGCCGACCCGCGACCAGTTGAACAGATCACCACTGAAAAACAGACCAGCCGCCACCGTGCCCCAAACGCCGGCAAAACCATGCACCGGCACGGCACCGACCACATCATCGAGCTGCCAGCGCTCCAGTAGGCGCATGCCGAACACCACCACAAAGCCGGCCACCAGCCCGGTCAGCAGCGCAAACAACGGCGACATAGTCGCGCAGCCGGCGGTGATACCCACCAGGCCGCCCAGCGAACCATTGACGGTAGTGGTCAGTAGCACCGGACTGGAGGTGCTGCGCTGCGCGAGAAAGGCGCCGAGCGCGCCGGCCGAAGCCGCCAAGTGTGTATTCAGGGCAATCAGGCCGAGGCTGACATTCATCTCAAGGCTGCTGCCTGCGTTGAAACCAAACCAGCCGACCCAGAGAATAAAGCCACCCAGCGCGACCAGGCTGAGGTTATGCCCGGGAATGCTGCGCGGCGTACCGTCAGCAGCAAAACGGCCCAAGCGGGGCCCTAGAACAAGAATGCCGGCCAGCGCACACCAGGCACCTACGCTGTGCACCACGGTCGAGCCCGCAAAGTCGATAAAACCCAACGCCGCCAGCCAGCCCTGGCCACCATAGATGCCGCTCCACACCCAGCTGCCGAACACCGGGTAGATAAACCCGCTGATCACCACCGCGCCGATCAAGTAGGCCGAATAGCGCGTACGCTCGGCCATGGCGCCGCTGGCGATGGTCGCAGCCGTGGCAGCGAACATCATTTGAAACAGCAGAAAGGTGAAATCCCAAGGCTCGCCCGTATGCGGAGCGAAATGACTCATACCGAACCAGCCGGTGATATTGCTGCCGAACATCAGGCCGAAACCCAACAGCCAAAAGGTGATACCGCCGACGCAGCCGTCCATGTAATTTTTCATCATCACATTGACTGCGTTCTTAGCCCGCGACATGCCACTTTCCAGCAAGGCAAAGCCGGCCTGCATAAAGAACACCAGCACGCTGGCTAACACCAACCAGGCCGTATTGAGCGCCTCATCGCTGGCCGCCTGGGCCAGTGGCGAAACCGCAAATACCGCTATCCCTAACAGTCGAGTTTTCATTGCAGCAGCCCCCATGATGGTGAGTACAGGGGGTGTCGCAACTCTCATGCCAAACAAAAAAATAAATGGGAGCCATTGTTAACGTTGCGTAGCAACGGCCCGAAGGGCGGCCGCCAGGGATGGCAGGCCATAAAAAACCGCCAAACGGTGCTCAAGCCGCAAGCAACTCGCACCGACACAGTGCAAGCAGCCAAAACAGCTGTCGGCGGCCGCGCCATCGCCGCGCAGATAATTTGTTCGACAAAGTTTGGTAATGGCCCTTTGACTGCAAGCGCGACTTTGCCAATACTCACTAGCGTCTGACGCCGAAGGCCTCGAACAAGGAACCGTCATTTGAAGCTGGAACTTAAAAACAGCTTGTCACTCAAGTTGCTCCGCGTGGTGCTGCTATCAGCGCTGATCGTCGGCGTGGTCTTGAGTCTTGCGCAGATTGTTTTCGACGTTTACAAAACACGTCAGGCAGTCGCCAACGACGCCCATCGTATTCTCGGCATGTTCCGCGACCCTTCCACGCAGGCGGTCTACAGCCTCGACCGGGAAATGGGCATGCAGGTCATCGAGGGCTTGTTCCAGCACGAGTCGGTGCGTATGGCCTCCATCGGCCACCCCAACGAACCGATGCTGGCGGAGAAAGCCCGAGAGCAAGTCGACGTACCGACTCGCTGGCTGACCGACCCTATCCTTGGCAAAGAACAGAATTTCACCACCCAGCTGGTCGGCCGCGGCCCCTACAGCGAATACTACGGCGACCTCAGCATTACCCTCGACACCGCGCCCTACGGCGAGAGCTTTGTCACCAATTCAGTCATCATCTTTATCTCCGGTGTGCTGCGCGCCGTGGCTATGGGACTAGTGCTGTATCTGGTCTACCACTGGCTGCTGACCAAACCGCTGTCGAAGATCATCGAGCACCTAACCAACATCAACCCGGACCGCCCCAGCGAGCACAAACTGCCGATGCTCAAGGGCAACGAGAAAAACGAGTTAGGGCTGTGGATCAACACAGCCAACCAGTTACTCTCGTCCATCGAACGCAACACCAACCTGCGCCGCGAAGCGGAAAACAGTCTGCTGCGCATGGCCCAGTACGACTTCCTTACCGGCCTGCCCAACCGTCAACAGCTGCAACAGCAACTCGATCAGATTATCGAAGACGCCGGACGCCTAAACCGGCGCGTGGCCGTACTGTGCGTCGGCCTGGATGACTTCAAAGGGATCAACGAGCAGTTCAGCTACCAGACTGGCGACCAGCTGCTGCTGGCCCTGTCCGACCGTCTGCGCAGCCACAGTGGCCGCCTTGGCGCCTTGGCTCGCCTGGGTGGCGACCAGTTCGCCCTGGTGCAGGCCGATATCGAGCAGCCTTACGAGGCCGCGGAACTGGCGCAAAGCGTACTCGACGACCTCGATAACCCGTTTATGCTCGACCAGCAGCAAGTGCGCCTGCGCGCCACCATCGGCATCACCCTGTTCCCGGAAGACGGCGACAGCACCGAGAAGTTGCTGCAGAAAGCCGAACAAACCATGACCCTGGCCAAGAGCCGTTCGCGTAACCGCTACCAGTTCTACATCGCCAGCGTCGACAGTGAAATGCGCCGCCGCCGCGAGCTGGAAAAAGACCTGCGCGACGCCTTGTCCCTGAATCAACTGCACCTGGTTTACCAACCGCAGGTCGACTACCGCGACCACAGCGTGGTTGGCGTCGAAGCGCTGCTGCGCTGGCAACATCCGCAACATGGTTTCGTGCCGCCGGATCTGTTTATCCCGCTGGCCGAACAGAACGGCACCATCATCCCGATTGGTGAATGGATTCTCGACCAGACCTGCCGCCAGTTGCGCGAATGGCATGATCAGGGCTTCACCGAGCTGCGCATGGCGGTCAACCTCTCCACCGTTCAGTTGCACCACGCCGAACTGCCGCGAGTGGTGAATAACCTGATGCAGGTCTACCGCCTGCCACTGCGCAGCCTGGAACTGGAAGTCACTGAAACCGGCCTGATGGAAGACATCAACACCGCCGCTCAGCACTTGCTCAGTCTGCGCCGCTCCGGTGCACTGATCGCGATTGACGACTTCGGTACCGGTTACTCCTCGCTGAGCTACCTGAAAAGCCTGCCGCTGGACAAGATCAAGATCGACAAGAGCTTTGTGCAGGATCTGCTGGAAGATGAGGACGACGCGACCATCGTGCGCGCCATCATCCAACTCGGTAAGAGCCTCGGCATGCAGGTTATCGCCGAGGGCGTGGAAACCGTCGAGCAGGAAGCCTACATCATGGCTCAGGGCTGTAACGAAGGTCAGGGCTACCTGTACAGCAAGCCCCTGCCCGCTCGTGAGCTGACTGCCTACCTGAAACAGGCCAGACGGCTGAACAACGCTGCCAACCCCGCCACGCTGTAACGTCAGATGCAAATGAAAAAGCCCGCCAATAGGCGGGCTTTTTCGTGCGCAGCACTTTCACCTAAAAGCTGTTGATCCCGAGCAACCACGCAGCTGCCAGTGCGCCAGCCAGGCACAACACTACACCACCAGCCGCCTGCCAGTAGAACTGCCGCACCAGTTCATCTTCACCGGCGCAGGAGAGGATAAACGGCTGCGCCTCGCGCGGCTTGGCCAGATGATGCTCTACCGGCTGAGTGCTTTGCTGGCGATGCCGGTCTTCGGCTTCCAGGCTCGCCGCCAGTTGCACACGCTGCCATTCACGCGCGTCCAGTTGACCATTGCCGTCACTGTCAAAACGCTGCAGCAAACCACCGAAATCGCCCTTCCATTCGCGAATTACCGCACCTTGAGCCGCAGGCAGATCTAGGCCCTGACGGCCGCCGCCACTGCTGCGGAAATCGCCGATGGCGTACAGCGGCTGACCGGCATGCAAACGCTCCTCGGTATAGCGATAGCGCTGGTCATTGCTGAACAGCGCACGCCAACCGGTTTTTGCGACACTCAGCGGGTGACGCAGGCCGCCTTTCCACACTTCACGGGTCAGCGGTCGCACATGAGCGCCACGTGGGTCGATCAAGCAACTGCCGGTACTGTCATCGAGTTGCAGCAATGCCTCGCTGCTGCCGCTTTCCAGGGTGCGCCAGCTGCGTTTCTTGCCGTTTGAGGTGTACTCCTCGATCTTGTAACGCCACCACAGGCAGGGCGTATTGGTCAGCGGGCCGAGCAACTGGGGTTCGGCGCTGTCGTGCAGTACGCCATAGAATTCAACATAGCCCTGGGCCGCCGAACGAATCTTCGAAGTCGGCGTATCGAGCAAATGCCTCGCCTGGGAGAAACGCCGCAAGAACCACCACGCCCCGCCCGCGCTAGCCGCCATGCTGAAAGCCAACCCAATGACTTGCCCTTGAATATCCACGGTTCAGCCAAACAGTGACTTGAGGTCGACATCAGTTTTCTCGCCCTCGCTGAACTCGAGCAACGCCGCTTCCTTGAAGGCAAAGGCGCGAGCAATGATCACATCTGGGAACTGCTCAATGCGCACGTTGTTCAGGTTGACTGCTTCGTTGTAGAGCTCGCGGCGGTCGGCAATGCCGTTTTCCAGACCGCTGATCCGCTGCTGCAGATGCTGAAAGCTTTCATTGGCCTTCAGTTCCGGATAGTTCTCGGCCAGGGCGAACAGCTGACCAAGGCCCGCACGCAGGCCCGTCTCGGCCTTACCCAGAGCACTCATGTCACCTTTGGCCTGGGCGCTAGAAACCGCCTGGCGCGCAGCGATCACCGCTTCCAGGGTGCCGCGTTCGTGCTGCATGTACTGCTTGCAGGTTTCCACCAGCTTGGGCAATTCATCGTGGCGCTGTTTGAGCATCACATCGATATTCGACCAGGCCTTGCTCACGCCGTGCTTCAAACGCACCAGCGCGTTGTAGAGCACCACGGCATAAGCCGCGAGCAGGACCAACAGCACAATGATGACAACAGTGGTAAGGCTCATGCGGAACTCCTGAGTGGTTCTTGAAGGCAGCTGTGCTGGCATTTTAGCCCTATCGAATTGCCCGTTCGCAGACTTTGCCCACAGCTCGTGGTGAAAAAACTGCATTGATCCTTTGCGCAAAATGAAAATCTTTCGCATTATGTTTCGGTTTCTGTACCCGCGTGCGTGGGTGCTTACTCTCACCAGCAAAGGATTCCGCCATGCTCCGTATGCCCCTGGCCTCTGCCAGCCTGCTTGCCATCGCCATTTCACTCGCCGGTTGCGGTGAAGACAAAGCGCCAGCCAGCCAAGCCGCCGCACCGGCTGCCAGCAGCGTCAGCGCCCCGGCAGCGGCCACCAGCCAAGTCGATGAAGCCGCCAGCAAAGCTGTGGTCAGCCACTACGCAGACCTGGCCCTGGCCGTATTCAGCGACGCCGCCAGCACTGGCAAAACCCTGCAAGGCGCCATTGATGCCCTGCTAGCCAACCCGAATGACGACACTCTGAAAGCCGCCCGTGAAGCCTGGCTGGCTGCCCGTGTGCCTTACATGCAATCTGAAGTGTTCCGCTTCGGCAACGCCGTGGTCGACGATTGGGAAGGCCAGCTGAACGCCTGGCCGCTGGACGAAGGCCTGATCGACTACGTCGCCAAGGATTACCAGCACGCCCTCGGCAACCCAGGCGCCAGCGCCAACATCATCGCCAACACCGAACTGCAGGTCGGCGAAGATAAGCTCGATGTCACCACCATCACCCCGGAACTGCTGGCCAGCCTGAATGAACTGGGCGGCTCCGAAGCCAACGTCGCCACCGGCTACCACGCCATTGAATTCCTCCTCTGGGGTCAGGACCTGAATGGCACCAACCCAGGCGCCGGCGAGCGCCCAGCTAGCGATTTCGTAGTGGGTGAAGGCGCCACCGGTGGCAACAACGAGCGCCGCCGCGCCTTTATCAAAGCTGCAGCAGACCTGCTGGTCAGCGACCTCGATGCGATGGTTGTGCAATGGCAAGCCGGCAGTGCTGATAATTACCGCGCCAAGCTGGAAGCGGAATCGGCTGAAAACGGCCTGCGCAAAATGCTCTTCGGCATGGGCAGCCTGTCTCTCGGCGAACTGGCCGGCGAGCGCATGAAAGTCGCGCTGGAAGCCAACTCCACCGAAGACGAGCACGACTGCTTCAGCGACAACACCCACAACTCGCACTTCTACAACGGCAAAGGTATTCGCAACGTCTACCTGGGCGAGTACAAGAAGGTCGATGGCACCACCCTGACCGGCCCAAGCCTGTCTTCGCTGGTGGCCAAGGTTGACGCCGCCGCAGACAGCACCCTGAAAGCCGACCTCGAAGCCACCGAAGGCAAGCTGCAGGCTCTGGTCGACAGCGCTAACAACGGCCAGCACTTCGATCAGCTGATCGCCGCCGACAACGCCGAAGGCCAGCAGATCGTTCGTGACGCCATCGCCGCACTGGTCAAGCAGACCGGCGCAATCGAGCAGGCCGCCGGCAAGCTGGGTATCAGTGATCTCAACCCCGATACCGCTGACCACAGCTTCTAATCGTGTAGGACTTGCTGCGCGTCGGCGATACTGCGTTGAAAACAGCCTCGGAATGCTCATTTACAATACGTAAACTCCGCTTCCTCGGCTGTTTTCGCCTGGTCTCGCTCTAGCTCGCGAAGTCCGAAAATCGGTAGCACATAAGAAGCCGCAACTCCTTAATCGGAGTCGCGGCTTTTTTGTGGCCTGCCATCCTTGGCGGCACCCCTCGGGGCCGCCGCTACGCATCGTCAAGAATCGCTCCCGGCGATTTTTTGTGGCCTGCGACCTTTGACCGCCACCGATAATGCAAATCCGTCTTATTTAAACCGGGCTAGGCTGTTAAGATCAGCCGCCTGTTTTTCTGCTGCGGATGTCCTTTCATGTTTGCGCCGCATCGCATTGCGCTGCTGTTGTTCTTGGGCCTTAGCCTGGTCGCCTGCGATAAAACTCCCCAGTTCACCCAAGCCGAGCCAGGCGAAGCCCTGTCCGCCGGCAGCAGCACCGTGCGCAAGGCAGACCAGAACGCCTTCTCGCTGCCATCCGCTAATCTGTCGCCGTCACGGCGCCTGGATTTCAGCGTCGGCAACAGCTTCTTTCGCAACCCCTGGGTCACCGCACCAGCCACCACCACCGCGCGTGACGGCCTCGGCCCGCTGTTCAATACCAACGCCTGTCAGAACTGTCATATCAAGGACGGCCGCGGTCATCCTCCAGCACCTGATGCGCAAAGTGCGGCGTCCATGCTGGTGCGCTTGTCGATTCCGGCCGGCAGCGAGCATGCCGAGATTATCCAGCGCCTTGGCGTGCTGGCCGAACCCACCTACGGCGCTCAGCTGCAAGACATGGCCAACCCCGGCACCACGCCCGAAGGCAAAGTGCGCGTCCGTTACAGCACGCAACAGGTCAGCTTTGCCGATGGCACACAAGTCGAGCTGCGCAAGCCCAGCCTGGAAATAAGCCAGCTCGGCTACGGCGACCTGCATCCCGCCACACTATTTTCTGCGCGCATCGCCCCGCCGATGATTGGCCTAGGCCTGCTCGAAGCGATTCCCGAAACGGCGATCCTGGCCAATGCCGACCCCGACGACCGCAATGGCGATGGCATTTCCGGGCGCACCAACCAGGTCTGGGACCGCGAGCAACAACGCACAGTGCTCGGCCGTTTCGGCTGGAAGGCCGGTCAGCCGACGCTCAACCAGCAGAATGCCGAAGCCTTTGCCAACGACATGGGCCTGACCAGCACGCTGGTTGCCCATGACAACTGCACCGCAGCACAGACGGATTGCCGCAGCGCCCCCCATGGCGGCGAGCCCGAGGTCAGCGACAACATTCTCGCCAGCATACTGTTTTACACCCGCAACCTCGGAGTACCGGCGCGGCGCGGGGCCGATACACCGCAAGTGATCGCTGGCAAGAACCTGTTCTACCGGGCAGGCTGCCAGGGCTGTCATACCCCGCAATTCACTACCGCAGCGGATGCCGCCGAACCGGAGCTGGCCAATCAGCTGATCCGCCCCTACAGCGACCTGCTGCTGCATGACATGGGCGCAGGCCTGGCCGACAACCGCCCGGAATTTCTCGCCAGCGGCAGTGAGTGGCGCACCCCGCCACTGTGGGGCATCGGCCTGACGGAGACGGTCAACGGCCATACCCAGTTCCTGCATGACGGCCGAGCGCGCAACCTGCTGGAGGCCATCCTCTGGCACGGCGGCGAGGCCGATGCGGCCAAGCAGCAGGTCATGACTTTCAATGCCAACGAGCGCAGCGCGCTGTTGGCTTTCCTGAACTCGTTGTAAGGAGCTGTAGATGATTCGCTCACCCCTCACGCTCGCCCTGCTCAGCCTCACGCTCACCGCCTGCAGCCCAAGCGACCCGCAGCAGCAGGTCAGCCGCGCGCTTACCGATGGCGTGTTGCTGCCGCTCTACAGCGCCTGGAGCGAAGCCGACCGCCAACTGGCTGCCAGCGGCCAGGCCTTCTGCGCAGGTCAGCAGCCCCTCGTCGACGCCCGCCAGGCCTTTGCCAGCGCGCAGAGCGCCTGGGCCGCCGTGCAGCCGGTGGCTTTCGGCCCGTTGGCGGAAGGTAACCGCGCCTGGCAAGTGCAGTTCTGGCCGGACAAGAAGAACCTGGTAGCACGTCAGGTTGAAGCGCTGATCAACAGCAAGCCCGAGTTGACCCCGGCCGATCTGGATAAATCCAGCGTCGTTGTGCAAGGCCTGACCGCCTATGAATACCTGCTGTTCGACTCAGCCATCGACCTGAACGTCGCCGAACAGAAAACCCGCTATTGCCCGTTGATCGTCGCCATCGGCCAGCACCAGCAAGTGCTCGCCGCCGATGTGCTGAGCCAGTGGCAAGCCAAGGATGGCATGGCCGCGCTGCTCAAGAGCTTCCCCAACGCGCGCTACGCCGAAGCCCCCGAAGCGGTGGCCGAACTGCTGCGCACTCAGGTCAGCGCCATCGACGGGCTGAAGAAGAAACTTGGCACGCCACTCGGTCGCCAGAGCAAAGGCCAGCCGCAACCCTATCAAGCCGAAGCCTGGCGCAGCAAAGCCAGCCTGGCCAATCTCGCCGCCAGCCTGGCCAGTGCCGAACGTATCTGGCTGGGCGCTGAACAGGATGGCATTCAGGCGCTACTCAACAGTGATCACGCCGAGCTGAAACAGCGCATCAATGCCGCCTACAGCGACACCCGTCAGCGCCTCGCTGCCGCGCAGCGTCCGCTCGGCGAGCTGCTGAGCGACGAAGCCGGTCGCACTGAGCTGAACGCCCTGTATGACAGCCTGAATGCCTTGCACCGGTTGCATGAGTCAGAGCTGGCAAAAACCCTGGGCATCCAACTGGGCTTTAACGCCCATGACGGTGACTGAGCCATGCAGATGAAGCGCCGAACCTTTCTTGGTCTTACTGGCACGGCATTGGCCGCGAGCGCTCTGGGCGGCTGGACGCTGATGCACAGTGGCGCGCAGCCGCTGCTGTTGTCGGCGCGCAACGACAGCGCCGGCAAGCACTTTGCGGTGGGCTACCGGCTGGATGGGAGCCAGGCGTTTGCCACCCAGGTCAGCGAGCGCTGCCACGATGTTATCGGCCACCCGTTTTTGCCGATGGCACTGTTTGTCGGCCGCCGCCCGAGCACCCAGAGCTATCTGATCGACACCCGCGACGGTCGCCTGCTGCAGACCCTGAACTCACCCAAGCAGCGCCACTTCTACGGCCATGCGGTGTTCCACAAGGACGGCGAATGGCTGTATGCCACCGAAAACGACACCTCCGATCCCGGCCGCGGCGTACTCGGTGTCTATCGCCTGCAAGGTGAACAGTTATTGCGCAGCAGCGAACTGTCGACCCACGGCATCGGGCCGCACCAGCTGCTCTGGCTGCCAGACGGTGAAACCCTGGCGGTGGCCAACGGCGGCATCCGCACCGAGGCCGACAGCCGGGTGGAAATGAACCTTGATGCCATGCAATCCAGCCTGGTGCTGCTGCGCCGCGACGGCAGCCTGATCAGCAAGGAGCAGCTGCCAGAGCGGATGAACAGCGTGCGCCATATGGCCGTGGCCAGCGACGGCACCCTGGTGACCGGTCAGCAATATATGGGCGAAATAAGCGATGTGGTGCCGCTACTCGCGATCAAACGCCCTGGCCAGCCCTTCCAACACTTCCCGGTGGCCAATGCGCAGCGCCAGCTGATGAGCCAGTACACCGCCAGCGTGGCGATCCATAGCGAACTGCGCCTGCTGGCGCTGACCGCACCGCGTGGCAATCGGGTGTTTATCTGGGACCTGGACAGCGCCGAACTGCGTCTGGATGTGCCCCTGGCGGACTGCGCCGGTGTCGGCGCGGTGGCCGACGGCTTTGTAGTCAGCAGCGGCGTCGGCCGTTGTCGTCTATATGACTGCCGCAGCGCCCAGATCAGCAGCCAGCCACTGCAACTCCCCGCAGGCCTGTGGGACAACCACCTGCGCCTGGTCTAAACGCCCGCCTCTGAATTTGTAACACGCCTGCGGCACGCTAAAGAACGCTGCCGCAGAGCCGATCTATACTCCTAGCTAGCCGCTGCTTCCAGGCACTCCGGCCCAGCCGATACCAGTCGATAGGGATCTTCGCAGTTAGGGCGCGTTTGGCGTCACTGGCATCCCGCCTTCCATACCCAGGGGTATCACTCATGTTTCTGCAAAAATCCTTGCGCGCGCAAATCCTCGCCCTGCTCGGTGGCAGCCTCGCGCTGATTCTGGTCACGGCACTGGCCTGTTTCAGCTTCCTGTCCAGCGGTATGCAGGCCTATCGCGGCCTGCTGGAAGGCCCACTGGAGGCCTCGACACTGATCGACTCGACCAACCTGAACTTCAAGACCCAGGTTCAGGAGTGGAAAAACGTCCTGCTACGTGGCAGCGACAAAGCCCAACTGGACAAATACTGGGGCCAGTTTGAAGCGCAAGAGCGCAAGGTCCAGGACTTACTGGGCAAATTGAGTGAACTGGCCAGCGCTGACCGCGCCCTGAAAACCAAAGTCGATGCGTTGCGCAGCGAACACCAAACACTCGGCGCCAACTACCGCAAAGGTCGCGATGCCTTTGTCGCTGCCGGAGGTGACGCCGCTGTCGGCGACAAGGCAGTCTCCGGCATCGACCGCAACACCGCCCAGCAATTGGAGGCACTGTCCAGCGAGCTGCACACGCAGAGCCTGGAGCAGGCCAGCATGATCAATGCCTCGGCCGACCGCACCATCACCTACGGCACCCTGCTGATGCTCGGCGCCACAGTGGTGATCGCGCTGCTCAGTATTTGGCTGATCAACCGCAACCTGATCAACCCGATCCGTGAGCTAATTGATCATATTGCTCAGCTCAGCAAGGGCAACTTCGATAAGCATGTCGATGCCACTCGTCAAGACGAGCTGGGCAACCTGGCAGTAGCGGCTAATATCCTGCGCGACTTCCTCTCCGACACCTTTACCCGCCTGAAGCGCAGCACCGCTGACCTCGATACCGCCAGTGGCGAGCTCAACTCCATCGCCACGCTGATGGCCCAGGGCACTCGCGAGCAGTTCTCGCGCACCGATCAGGTCGCTACCGCTATGCACGAAATGTCCGCCACCGCTCAGGAAGTGGCGCGCCATGCGGCTGAAGCAGCAAATGCCGCCGATGACGCCGACAGCGCCGCACGCCAGGGCGAGACTGTGATGCAGGCAACCATCAAAACCATCACCGATATCCGTGGCGAAATCAGCAATACCTCTGAGGTCATCCGCCGGCTGGAAGCGGACAGCGGGCGCATCGGCAAGGTGCTGGAAGTGATTCGCGGCATTGCCGAACAAACCAACCTGCTCGCCCTCAATGCCGCCATTGAAGCCGCACGCGCCGGCGAACAGGGCCGCGGTTTTGCCGTAGTGGCCGACGAAGTACGCACGCTGGCGCAGCGTACGGCCGAATCCACCGCAGAAATCCACCAGATCATCGACACCGTGCAAACCGGAGCTGTCAATGCCGTACGTGCGATTGAAAGCGGCCAGCAACGCAGCGAGGAAGGCGTGACCCAAGTGACCGAGGCCGGCGCCACACTGCAACTGATCACCAGTGCAGTGGAAGCGATCCGCGACATGAATCGGCAGATTGCCACCGCTGCTGAAGAACAAACCTCTGTGGCTGAGGACATCTCACGCAACCTCACCGAAATCACCGCGATTGCCACGGCCAACCAGGAGAATGTGCAGCGCACCGAAACCGCCGGACAGAATTTGCATAACCTGTCCGGGCAACTCAGTGAGGTGACTCAGCGCCTCAGCGCCTGACCCAACAAGCAGTAATAAAAATGCCAGCAAATGCTGGCATTTTTATTAGAAAGCGCTTGATCAATAAGCCAGCTTTTGCACAACTTTTCCGTGTGAATGCGAATCTTTGACAGGCCTTTGCGCGAGGTCTACTGTGCCCCTCTTGCCTATTCCCAGGCTACTCAACCGCCTTGCCAAGGAACCGGAATATGTTGCTCCGCCGCATGCTATTTATGCTCGGCGCGGTACTCGTCGTGGTACTCGCCCTCGCCGCCTACAAAGGCTTCTCCATCTACCAACAAGTGCAGATGTTCTCAGCGCCGCAACCGGCCATCAGCATCGATGCCGCGACGGCAGCAGAACGCCCGTGGCAGGGTCGCCTGCCAGCCATCGGCACGCTCAAGGCCTTCCAGGGCGTTGACCTGACCGTAGAGGTCGGCGGCACCGTGCAGCAGGTGCTGTTCCGCTCCGGCGAGCAGGTCACCCTGCAGCAGCCGCTGATCCAGATGGACAGCGATGTCGAGCAGGCCAGTCTGGCCACCGCCGAGGCCGAACTGGGCCTGGCACGCGTTGAATATGAGCGCGGCCGCAGCCTGGTCAATCGCCAGAGCATCTCGAAAAGCGAGTTCGACCGCCTTTCCGCCAGCTTGCAGAAAGCCAACGCCAGCGTTGCCCAGCTGAAAGCCATGCTGGCGAAGAAGCGCATCACCGCGCCGTTTGCCGGCACCATCGGCATTCGCCAGGTCGACGTCGGTGACTACCTGTCCTCAGGTACCACCATCGCCACCTTGCAGGACCTGAGCAAGCTCTTCGTCGACTTCTTCCTGCCCGAGCAGGCCGTGCCCAAGCTGGCCATCGGCGAGCGTGTGCGTTTCAGCGTAGCGGCTTACCCGAGCGAGATGTTTGAAGGCGAAATCACCGCGATCAACCCCAAGGTCGAAGACACCACCCGTAACGTGCAAGTGCGCGCCATGCTGGTCAACCTGGATAACAAACTGCTGCCCGGCATGTTCGCCAACCTGGAAGTGCTGCTGCCAGGCGAGCAGAACGTCATCGTCGTTCCTGAAACTGCTATCACCTACACCCTGTATGGCAATTCGGTGTATGTGATCGGCGAGAAAAAGGGCGAAGACGGCCAGGTGGTCAAAGACGACAAAGGTCAGGCCGAACTGGTGGTAGAACGCCGCTTCATCGAGACCGGCGAGCGCCGTGAAGGCCAGGTAGTGATTAGCAAGGGGCTGCAGGCCGGTGAACAGGTGGTATCCGCTGGCCAGCTGAAGCTGGATAACGGCGCTCACGTCAGCATCGCCAATGCCGAGGCCAAGCCAAGCGTCGAGTAATCGAGGCAGGCTCAAAGGAATTTATTTATGGCTTTTACTGATCCCTTTATCCGTCGCCCGGTATTGGCGACCGTGGTCAGTCTGTTGATCATCCTGCTTGGTTTCCAAGCATTCAGCAAACTGACCATCCGCCAGTACCCGCAGATGGAAAACGCCCTGATCACGGTGACCACGGCTTACCCCGGGGCCAATGCCGAGACCATCCAGGGCTATATCACCCAGCCGCTACAACAGAGCCTGGCCAGCGCCGACGGCATTGATTACATGACCTCGGTAAGCCGGCAGAATGTGTCGATCATCTCGATCTATGCGCGCATCGGTGCCAATAGCGACCGCCTGTTCACCGAACTACTGGCCAAGGCCAACGAGGTGAAGAACCAGCTGCCGCAGGATGCCGAAGACCCGGTACTAAGCAAGGAAGCCGCCGACTCCACGGCACTGATGTACATCAGCTTCTATAGCCAGGAACTGAGCAACCCGCAGATCACCGACTACCTGTCGCGGGTCATCCAGCCCAAGCTGGCCACCCTGCCCGGCATGGCCGAGGCCGAAATTCTCGGCAATCAGGTGTTTGCCATGCGTTTGTGGCTGGACCCGGTGAAGATGGGCGCCTACGGCGTGACCGCCGGCGACGTGAATGACGCCGTGCGCAAGTACAACTTCCTCGCGGCTGCGGGTGAAGTAAAAGGCGAGTACGTGGTCACCAGCATCAATGCCGAAACCGACCTCAAGTCGGCCGAGGCTTTTGCCGCCATCCCGCTGAAGACCGTGGGCGACAGCCGCGTGCTGATCCGCGATGTGGCGCGGGTCGAGATGGGCGCAGAAAGCTACGATGCGATCAGCTCCTTCGATGGCACCCCCTCGGTGTACATCGCCATCAAAGGCACGCCTGGGGCCAACCCGCTGGACGTGATCAAAGAGGTGCGTAAGGTCTTGCCGGACCTTGAAGCGCAGCTGCCGCCGAACCTGAAAGTCTCCATCGCCTATGACGCCACGCTGTTTATCCAGGCCTCAATCGATGAGGTGGTGAAGACCCTCGGCGAAGCGGTGCTGATCGTGATTGTGGTGGTGTTCCTGTTCCTCGGCGCGTTCCGCTCGGTGCTGATCCCGGTGATCACCATCCCGCTGTCGATGATCGGCGTGATGTTCTTTATGCAGCTGATGGGCTACTCGATCAATCTGCTGACCCTGCTGGCCATGGTGCTGGCGATCGGCCTGGTGGTGGACGACGCCATCGTCGTGGTGGAAAACATCCACCGGCATATCGAGGAAGGCAAAACGCCGTTCGATGCGGCCATCGAAGGCGCTCGGGAAATCGCCGTACCGGTGGTGTCGATGACCATCACCCTGGCGGCGGTGTACGCGCCGATAGGCTTCCTTGAAGGTCTCACCGGCGCGCTGTTCAAGGAGTTTGCCCTGACCCTGGCCGGCGCCGTGATCATCTCTGGCATCGTCGCCCTGACCCTGTCACCGATGATGTGCGCCAAGCTGCTGCGTCACGAGGAAAATCCGTCGGGCCTCGCACACAAGCTCGACCAAATCTTCGACAAGCTCAAGAAACGCTATCAGCGCGCCCTGCACGGCACCCTGGACACTCGCCCAGTGGTGCTGGTGTTTGCGGTAATCGTCATGTGCCTGATCCCGGTGCTGCTCAAGTTCACTAAAAGCGAACTGGCCCCGGAAGAAGACCAGGGCATCATTTTCATGATCGCCAACGCGCCGCAGCCAACCAACCTGGAGTACCTGAACAAGTACACCGATGAATTCGTCAGCATCTTCAAGGAGTTCCCCGAGTACTACTCCTCGTTCCAGATCAACGGCTTCAACGGCGTGCAGTCGGGTATCGGTGGTTTTCTGATGACACCGTGGAACGAGCGCGAGCGCACGCAAATGGAGATCCTGCCGGAGGTACAAGGTCGCCTGTCACAAATTGCCGGCCTGCAGATCTTTGGTTTCAACCTGCCGTCCCTACCGGGCACGGGTGAAGGCCTGCCGTTCCAGTTCGTGATCAATACCCCAAGCGACTACCAGTCACTGCTGCAGGTGGCTGAGAAGGTCAAAACACGCGCCGTAGAGTCGGGCAAGTTTGCCTTCCTCGACGTTGACCTGGCCTTCGATAAGCCAGAAGTGGTAGTGGAAATCGACCGCGAGAAAGCCGCGCAAATGGGCGTATCGATGGAAGACCTCGGTCTGACCCTGGCCAGCCTGCTCGGTGAAGGTGAGATCAACCGTTTCACCATCGACGGCCGCAGCTACAAGGTGATTGCCCAGGTCGAGCGCGCCTACCGCGACAACCCGGAGTGGCTGAGCAGCTACTACGTGAAAAGCGAAAGCGGCGCGATGCTGGCACTGTCGACGCTGGTCAAGGTCAGCGACCGCGCCCGGCCGACCCAGCTCAATCAGTTCCAACAGCTCAACTCAGCGATCATTCAGGGCGTACCGATCGTCAGCATGGGTGAAGCCGTCGAAACCGTTGCGCAGATCATGCGTGAGGAAGCGCCTGCGGGCTTTGCCTACGACTTTGCCGGCGCCTCGCGCCAGCTCGTGCAGGAAGGCAACGCGCTGTACGTGACCTTCGGCCTGGCC
>JAHJXZ010000092.1 GCA_018827205.1 Gammaproteobacteria bacterium | reverse complement strand
TTGCGGATGCCCCTGGGAAAAGCGCACATCGATCTGCTCAGCGATCCCGGAGAGGCATGCTCCGATGATGATGCTGGCCAGATCCAGCAGCATTTCCGAGGTTTCCAGGTCGTCTTTGGGCTGCCAGTTGAGCAAGCGCGCCATGTCGGCCACTTCCGAGTCATGGAACAGCAGCAGTGATTCACCAGCGATGCCGTCGCCGATAAAGCCCTGGCATACGGCGCTCATGCGCTCGCCATGCATGGCATCGGTGAGGGTCATGTGCAGTTCGCTGACTTCGAAGATATTCACCTGCGGCACCGGCAGCTGTACGAACACGCCGAGTGCTTTGGCCAGTAACGCGGCGGCGCGGCCCATGGCGACGTTGGTGATCTCGCGCAGGGCATCGCGGAAGTTAACCTTGAGGTCATCCAGTAGTGCGGCTTGGGCTACGGCGCCGGGCGTGGCTTTGGGGTCGAACAAGCCGAGTTCGAGCAGGGTGCTGCGCAGGATTTCGGGGTCGGCGGGCTTCTTGATAAAGGCCAGCGCACCGAGTTCCTTGACCCGGCGTACGGCTTCATCCTGGACGTCGCCGGAAACCACTACGACCTTGCAGGCCAGCCCCTCGGCGCGCATGGCCGCAAGGGTTTCGTAGCCGTCGAGCACCGGCATGGTCAGGTCCAGCAACATCACCTGGCCCAGCCCCTGGCGCAGCGCGGCCAAGGCTTCCTGGCCATTGGTGGCCTGGCTGATGGTCACCGGCCATTCGGGCGGCAGGGCGCGAATCAACTGCTTGCGCGCCATGTTCGAGTCGTCGCAGACCACTAGTGGAATCACGGCTAGAGATTACCTGTGCGCGTGGAAGAACACCGCTCTGTGACGGTTTTCCCAAGCATAGCCGCTTGAGGTACGCCGTGTGGGGTTATCTGTTGTGTGGCAGCCAGTCGAGTATGCCCTGCGCGGCGCGGCGGCCGCTGGCAAAGCAGGCGGTCAGCAGGTAGCCGCCGGTGGGCGCCTCCCAGTCGAGCATTTCTCCGGCGCAGAAGATGCCAGGCAGCGCCTTGAGCATCAGCTTGTCGTCCAGCTGCTCGAAGGGCACGCCGCCGGCTGTGCTAATGGCTTCATCCAGTGGCCGTGGGCGGATCAGGGTGATCGGCAGGGACTTGATTGCACTGGCTAGCAGCGCCGGATCATTAAACACATCCGCGCTGGCCAGCTCGCGCAGCAAGGCGGCTTTGACCCCGTCGATCCCTGCCTGGCGATGCAGGTGTTTGGCCATCGACTGCGAGCCGCGCGGCTTGCTCAGGGCTGTCTGCAGCTTGGTCAGCGGCGTTTGTGGCAGCAGGTCGAGATGGATGGTGGCGCTGTCGTGCTGGTTAATCGTCTCGCGAATAGCGGCCGACAGGGCATACACCAGGCTGCCTTCGATGCCGCTGGTAGTCAGTACAAACTCGCCCAGGCGGGGCTCTACGCCCGTCAGGCTGAGGCTGACGTTCTTCAGCGGCGCGCCGGCGAACTTGTCACGCAGAAACGGGCTCCAGACGCTGACATCAAAGCCGCAGTTGCTTGCTTGCAAGGGCGCGATCTGCACGCCACGGTTTTGCAGCAGGCTGACCCAAGCGCCATCCGAGCCCAGCCGCGCCCAGCTGGCGCCGCCCAGTGCTAACAGGGTGGCGTCAGTATTAACTGTGCGTTCGTCGGCAGGTGAGGCAATACGCAGCGCGCCTTGCGTATCCCAACCCAGCCAGCGATGTCGGGTATGGATCTGCACCCCTAGCTCGCGCAGGCGCTTAAGCCAGGCGCGCAGCAGCGGTGCGGCTTTCATATCGGTGGGGAATACCCGGCCCGAGGTGCCGACAAAGGTGTCGATACCCAGCCCATGAATCCAGGCGCGCAGGGAGTCGGCATCGAAATCCTGCAGCAGCTCGGCCACTTCCGCTTGGCGCTGGCCATAGCGGGCGACAAAGGCCGGCTTGGCCTCGGAGTGAGTGATATTCATGCCGCCCACACCAGCCAGGAGGAACTTGCGGCCCACCGATGGCATGCCGTCGTAAAGATCGACCTGCACACCGCCCTGGGCCAGCACTTCAGCGGCCATCAGCCCGGCAGGGCCGCCGCCGATAATGGCAACGCGTGGAGCGGGCTTTGGCAAGGCACTGTTCATGGCGGTTTCGGCGTGGGGTGTGGCCGCGCATTCTAACCGAGGCGGCGTCCGCCTTGTCATTTGCCCCGGCTTCGGGCAGGGTCGCAGTCAGAATTTCTGACTGGAGCCCCTTATGTCTGACCTCTACCCCAGCATCGACCCCGACGGCCTGATCGAATACTCGGTGGTTTACACCGACCGCTCCCTCAACCATATGTCGCAGTCGTTTCAGGGCGTGATGACGGATATCTCCAGCACCCTGAAGCAGGTCTACAACGCCCATGCCATGGCTATCGTGCCCGGTAGCGGCACCTATGGCATGGAGGCGGTGGCGCGTCAGCTGGCCACCGGGCAGAAGTGCTTGGTACTGCGCAATGGCTGGTTCAGCTACCGCTGGACGCAGATTTTCGAGATGGGCCAGATCCCCTCTGAATCGATTGTGCTCAAGGCGCGCCCGGTAGCTGAGGGCAGCCAGGCGGCGTTCTCCCCGCCACGGCTGGTCGATGTGCTGGCAGTAATCGCTGCGGAAAAACCGCAGGTGGTGTTCGCCCCGCATGTGGAAACCTCTTCCGGCATGATTCTGCCAGACGGCTACCTGCGCGCCGTGGCGGATGCTGTGCATGCGGTCGGCGGCCTGTTTGTGCTCGATTGCATCGCCTCTGGCACCCTCTGGGTGGATATGCAGGCCTGTGGTATCGACGTGCTGATCAGCGCACCGCAGAAAGGCTGGAGTGCCTCTCCGTGTTGTGCTCTGGTCATGTTGAGTGAAGCCGCCCAGACCCGCGTCGAAGCCACCCAGAGCAGCAGCTTTGCCTGCGACCTGAAGAAGTGGCTGCAGATCATGCAGGCTTACGAACAGGGCGGCCACGCCTACCACGCCACCATGCCCAGCGATGCCCTGGCGCGTTTTCGCGATGCAATGCGCGAGGCAGAAGCCATCGGCTTTGCCACCGTACGCAACCAGCAGCAGGAGCTTGGCGAGCGTGTACGCGCACTGCTGGCCAGCAAAGGCTTTAAAAGCGTCGCCGCCGAAGGCTTCGAAGCGCCCGGTGTGGTGGTTTGCTACACCACCGATGCACAGATTAAAAACGGCAGTAAATTCGCGGCTCAGGGCTTGCAGATCGCAGCTGGCGTGCCGCTGCAATGCGACGAGCCGGCGGGTTTCCAGACCTTCCGTCTTGGTCTGTTCGGGTTGGACAAACTAGGTAATATCGAGCGCACCGTGGCGACGCTGGAGCAGGCGTTGGATAAGGTGTTGGCGGGTTAAGGCGTCCGCCGATGCTATACACGTCGCTGCTGGGCGCTGAGCACCAGGGCAATGCCACCGAGCACCGCAGCAGCGCTGAGCAGCAGGCGAAGCGTTAGGCTTTCGTTCAGCAGCAGGCTGCCGGCCAGTGCGGCGATGATGGGTACGCTGAGCTGCACGCAGGCCGCTTGAAAGGATTGCAGGCCACGCAGTGCGCTGTACCAAATGGCGTAGCCGACGCCAGAGGTTAGCGCTCCAGACAGTAGCGCATAGATCAATCCCGGCACGTCCCAGCTTGCTTGCGCGATAAACAGGGCGCTGAGTACCAGCGCCATAGGTGCGGCGCGCAGAAAATTACCGGCGGTAGCCGCCAGCGGATCTTTCACCCCGCGCCCCAGCAGGGAGTAAACCGCCCAGGCCACGCCCGCAACCATCATCAACAACGCGGGCCCGGTAGGCGGTCTGCTGGCCCCTGGCAAGAGCAATACGAGCAACCCCGCGAACGCCACAAGTAAGCCGCTACAACCCATCAGATCAAGGCGCTCACCCCGATACAGCCCCCAGGCGAGCATGCTCAGTTGTACCGCACCGAACAGAATCAAGGCGCCTGCGCCGGCATCCAGATTGATATAGGCAAAGGAGAACGCCGCTGCATAGGCAAACAGTGCCGCCGCCGCAGGCCAGCTGCCGGCGTTACTGGGGCTCGCCATGCGCATACGCAGCAGCAACCACAGGGTCAGGGCGCCCGCGAGCAGGCGCAGGCTGCTAAAACTGGCCGCATCAATGTCGGTTTCGCGCAGTGCTAGCCGGCACAGCAGCGAGTTGCCAGCAAAGGCCAACATGGCCAGGGCCGTCAGCAGTAAGGTTCGAGTGCTCATAAGTCGTACGTGTTTCGGGGATGGACCATCTAAGCACTTCTACGCTACTGCTGCCGGCTCGGACACTGCGTCTTTAGCTGCTAGCCAATGATTCCTTAGGTTGAGATTCAGGAGCGTTCCAGCACCCAGCGATCTTCTGCACGGAAGGCTATCAGCAACAGACTGCCGGCGAAGATGATCAGTGACGGATAGAACAGGGCATTAGTGCCGCTGAATACCCATCCCCAGGGGTCAAGTACCGATTTGGCCACCGCCAGCAGCGAGGCGCTGTTGAGCAACACTTGCACCGGGTATACCCAGCGGCGTGCAAAACCCACTACCACGGCCAGCCCTACCAGCATCTGCAGCACACCAGCGACTTGCAAGATGTTCTCTGCCGCGAGAAAGCCAAAATAGAATTTGTTGGCCACTGCCATGCCGTGCTCGACATTGAACACTTTGTCGGCCCCCCAGATCACCAGCAACCAGCCCAGTGAGATACGCAGTAACAACAAGCTGATTTGTTTCATTGACTGACTCCGGGGGCGCGCCGTTGGATGGCGACTGAGGAATAGGAATAGGCTTAACGATGCGGCGTTATTGGGCTGGTGTGAGCAGGCTGGTCACGTCGCTAAAGTTCTCTAGCGTGAGTTCGGGTTGGACCTCCCAGGGGTCAAAAATCGCTTGCGGGTCACGGCGTAGCCAGGCTGTGCGTAAACCCGCGTGAGCGGCACCGAGAATGTCGAACGGATTCGACGACACCAGGCGCACCTGGCTGGCGGGTAGGCCGCAGGCGTGAGCCAGGTGAGCGTATACCTTGGGGTCTGGTTTGAAGGACTGCACATCCTCGACACTGACCACTGCGGCGAAATACTGCGCAATCTCCGCTCGGTCGAGCAGCAGCTGCACGGCCGCGCGGCTGCCATTGGAGAACGCATACAGCGGTATGCCTTGCTGCTGCAGTACTGCAAGCCCAGCGGGTACGTCACTAAAGGCCGCCAGCTCGGCATAGGCCAGCATGGCCTGCTCAACCGCAGCAGTACTAATGGCCACTTGGTGCTGCTGGCAGGCAAACAGCAGTGCTTGACGGGTGCACACTGAAAAATCGCAGTAATCCCCCATCAGGCCTCTGCGAAAGCTGTACTCCAGCTGCTTCTGCCGCCACAGCTGTGACACCGCAGGGGCTTTATCACCGACCAGTTCACCCAGGCGAGTCAGCACTGCCTGGGTGTCGATGAGGGTTCCGTAGATATCAAACGCTACTGCGCTGTTCATAAAAGCATCCACTTTCCACTCAGAAATGCTGGTTCAGATTAGTGCAGGCCGTGTCGACATGGCGGCATGTGCCTGGCGTCTTATCGAATTACTGCTTTTCCCAGGCATACACCTCAAACACCTTGTCTACCGGGGTTTGTGCAATGTGGTTGGTGTAGTTACTCATGACTTTCTGGCTCAGGCCGAGAATGACCTCCAGCACGTTGCGCTGGGTGTAACCGGCTGCATAGAAGGCTTCCAGCTGCTTGGGCGCCAGCTCACCGCGCTGGCGCACCATGGCCAGGGTGAAGTCGCGCAAGGCTTCCAACTTTGGCGTCGGCAGCGGTTTTTCGTCACGCAGGGCGTTGCTGATCTCGTCCGATACCTTCATCAGCTTGGCGATGCCGGTGTGGGCTGGTACGCAGTAATGACAGGCGTGCTCAACGTTGATGGTCTGCCACACCACGGTCTTCTCGTCGGCATCGAAACTGCTGTCCAGGAATAGGCTGTGTAGCACCTGATATCCGTTGAGCAGCTCTGGAGACTCGGCCATCACCGCGTGCAAGCCAGGCACTCGGCCGAAGGCTTTGTTGGATTTCTCCAGCAGTGGCTTGGCGGCTTCGGTGGCGCTGTTCTGGTCGTGCAGAGTGAAAGAACTCATGGTGGTACTCCTTATTTGAGTGATCGCTCAATAATTGGATGGCCACCGTAATTGAATAAAGAAAGGCGATCAAGCCAAAATTGAGCGATCATTCAAGTTGAGGCTGGGCGTTAAATTGCAATTTATTTCGAGAGTTAAAGATGGCCCGTACGGCGCATTTTGATCGGCAAGTGGCTCTACAACGGGCCGTTGATTTGTTTTGGTCGAGGGGTTATTACGCGTCCTCGATGAAGCACATCGAAGATGCCCTGGACATGCGTCCTGGCAGCCTCTATGCCACCTTTGGCAGCAAAAGCGGCCTATTTAGCGAAGCGTTGGACGCCTATGCTGCCCGCAGTGGTGATGAGTTCCGCGAGATACTCGATAACGCGCCGAGCATTGTGGTGGGCTTGCAGCGCTATCTGCAGATGCTGGCGCGCTGTTGTATGGGGCATGCACAAGCGCCGGCGCAGGCCTGCATGCTGATCAAGACCCTGTTGGAAGTGAATGCCGAAGACGCAGCCTTGCTGGCGAAGGTAGATGCCATGCTGGCTGCAGTTGAGCTGCGCCTGCGCGAGGCTTTGCAACAGGCTCAGGTTAATGGCGAGTTGCATGCAGATGTAGATTGCGCCCGCCTGGCGCGCCTGCTGCAAGCGCAGATCATGGGGCTGCGTGCTTTTGCCACCCGCGACGTGCCCGATGCGCAGATTGCCGCGTTGGCCGATGACATGGCGGGCATGCTCGATAGCTTTGGTCCCGCAATGGGCTAGATCAATACAGTCATTTGCGCGGTTATCTGACTGTTATCGGGTTTGAGCAGAGCCGCGATATCGCATGCCCAGTTATCGACCTGCGGTATTCCATTCAGTGTGCGGTGGCGTCTTTATCTAGCTCGGCCAGTATGGTGTGGGCGGCCTTGATTCGGGCTGCGTTGGGGTAGTTCTTGTTGGCCAGCATGACCAGGCCAAGCTGCTGGCTGGGGACAAATACGGCGTAGGCGCCGAAGCCGCCGGTGGAGCCGGTTTTATTGAACAGGCTGTCGCTCGGCTCAAGCTCGGGTGGTAGCAGGCGCGTGGCGGGTTGTGACTCCAAGGCAATGGCTGGGGAATTGCCAGCTTGCAGGCGCTCCAGGCTGATCGGGTAGGGGTAGCGCTCCCAGCCGAGGCCCTGAGTCATTTCGCCGACGCGGTAATAACCGGCGTGGGTAATGCCGATAGCGCGCTGCAGGTCAGGGTTGAGGCCAGCAGGGCTGATGTTGGCCTGGACAAAACGCAGCATGTCCTTGGCGTTGGTTTTCACCCCGTAGGCTTCGGCGTCGAGCATCCCTGGTGAGACGCGCAGCGGCTGGTTGTCCTTGCTGTAGCCGTAGGCATAGCTCGGCATCTGCGCCGCCGGCACCTGGATATAGCTGTGCGACATGCCAAGTGCGGGGAACAGCGTGCCCTCCATCAGCGCGGGGAACGGCTGGCCCATGCTGCGCGCGGCGAGGTAGCCGAGCAGGCCAATGCTGGGGTTGGAATAGCGTCTGTGAGTGCCGGCAATATGCTCGGGCTGCCACTGGCGGTAATAGGTGAGCATGCTGGCTGGGTCGGTCACGTTGTCGGGGAACTGCAGCGGCAGCCCACCGGCGGTGTAGGTTCCGAGGTTGAGCAGGCTGGTGTGCTCCAGCTGGCTGCCGCGCAGCTCGGGCCAGTGCTGGCCGGCGCTGTCCATCAGGGTCAGCTTGCCGGTGGTCTGCGCCAGGGCAGCGAGGGTGGCGGTTAACGGTTTACTCAGCGAGCCGATTTCAAACAGGGTATCGCTGGTCACGGGCTGCTGGTCGTCCAGCCGCGCTACGCCATAGTTGAAGTAGTGTGCCTGACCGTTTTGGCTGATCGCCACGGCCATGCCGGCGATGTCGTATTCCGCCATCACCGGGCGGATGGTGGCGTCCACCAGCGACTGCAGTGTGTCGTCGGCGTGTGCGGCAGTGCCGAATGCCAGTGCTGCCAGAAGGGCCGGCAGTGTGCTGAGTTTTGCGTACATGCTGTGTGAGATTCCTTGGTCGTGAAGATGCGCGATGTGACAGCGCGCGTGCCGATTTTATCCCAGCCCGCGCGTTTGCCAGACCTTTGCTGCGCTGTGATGCAGTATGCCGTGGCGCCTGGCCAGGGCCATGCGGTCCTTGTCGTAGCCGCCGCCGATCAGCCCGACCACCGGGATATCACGGTCCAGGCAGTGGTTGAGTACGGCCTCATCGCGGGCAGCGATGCCGGCATCGGTCAGGTTGAGGTAGCCGAGAGCATCGTGCTGGTGCACATCGACGCCAGCGTCATACAACACGATATCCGGCTGATACAGCGGCAGCAGGTAGTTGAGGGTGACATCCACCACCTTCAGGTACTCGGCGTCGCCCATACCGTTGGGCAAGGGAATGTCCCAATCGCTGGCGGCTTTGCGCGCCGGGTAGTTCTTTTCGCAGTGCAGCGACACGGTGATCGCTTCCGGGGTGCTCTCCAGTAGGCGTGCGGTGCCGTCGCCCTGGTGCACGTCGCAGTCGAAGATCAGCACGCGCTGGGCTTTGCCGCTGGCCAGCAGGTACTGGCTGATTACTGCCAGGTCATTGAATATGCAGAAACCAGCCGGGTGATCGTAATGCGCATGGTGGGTGCCGCCGGCCAGGTGACAGGCCAGACCGTGTTGCAGTGCCTGCTCAGCCGCCAGCAGCGAGCCGCCCACTGCACGAATGGTGCGTTGGGCCAGGGCGGCGCTCCAGGGCAGGCCGAGGCGGCGCTGCTCTTCATAGGTCAGTTCGCCGCTGGCAAAGCGCTGGATATAAGCCGGGCAGTGGGCCAGGGCGAGTACGTCGGTGGGGCACCGCTCGGGGCGCAGCAGCTCGGCATCGGTGCTCAGGCCGCTGTCCACCAGGTGATCGCGCAGCAGGCGGAACTTCTCCATGGGGAAGCGGTGGTTGGCCGGGAAGGGCGGGCTGTAATCGTCGTGGTAGACCAGCGGCAGGCGCATGGTGGCGGGCTCGGGCGGAAGTGGCCGAAGTATGGCGGCAGGCTCTGCTTAGGCTCAAGTCCAGCGGTCTATTGGCTAAAATGCTGCCATTATTGTCCGCATCCATCTTTCAGTCGGGCCGACAAGTGTTGGCAAAGTCTTTACCATCTCGCCCCCAGCCAGATGCGTTAACAGGAGAGCATGCATGAGTCAGGTGTTGAATGAGTTGGTCGCCCTGCTGACCCTGGAAACCATCGAGGAAAATCTATTTCGCGGCGTCAGCCAGGATCTCGGCTTTCGCCAGTTGTATGGCGGCCAGGTGCTGGGGCAGTGCGTTTCGGCGGCCAGTCAGACGGTAGATACTGCGCGGCATGTGCATTCTATGCACGGCTACTTCCTGCGCCCCGGCGATGCCACGTTGCCAGTGGTTTATCAGGTTGAGCGTGTGCGTGATGGCGGCAGCTTCAGCACGCGGCGGGTCACGGCGATTCAGAAGGGCAAACCGATCTTTACCTGCAGCGCATCGTTCCAGTCCGATGAAGAAGGCTTTCATCACCAGAA
>JAHJXZ010000013.1 GCA_018827205.1 Gammaproteobacteria bacterium | reverse complement strand
TTGGTGAACCCCAAGTCACGCAGGAGGTTCTTGATGATCCGTCGCATCGTTGAAAAGTCATCAACGATGAGGATTTTCATGTTCTTGTCCAAGTCGACCTCCGTACAGTCCCAAACGCACCCAGCAACCTGTATGCGCTTTTAATCGTGAAACCGGCCCAGCGTTAGCAAATGCAACTCAATGTGCGCGCCACTCGCCCAGACGAGCGCGTAAACGAGCGGCACACTGACTGTGTAGTTGGCTTACACGTGATTCGCTAACCCCCAACACCTCGCCGATCTCTTTAAGATTCAATTCTTCATCGTAATATAGCGCTAACACTAGACGCTCGCGCTCCGGCAGGTTGGCAATAGCATCTGCCAAGGCCGCCTGAAAGCGTTCATCTTCCAGATCACGAGAAGGTTCGAGGTGGTTGCTGCCAGCGTCTTCACCCAGACCGCCGTGCTCGCCGTCCTGCAACAGGTCGTCGAAACTGAACAGGCGGCTGCCTAAAGTGTCGCCAAGAATGCCGTAGTAATCCTCGAGACTCAATTGGAGTTCGGCCGCAACCTCTTGATCTTTAGCGTCTCTGCCAGTTCTAGCCTCAATTTTTCTAATCGCATCACTGACCATGCGGCTATTGCGATGCACCGAGCGTGGCGCCCAGTCACCTTTGCGCACCTCATCGAGCATCGAGCCACGAATGCGAATACCGGCGAATGTCTCGAAACTGGCGCCTTTGCTGGAGTCGTATTTTTTTGACGCTTCGAGCAGACCGATCATACCGGCCTGGATCAAGTCATCGACCTGCACATTGGCCGGCAGACGGGCCAGCAGGTGATAGGCAATGCGTTTGACCAGGGGCGCGTAGCGCTCGATCAACTGGTGCTGGGAGTCCTGCGCCTGCGCCTTGCTATACATACGAAGTCCAGAGGCTGCTGTCATATGGCCGTGTCCGCGATCGGTTGCTGCACCAGACGCTCAACGAAAAACTCCAAATGACCACGCGGGTTAGCCGGTAACGGCCAGGCGTCGACTTTCTGGGCTATCGCCTTGAACGCCAGCGCGCACTTCGAGCGCGGGAAGGCTTCGTAGACCGCGCGCTGCTTCTGCACGGCCTTGCGCACTGACTCGTCGTAAGGCACTGCGCCTACATACTGCAGGGCAACATCGAGAAAACGGTCAGTGACTTTAGTCAGCTTAGCAAAGAGATTGCGGCCTTCCTGCGGACTATGGGCCATATTGGCCAATACGCGGAAACGATTCATGCCGTGGTCGCGGTTGAGCAATTTGATCAGCGCGTAGGCGTCTGTAATCGACGTTGGCTCATCACACACCACCACCAGCACTTCCTGTGCGGCGCGCACGAAGCTGACAACACCATCGCCAATGCCGGCGGCGGTGTCGATAATCAGTACATCAAGGTTGTCGCTAATGTCGCTGAACGCCTGAATTAGGCCGGCATGCTGCATGGGCGATAGCTGCACCATGCTCTGAATGCCAGACGCTGCTGGCACGATACGAATGCCGCCAGGCCCCTGCAGCAACACATCACGCAGTTCACACTCGCCGCTGATGACGTCTTCCAGGGTGCGTTTAGCGCTTAGGCCAAGCAGCACATCGACGTTGGCCAAGCCCAAGTCGGCGTCCATCAGCATCACCCGGCGGCCGAGATCAGCCAGGGCCAATGCCAGGTTCACCGAGACGTTGGTTTTACCGACGCCACCTTTGCCGCCGGTCACCGCAATCACCTGTACGGGATGCATACCCATATTTTCTAACACCTTGTCTAACTTCGACTGGAGCCACTTGGTCGGCTAAGCACGTTTCAATTCCAACAACCTGCCACTTAACTGACGCGTCGCGCGGGTTGCTGGTAAAGACCGGCAAACATCTCCGCCATCGTATCCTCGCTTGGATCTTGGGTCGCCTGCAGCCCTACGGCTCGGCTCACCAACTGATGACTGCGGGGAATCTGCAAGTCATCGGGAATGCGTGGCCCATCAGTGAGATAGGCTACCGGTAGACGCTGGCTAATAGCCAGTCCTAAAACCTCACCCAGGCTGGTGGCTTCATCTGCTTTGGTCAGGATGCAACCAGACAAGCCGCAGCGCTTATAACTATGGTAGGCGGCTTTCAGCACTTGGCCCTGGCTGGTGGCGGCCATTACTAGATAATTTTTTGCGTTGACGCCACGACTGGCCAGGGTTTCCAGCTGCATACGCAGGGCTGGGTCGTTGGCGGGCAGGCCGGCAGTATCGATCAGCACCACTCGCTTGCGCGCCAGCGGAGCCAGGGCCTGAGTCAGCGACTGACCCGGATCGACCAGGGTCACCGGGACATTGAGAATACGCCCCAGAGTCTTGAGTTGTTCCTGAGCACCAATGCGGTAGCTGTCCAAGCTGACCAGAGCGATATGCTGCGCGCCGTACTTGAGCACGTAACGCGCGGCCAGCTTGGCTAGAGTGGTGGTCTTACCCATGCCAGCTGGGCCCACCAGGGCGATCACACCACCCTCTTCCATCGGTTCCTGCTTCGGCGTCTTGATCGCATGAGCCAGGTGCGCCAACAGCATGCGCCAGGCTTGGCGAGGCTCGGTTACGTTACTGACACGATCCAGCAGCGCTTTCGACAATTCGGCCGACAGCCCCA
Source organism: Gammaproteobacteria bacterium (assembly GCA_018827205.1). Taxonomy (GTDB): domain Bacteria; phylum Pseudomonadota; class Gammaproteobacteria; order Pseudomonadales; family Pseudomonadaceae; genus Aquipseudomonas. The sequence continues at coordinate 3,335 of JAHJXZ010000013.1, read as the reverse complement.
TACGCTGCAGACGGCGCCACAGATTGGCTTGCTGCGGACGGCGGTTCTGCAGCTGCCCCCAGGCAATCGAACCCAACTGCACTTCAATCAACTCGCGCAGACCATGCAGCTCGAAACGCATCGCATCCAGGGCGCGCTGATCGGTTGCCGCAGCAGGCGCAGCCTGAGATTTGCGCATCACGGCAGCCAGGCTGTCAGCAGGCAAGCTGTCGGCAGCGCCAAACAGCTGGCGGTCTTTGCCGGCATCAACCTGAGTACGGGTGGTCAGCTCGGCCTGGGCCGTGGCGATTTTTGCCTGGGTCTTGCGCAACTCGGCTTCCAGCGCCGGATTGGGCTGACGGACTGGCGCGGCAGGCACCTGATAATCCAGCGCGGCGGTCAGTTCGACACCGCCGGCTACCCGGCGATTACCAATGATCGAGGCATCGGCACCCAGCTCATCACGCACCAACTTCATGGCGGTACGCATATCGGCGGCGAAAAAGCGTTTGACCTGCATGGCCTGTAACCTCGGTTAGTTCTGCCCCACCGTCGCAACGATGGTGACCTGCTTGTTATCCGGAATTTCCTGGTATGCCAGTACATGGATACTCGGAACCGCCAGCCGCGCGAATCGCGAGAGCATCGCCCGGACCGGACCGGCCACCAGCAGTATCACTGGCTTGCCGAGCATCTCCTGGCGCTGCGCCGCTTCCACCAAGGAACGCTGCAGCTTCTCGGCCATGCCTGGCTCCAGGAGGATGCCCTCCTCGGAGCCTTGACCGGCCTTCTGAATACTGTTGAGCAATATCTGTTCCAACCTGGGTTCCAGGGTGATCACAGGCAGCTCCAGCTCTAGTCCCACAATGCTTTGCACGATTGCACGGGCCAACGCGACGCGTACCGCCGCCACCATCGCGGCGGGATCTTGACTCTTCACCGAGACATTGGCGATGGCTTCCGCAATGGTGCGGATATCGCGTACCGGTACTTGCTCCTGCAGCAAGCTCTGCAGCACCTTGAGCAGGGTCGACAGGGAGATCATCCCTGGCACCAGCTCTTCAGCCAGCTTGGGCGAGCTTTTGGCCAGCAGCTGCATCAACTGCTGCACTTCCTCATGCCCTAGAAGCTCGTGGGCATGCTTGTGCAGCACTTGGTTGAGGTGGGTGGCGACCACGGTGCTGGCGTCCACCACGGTGTAACCGAGGGATTGCGCCTGATCGCGCTGGCTCGGGTCGATCCACACCGCCTCCAAGCCAAATGCAGGGTCTTTGGCGGCGATGCCGTTAAGCGGACCAAACACCTGTCCAGGGTTGATCGCCAGCTCGCGATCCGGGTGTACCTCCGCTTCAGCCACACTGACACCCATCAAAGTCAGGCGATAGGCATTGGGCTGCAGATCAAGGTTGTCGCGGATATGCACCGAGGGCATCAAAAAGCCCATTTCCTGGGAAAGCTTCTTGCGTACCCCTTTGATCCGCGCAAGCAGTTGGCCACCCTGGTTGCGATCCACCAGTGGAATCAGGCGGTAGCCTACTTCCAGGCCGACCATATCCACCGGCGTCACGTCATCCCAGCCCAGCTCCTTGACCTCCTGCGCCTTCTGCGCTGGCAGCAATTCTTGCTGACGCTGTACTTCCTTGATCTCGTTTTCCTTGGTCGCACGCTGCTTATTAGCAATCCAGTAAGCAGCACCCGCAGCCACCAGACCCAGACTGATAAAGGAGAAATGCGGCATGCCAGGCACCAACCCCATGGCGATCATCACTGCGGCCGTCACTGCCAGCGCGCGCGGCGAAGCGAACATTTGCCGATTGACCTGCGCACCCATGTCCTCCGAGCTGGACACCCGGGTAACCATAATGGCGGCAGCGGTAGAAAGCAGCAGCGAAGGAATCTGCGCCACCAGACCGTCACCGATGGTCAGCAATGTGTAAATGCGCCCCGCGTCGGCGAAGCTCAGGGAGTGCTGAAATATGCCGATGGCGATGCCACCGATCAGGTTGATAAACAGAATCAGCAGGCCGGCAATCGCATCGCCGCGAACAAACTTACTGGCACCGTCCATGGAGCCGTAGAAGTCGGCCTCCTGAGACACTTCGGAGCGGCGCTTCTTGGCTTCAACCTGATCGATCAAACCCGCATTCAGGTCGGCGTCGATAGCCATCTGCTTACCAGGCATGGCATCCAGGGTAAAACGCGCGCTGACTTCGGAGATACGCCCGGCGCCCTTGGTGACCACCACGAAGTTGATGATCATGAGGATGGCGAACACCACGATACCGACCACGTAGTTACCGCCAATCACTACCTCACCAAAGGCCTGGATCACCTTACCCGCAGCATCGTGGCCATCCTGACCATTGAGCAGCACCACGCGCGTAGATGCGACGTTGAGCGCCAGACGCAGCAAGGTTGCCGCCAGCAAAATGGTCGGAAATACGGCGAAATCCAGCGGGCGCAAGGCGTAGATCGCCACCAGCAGCACGACAATCGACAGGGCAATACTGAAGGTAAAAAGTACATCGAGGAGGAACGGCGGAATCGGCAGCATGACCATGCCGAGCATGACCAGCAGCATCAGCGGTATGCCCAGATTGCCCTGCTTCAACCCCGACAGGTTGCTGCGCACATCACCGATCATTTGCGAGCGATCTATTGCCACACCACTACCCCAGCCAATTCAATCTTTTGACGCGAGTCGCGCCTTTGGGGAGGGTTTTGCAAGAAGCTGTCCAACTTTGCCAGGCTAAGCCAAACAACAGTCGAGCCAGATGCAATGGGGCTAATCGTCACTCGTCGCGGCGTAAATCCGGCGGGATTGGCATATCTGGCAGCGGACCTGGGCGCTTACCCTTGCCCGCCTGGTATTGACGCAGCTGGTAGACGTAGGCCAACACCTGAGCGATGGCCAGGTACAGGCCGGCAGGTATTTCCTGATCCAGCTCGGTGGAATAGAACACCGCCCGCGCCAGGGCTGGCGACTCCAGCACCATGACTTTGTGCTCATTGGCAATTTCGCGAATCTTCAAGGCGGTGAAATCGCCACCCTTAGCCAGCAGCACCGGTGCGCTACCCTTGGCCGGGTCGTATTTCAGGGCCACGGCAAAGTGCGTCGGGTTGGTGATAACCACGTCGGCGTCAGGCACCGACTGCATCATGCGCCGCTCAGCCATTTCCCGCTGCAGCTGGCGAATACGCTGTTTGACCTCGGGCTTGCCCTCGCTGTCTTTGTACTCGTCGCGCACTTCCTGCTTGGTCATCATCAGTTTCTGCTTGCTGCTCCAGAGCTGGAACGGCACATCCACCGCCGCGATCAAGATCAAACCGCAGGACATCCAAAGCGCACTCCAGCC
>JAHJXZ010000091.1 GCA_018827205.1 Gammaproteobacteria bacterium | reverse complement strand
ATCTTGTCGAAGTCAACCTTGGCCGAACCGAATACTTCGGAGCAGACGCGGGTCAGAGCAGCGGTCAGAGTGGTTTTACCGTGGTCAACGTGACCGATAGTGCCAACGTTGACGTGCGGTTTGTTACGTTCAAATTTTTCTTTAGCCACGACAATTAACTCCTAGCTTAAAGGGGCTGAATCAGCCTTGTTTTTTGGTTACCGACTCGACGATGTGCGACGGAGCCGTATTGTATTTTTTGAATTCCATGGAGTAGCTTGCGCGACCCTGAGACATGGAACGGACGTCGGTCGCATAACCGAACATCTCACCCAGCGGAACTTCAGCACGAATCACCTTGCCGGAGATTGTGTCTTCCATACCCAGGATCATGCCACGACGACGGTTAAGGTCGCCCATCACATCACCCATGTAGTCTTCTGGGGTAACAACCTCTACCGCCATGATCGGCTCGAGCAACTCACCACCGCCCTTCTGGGCCAGTTGCTTGGTCGCCATGGAAGCAGCCACCTTGAACGCCATCTCGTTAGAGTCGACGTCGTGGTAGGAACCATCGAACACGGTAGCCTTCAGGCCGATCAGCGGATAACCGGCAACAACGCCGTTCTTCATCTGCTCTTCGATACCCTTCTGGATAGCCGGGATGTATTCCTTCGGAATCACACCACCCACTACTTCGTTCACGAACTGCAGACCTTCCTGACCTTCGTCAGCAGGCGCAAAGCGAACCCAGCAGTGACCGAACTGACCACGACCACCGGACTGACGCACGAACTTGCCTTCGATTTCACAGTTCTTCGTGATGCGCTCACGATAGGAAACCTGAGGCTTACCGATGTTGGCTTCAACGTTGAACTCGCGGCGCATGCGGTCGACCAGGATGTCCAGGTGCAACTCGCCCATACCGGAGATGATCGTCTGACCAGTCTCTTCATCAGTCTTGACGCGGAAAGACGGGTCTTCCTGAGCAAGCTTGCCCAGAGCGATACCCATTTTTTCCTGGTCGTCCTTGGTCTTGGGCTCTACGGCAACCGAAATAACCGGCTCCGGGAAGTCCATGCGAACCAGGATGATTGGCTTGTCAGCGTTGCACAGAGTCTCACCCGTGGTGACGTCCTTCATGCCGATCAAGGCCGCGATGTCACCAGCGCGTACTTCCTTGATCTCTTCGCGGGCGTTTGCGTGCATTTGCACCATACGACCCACGCGCTCTTTCTTGCCCTTGACCGAGTTGACCACACCGTCGCCGGAGGCCAGTACGCCCGAGTAAACGCGGACGAAGGTCAAAGTACCCACGAAGGGGTCGGTAGCGATCTTGAACGCCAGCGCCGAGAAAGGCTCGTCGTCACTTGCATGACGCTCCATCTCTTCTTCCTCGTTATCCGGGTTGGAACCCTTGATAGCAGGAATGTCGGTGGGAGCAGGCAGGAAGTCGATGACGGCGTCGAGAACCAGGGGAACACCCTTGTTCTTGAACGAGGAACCGCAAACAGCCAGAACGATTTCACCAGCGATAGTACGCTGACGCAGAGCGCCCTTGATCTCTTCGATGGTGAGCTCTTCACCTTCGAGGTACTTGTTCATCAGCTCTTCGTTGGCTTCGGCCGCAGCCTCAACCATGTTGCCGCGCCATTTTTCGGCTTCTTCCAGCAACTCGGCAGGGATGTCCTTGCGAACGGGAACCATGCCCTTGTCGGCATCATTCCAGTAGACAGCCTGCATGTTGATCAGGTCGATCTGGCCCTGGAAGTTGTCTTCCGCGCCAATTGCCAGCTGAATCGGCACCGGAGTGTGACCCAGACGCTGCTTGATCTGACCAATTACACGCAGGAAGTCTGCGCCAGCACGGTCCATCTTGTTGACGTAAACAAGACGCGGAACGCCGTATTTGTTGGCCTGACGCCATACGGTTTCCGACTGAGGCTCAACGCCCGAGGTACCGCAGAACACCACGACCGCGCCGTCGAGTACGCGCAGCGAACGCTCAACTTCAATAGTGAAGTCTACGTGGCCGGGGGTATCGATAACGTTGAAACGGTGCTCGTCCTTGTACTGCTTCTCGGAACCTTTCCAGAAAGCGGTAATGGCAGCGGAGGTAATTGTAATACCACGCTCCTGCTCCTGCACCATCCAGTCTGTGGTCGCGGCGCCATCATGCACCTCGCCCATCTTGTGGCTTTTGCCGGTATAGAAAAGCACGCGCTCAGTGGTCGTGGTTTTACCCGCGTCCACGTGAGCCACGATACCGATGTTACGGTACCGGTTAATCGGTGTAGTACGAGCCATAAAGCCCTCGCAAATTTAGAAGCGCGGAAATTAGAAGCGGTAGTGCGAGAAAGCCTTGTTGGCTTCAGCCATGCGGTGCACGTCTTCACGCTTCTTAACTGCAGCACCTTTGCCTTCAGCGGCATCGAGCAATTCGCCAGCCAAACGCAGAGCCATGGACTTCTCGCCACGCTTACGGGCGAAATCTACCAGCCAGCGCATGGCAAGCGCGTTACGGCGGGACGGACGAACTTCAACCGGAACCTGGTAAGTAGCACCGCCTACACGGCGCGACTTCACTTCGACCAGCGGAGCGATGGCGTCGAGAGCTTTCTCGAAGATTTCCAGGGGATCGCTGTTCTTACGCTCTTTAACCTTGTCCAGGGCGCCATAAACGATACGCTCGGCAACGGCTTTCTTGCCGCTTTCCATCACGTGGTTCATGAACTTGGCCAGGATCTGGCTACCGTATTTTGGATCGTCAAGCACTTCGCGCTTGGCTGCTACACGACGTCTTGGCATTTGATAAGCCCTCAAACGGTCTTCAGGTTAGCCCGGGACTGCATCACGAAGATGGCGCCCGACCTTACTCTTATCGACTCAGATAAATAGATAACTGCATTTCGGTGCACGCACCGGATACTTCAGGCGCCTATTACTTAGGACGCTTGGTACCGTACTTCGAACGACCCTGGTTACGACCCTTGACACCCGAGGTGTCCAGCGAGCCGCGAACGGTGTGATAACGCACACCTGGCAAGTCTTTTACACGACCGCCACGGATCAGCACGACGCTGTGCTCTTGCAGGTTGTGACCTTCACCACCGATGTACGAGGAAACCTCGAAACCGTTGGTCAGGCGTACACGGCAAACTTTACGCAGTGCCGAGTTAGGTTTTTTCGGCGTAGTGGTATACACGCGAGTGCACACACCACGACGCTGCGGGCAGTTCTGCAGCGCAGGTACGTCGGATTTCTCGACGATACGCTTGCGCGGCTGACGTACCAGCTGGTTGATAGTTGCCATCTTAAGCTCCACTGTTGTCTTTCGACGCTATTGCCCTATTGAAAAGCAAAATGGCAGAGCACGCGCCCTGCCAAATTTAGGGGTGCATGAGTCTAATGAGACTCCCGCCCCCAGTCAAGCCAGAACCCTACCACCGAAGTGGCAGGGTTACTGCTCAATTACCGCTGGAGTTCAGTGCTTCGGTCAGTGCGGCTTCCACCTCACTGGCACTCACACGAACCGGCTTGTCCGCTTCACGACGACGCTTGCGCTCGCTGTGATAAGCCAGACCGGTACCGGCCGGGATCAGACGACCCACAACCACGTTCTCTTTCAGGCCGCGCAGGAAGTCGCGCTTGCCAGTAACCGCCGCCTCGGTGAGAACGCGAGTGGTTTCCTGGAAAGAGGCCGCCGAGATGAACGACTCGGTGGACAACGACGCCTTGGTGATACCCAACAGCACGCGGGTGTACTTGGAGACGAACTTGTCGTCGGCAGCCAGGCGCTCGTTCTCGCCCAGTACCGCGGTCAGCTCCATCTGGTCACCTTTGATGAACGCCGAATCACCCGACTCTGCCACTTCGACCTTGCGCAGCATCTGGCGCAGGATGGTCTCGATGTGCTTATCGTTGATCTTCACGCCCTGCAGGCGGTACACGTCCTGAATCTCGTTGACGATGTACTTGGCCAGCGCGCTCACACCCAGCAGACGCAGGATGTCGTGCGGATCGCTCGGACCGTCGGAAATGACTTCACCCTTGTTGACCTGCTCACCTTCGAACACGTTCAGGTGGCGCCACTTCGGAATCAGCTCTTCGTACGGATCGCTGCCATCGGTCGGTGTGATCACCAGGCGACGCTTGCCCTTGGTTTCCTTACCGAACGAAATGGTGCCGCTGATCTCAGCCAGAATCGAGGCTTCCTTCGGACGACGCGCTTCGAACAGGTCGGCAACCCGCGGCAGACCACCGGTGATGTCACGGGTCTTCGAGGTTTCCTGCGGGATACGGGCGATAACGTCACCCACCGCGATTTGTGCACCGTCAGCCACACCCACCAGGGCGTTTGCCGGCAGGAAGTACTGGGCCGGTACGTCAGTACCTGGCAGCAGCAGTTCCTTGCCGTTGGCGTCGACCATCTTGATGGCCGGACGAATATCCTTGCCCGAAGCCGGACGATCTTTCGGATCGAGGACTTCGATGTTGGTCAGACCGGTCAGTTCGTCGGTCTGACGCTTGATGGTGATGCCTTCTTCCATGCCCACGAAGGTCACGGTACCCATCATCTCGGTGACGATTGGGTGGGTGTGCGGGTCCCACTTGGCAACGATAGTGCCAGCGTCAACCTTGTCACCTTCCTTCACGGAGATCACAGCACCGTACGGCAGCTTGTAGCGCTCGCGCTCGCGACCGAACTCGTCCGCCACAGCCAGCTCGCCGGAACGCGATACCGCGACCAGGTTGCCGTCCACGCGCTCGACGTGCTTGAGGTTGTGCAGACGAATCGCACCGCCGTTCTTCACCTGAACGCTGTCGGCAGCCGAAGTCCGGCTTGCCGCACCACCGATGTGGAACGTACGCATGGTCAGCTGGGTACCTGGCTCACCGATCGACTGGGCAGCGATTACGCCGACCGCTTCGCCGATGTTCACCTGGTGACCACGTGCCAGATCGCGACCGTAGCACTTGGCGCAGATGCCATAACGGGTTTCACAGCTGATTGGCGAACGCACGATCACTTCGTCGATGCTGTTCAGCTCAATGAACTCGACCCACTGCTCGTCGACCAGTGTACCGGCAGGCACGATGACTTCATCGGTGCCCGGCTTGAACACGTCACGGGCGATCACTCGACCCAGTACACGCTCACCCAGCGGCTCGACCACGTCGCCACCTTCAATGTGCGGGGTCATCAGCAGACCCTGCTCGGTGCCGCAATCGACCTCGGTCACCACCAGATCCTGGGCCACGTCAACCAGACGACGGGTCAGGTAACCGGAGTTCGCGGTCTTCAGTGCGGTATCCGCCAGACCTTTACGAGCACCGTGCGTCGAGATGAAGTACTGCAGAACCGACAGACCTTCGCGGAAGTTCGCGGTGATCGGCGTTTCAATGATCGAGCCGTCCGGCTTGGCCATCAGACCACGCATACCGGCGAGCTGACGGATCTGCGCAGCAGAACCCCGCGCACCAGAGTCGGCCATCATGTACATGGAGTTGAACGACTCCTGCTCGACAGTCTTGCCATCGCGATCAACAACCGGCTCTTTCGACAGGTTGGCCATCATCGCCTTCGACACTTCGTCGTTGGCCTTGGACCAGAGGTCGATCACCTTGTTGTACTTCTCGCCCTGGGTTACCAGGCCGGAGGCGTACTGCGATTCGATCTCTTTAACTTCCTCGGTGGCGGCGTCAATGATGCGCGCCTTCTCATCCGGGAT
>JAHJXZ010000012.1 GCA_018827205.1 Gammaproteobacteria bacterium | reverse complement strand
GGCGTGGGTGCGGCTCGGCACCAGATAGTCACGCGCGCCTTCAGGCGTTGCACGAGTGAGGATAGGCGTTTCGACATCGAGGAAGCCGTTGTCATCGAGGTAACGGCGGATGCTGCTGGTGATGCTCGAACGCAGCTTCAGCTTGGCAGCCATTTCCGGACGACGCAGGTCGATAAAGCGGTAGCGCAGGCGGGTTTCTTCGCCCACGTCGGTGTATTCGTTGAGCGGGAACGGCGGGGTTTCCGCTTCGTTCAGTACTTCCAGCTCATAGCCCAGCACTTCGATTGCGCCTGACGCCATATTGGCGTTGCCGGCACCAGCCGGACGCAGGCGCACCTTACCGGTGATTTTGACCACGTATTCACTGCGCACTTTATCGGCAGTGGCGAAAGTTTCGGCCCGATCCGGGTCGAATACCACTTGGGCCAGACCTTCACGGTCACGGATGTCGAGGAAAATCACCCCGCCATGGTCACGGCGGCGATGTACCCAACCGCAAAGGGTGACTTCCTGGCCGTCCAGGCTCTCGTTCAGTTGGCCGCAATAATGGCTGCGCATCATGGTGGTGGTCGCTTCTCTTGAGTCTTGAATTCGTTGGGCCGCAGTGACTGCGACGCTCGTTGGCCGGACAACCGGCTGGCGCATGCGCCATTTTCCGCAATTGCACTGCCTTTAAGGGGCGCGAAACGATCAGCGGTGCATAAGCAGCCGACTGTTCGCCCGACAAAACGCGGCAAAGTGCGGGATTATATATGGTTAAGCCGCCACTTGCAGCCGCCGGCCCACGCGCTTTTGCCAGCCCTTCCTATACTCAGGCATGCAACGATTTGACTGTCGAGAAGTGGAGAAGCTTATGGCCACGCCGAACCTGGCTGAAATACCCAGTGATTTGCTGGCAGACTTTCGCCTGGAATCCAGCGAACAATTCCAACGCTGCGAGCAATTGCTGATCGAGCTAGAGCACGCCCCCGATGACCGCGAGCGCCTGCGCGAGCTGTTCCGCCTGGTGCATACACTCAAGGGCAACTTGGGTTATATCGGCCTGGATACGCTGATGAGCGTGCCACAAGCCATGGAAGATGTACTGTCGTGCCTGCGCGAAAGCCAATTGCATTTCGACAGCCTGCTGGGCGATATCCTTCTACTGACCCTCGACCACCTGAAAGAACTGATTCAGCACGCGCTCGGCGGCCCAACAGCACAGCTCGACGCTGCCCAAAGCAAAGCGCTTAGCCAGGCACTCAGCGCCCTGGCACTGGCACCAGCGGCGCAACAAACCGGTATCCGCAGCGCATTACTGCAACAACTCGACCCTAGTTCAACGCCGCCCACAGTCATTACCACAGACGAACCCGCGGCCGCCGACTTACTCAGACGCTACGGTATCGAGCCGGACGCTGACCTGTTGTTCTTTGTCGATCTGATGCAGGCCAGCGAGCGTCGCTCACACTTCTGGCAAGGCCGTGGCCTTCGCCAACTCGACTTGGCCCTGGCAATCAACCAGCTTGGCGGCAACCCAGAACACCCCGAACAACTGGCAGCAGCCATATGCTTGCACGATCTGGGCATGGCTTTTCTGCCACTGGAAATGCTGCACAAGGAAGCGCACTTCAATCGTGAAGAGCGCCGGCAGATGCAATCACACCCACGCCTCGCTTATGACCTGCTCAAGCGTATGCCTCGCTGGGACGCCGCTGCAGAAATAACCCTGCAGCACCAGGAACACGCCGACGGCAGTGGTTATCCCAAAGGCCTGAAGGAAGTCGAAACCAGCCCCGGCGCCCTGATTATCAACATCGTCGACACCTTCGACGCCCGCACACATGAACGCGCCCATCAAACACTGAATAAACGCCCGTTGCTGCGCGCCATCCTGGAAATCAACAACCTTGCCGGCCGGCAGTTCAGCACACACTGGGTCGAGCTGTTCAACCAGACGCTGCAGCAACATCCAGAGCTGGCACATCGCTAGACCCTAGAAAAATTGAACCCACGCCAAGCAATAGCCTCCAACCATAACTTTCATTGATATAAACCACGATAAAGCTCGGTAAAACCCATGGTAGGCTCTGCCCATCATGCGGGCAGCAAAGCCCCGAGCCACCTGAGAGGAGAAATGGTATGGAAATCAATATCGGAATTGCCGAGCAGGACCGCGCCGCCATCGCCGAAGGCCTGTCGCGCCTGCTTGCCGACACCTACACCCTGTACCTGAAAACCCACAACTTTCACTGGAACGTCACTGGCCCGATGTTCAACACCCTGCACCTGATGTTTGAAGGTCAGTACACCGAACTGTCGCTGGCCGTCGACCAGATTGCCGAGCGCATTCGCGCTCTGGGCTTCCCCGCTCCCGGCACCTACGCCGCCTACGCCCGCCTCTCTTCTATTAAGGAAGAGGAAGGCGTGCCGAATGCCCAAGACATGATCAAACAGCTGGTCCAAGGCCAGGAAGCTGTAGTGCGCACCGCACGCGGTATTTTCCCGCTACTGGACAAAGTCAGCGACGAGCCCACTGCAGATCTACTGACCCAGCGCATGCAAGTGCATGAGAAAACCGCCTGGATGCTGCGTAGCCTGCTGGCAGTCTAAGCAAATCACGTAAAAGGCTCGCATCTGCGGGCCTTTTGCTAGGCGCTTGCCCAGCAGCTGTTCTATGCTTTGGTCAATTGCAATTTGGCCACAGTGACGTGCATGAACAAACCCGCTAAAGCTCCCAGCATTCTAGAACTGTACCCCGAGGAAACCCGCGACGCTGCGGCGCTTCTGAAGAAGGCGGTACCGCTGATGATGCGCCACGATATCCCACCCAATCCGGTGCATTACGCCCTCTGGTACACCTACAGCAAAGGCCTGGAACCCGAGCTCAATCGCCGCCTGGACAAAACCGTCACCGACTTTGACAGCTTCCCGCCGGAAACTGCGGCCAAGCTGTTTCGCGACTACATCATTCATGGCGAGCTCGAAGAAGCCCGTGCCGGCCAGCAACAAGTCATCGAACTAGTCGATGACATTGAAGGCAACGTATCACGCAGCATCACTGGCAGCCGCAACTATCAGGCCAGCCTGGAGCATGGCCTCGCGGCATTACAGGAACCCATCATCGATGACCTGCCTAATGTTCTGAACGAACTGCAGCAAAGCACCCAACTGATGCAGAATCAGCAAGACAAATTCCTTTATCGCTTGAATGCCGCACAGCAAGAGATCAAGAGCCTGCGCAGCCAGCTAGAGCGCGCGCACATTGCCGCGACACTGGATAGCCTGACTCAGGTCTTCAACCGCAACGCCTTCAGCAGACTGTTGGAGCAGACCCTCAGCACTGAACATGTTGGCGTCGCCTTGGTGATGCTGGATATCGACCACTTCAAACAGTTCAACGACCAATACGGCCACCCTTTGGGTGATCGCGTACTGCAGCACGTTGGCCAGTTGCTGCGCGACCTCCTGCCAGTCCGCGCCATGGCCGCACGCTATGGCGGTGAAGAGTTCTGCATCATCCTGCGCGATTGCTTTGACAACGCTACGGCTTACGCTTTTGCCGAACAGCTACGCCTGAAGATCCAGTCACTGCGCATCAAAGTCCGCCGCACCGACGAAGTACTCGATAGCATTACCGCCTCTTTCGGCTTCGCCCTTGCAGAGCAAGGCGATACGCTAGAAACCCTGCTCACCCGCGCCGACGACGCGCTTTACCAGGCCAAGCGCGATGGCCGCAACCAAGTAAGTCCTACCCCAAGCGAAACAGCCCTCAGTGCTTGATTGAGAACCCCACCTCTTTGCTGTTAAATACGCCCGTGCCGCTGATCCGTACCCATGGCTCAGCGCATAGGCTGGTACCACGCGCTTTTACTCATCCCCTGCAGTACCCAATACGCGCAGCCAGCCCTTCCTGTCGATTCTTTAAATCAAGCGAGCTCATCGAACATGTTGAAAATTGTCCACCTTCTGACGGGCGCTCTCGCCCTGCTACTTTCTTTTGCCCCACACTTTGGCGACACACCACAACCACTCTTAGAACAACCCAGCGCACTGTGCCTTGCCCTGTTCGGCCTATTGAATCTGCTGCTTGCCCCACAACTACCCATCTGGCACGCCGGCCTGCGCCATCAAGCGCAGAACCTGGTTTCAGCCCTACTGGTACTCGGCACCCTGCTACAAGCCTTGATTCTGCTCGCCCCGCTCCCAGTAATCGCCAACCAACCGGCTAGCCTGTTCAGCCTGCTGATCATCGCAGCAGCCGTAGCAGTGCACCTGGCGACCAACCTGCGCCTTAAATCGCGCAATACCTCAAGTTCGCAGGATCTGGGCGATCGCGAAACGGGTACTGTTAAGTGGTTCAACACCTCAAAGGGTTTCGGCTTTATCTCCCGCGACTCGGGCGACGATATTTTCGTGCACTTTCGCGCCATTCGTGGTGAAGGCCACCGCGTCTTGGTCGAAGGCCAGCGGGTCGAGTTCGCAGTAATGCAACGCGACAAAGGCCTGCAAGCCGAAGACGTCATCGCCGCGCTGCCTGCTCGACGGTAAGCGCATAAACGCAAAAGGCCCGCACACTGCGGGCCTTTTGCGTTTTATAAGCAATCAATAATGGGGCGGCGGCGCCTCATCCTCAGCAACACTGAACTGCGAACTCACTTCATCCTGGCGTTTGATCAATGCGGCCACCTGCAACTGCAAGCGCTCCAGAAGCCGCTGCTGCGCCACCAGCGCATCGTTGAGCGCCTGAATAGTGTCGTCCTGAAAAGCCAGTCGGCTTTGCAGATCGTTGATGCGCTCTTCTATTTCCACCAATCAGCTCTCAGCAAAACAAAAATCCCCGGTCAAGACCAGGCGTAAACGGGCTTTCAGCGCTGCCAACTGCTCGACAGTATATGCCTGCGAGGTATGACGCCCCCATACAGGCGCAGGCCAAGCCGCATCCTCACAACGCCGCACGATGACATGCATATGCAGCTGACTGACCACATTGCCCAAGGTCGCGACATTCATCTTATCCGCCGCAAAACAGTCCTTAAGCACCTCCGCAAGGCGATTTGTTTCCTGCCAGAGCTGCAGCTGATCAGCCGCATCCAACTGAAACAACTCGCTGACATCTTCGCGGCGCGGCACCAAGATAAACCAAGGGTACTGCGCATCATTCATCAACAGCAGACTGCACAACGGGTAATCACCCATCCAGACAGTGTCCTGCTGTAAACGCGAATCCAGAACAAACATAACGACCTACCTTTAAGAAAACCCACTCACTCGGTTTTGACAGAAATCAAACAGAACAGGCAACGACACCTGAAGCCTGATCAGCAAACCGGCTGCAAAGCAAAGCCAGCAAACATCGACTGAGCAGGATACGCCGAAGCTGAAACCACAGCACCTACGATCAACCCGACCGCCACGCACCAATAGACAGCATTCAGCAAACCCGCCTCAAGCACGCGCACCAAAACTGTTCCCTTCGGTAATCCCCACGCAGCAGGCAAATGCCACACAACCGCCATTCAACGGCAAGCAACTGAAAACAGAGCAGAAAGCGACCGCAAAAATACCTTTCACTAAGCATAAAAATAGAAAAACCTGCTGAAAAACTAATCACAAACCAATGCAACCCCCGAAAACCTCGATCACACCGGTCAAATCGCGGATAAAAATTGGCTTTCAGGATTTTGTGCACGACTATTGCTAAGCAATCCATGACGAATCGCACTGCACCGTTTGACTGCCGAAGGCAACCAGCACGCAGGCGCAAAAATCCGTCAGCATTGACTTGGAGCACGCCAGCAGCATCTACAAAAATGCGACATGACTCATAAGCTTTTGCGACACAGCCGTGAAGAAATCGTAATGAATAGATTGCAACTATCGCCAACATTGGCAGCGTGCTATAAGTTACCGCCGACACAAAAAGAAAGAGTCGTCCATATAACAACCAGCCGGACGGCGCAACTTTTCTAAACCAAAGGAGCAATCACGATGCAAGTGATGAAGTGGAGCGTAATCGCCCTCGCAGTAGCAGCGGGCAGCACTCATATGGCATTCGCCTCAAGCCAGTCCGAATCCAAGGGCTTCCTTGAAGACAGTACCTTCAATATCTTCAATCGCATGCTCTACCTGAACCGTGATTTTAAGAACGGAGCAGATAGCAGCACTGACGATTACAATTCCAAAGAGAACGGCTACATCGAAGAGGCCGGTTTGGGCATCCGCCTGATGTACGAATCTGGTTTCACCCAAGGCACCGTCGGCGTTGGTTTTGACGCTCATTCCCTGAGCAGCATCAAGCTGGATAGCGGTCGCGGCCGTACTGGCACTGGCCAGTTCGCCAACGATAGCGATGGCCGTGGCGAAGACACTCAAACCGAAGTGGGTGGTGCCATCAAATTCCGCATTTCTGATACCGTACTGAAGTATGGCAATCAGATCGTAGGCAGCCCAGTATTCTCCACCGACGACGCTCGTATCCTGCCCGAAGTTGCTACTGGCACCTACTTGGTCAGCAATGAAATTGAAGGTCTGGAGCTAAGCGCTGGTCGCTTTACCGCAATTAGCCGCCAGACTGCAACTGGTCGCGACACTCGCGAACTGACCGAAGCAAATATCGTCGGTGCCAGCTACAGCTTCACTGACAACTTCAGCGGTGCTATTCACGCCTCCGACGTTGAAGATCACTTCAAGAAGCAATACATCAACCTGAACTACAATCTGCCACTGGCAGATACTCAGGCTCTGAACTTCGACTTCAATGGCTACAGAACCAAAGACGACGGCCAAGCACTTTCGGGTGAAACCGACAACAAAATCTGGAGTTTGGCAGCAGCTTACTCCTTGGGCGCTCACACCTTCACTGTCGCCCACCAGCGCTCCTCTGGTGATACCGCCTACAACTATGGCATCGACGGTGGCGGCACCATCTGGTTGGGCAACTCGGTACAGATCTCCGACTTCGACCGCAAGGACGAGCGCTCTTGGCAGGCTCGCTACGACCTGAACATGGCTGAGTACGGCGTTCCTGGCCTTAGCTTCATGGCCCGATATATCACCGGTGACAACATCGACAATGGTGTTAACAACGAAGAAGGTGAAGAGAACGAATTCAACTTCGAAACCAAATACGTGATCCAGGACGGTGCTGCCAAGGATCTGTCGTTCCGTGTTCGTAGCGCGATTTATCGTGCTAACAGCGCCCAGAACGGTTACAGCGCCGACCTCAACGATCTTCGTCTGATCGTTGAATACCCACTGAGCGTTCTGTAATCCAGACTGTTAAGTAGGTAAAGAAAGCCCGACCTAGGTCGGGCTTTTTCTTAGCTGCTGAAAACTTATAGTGGCAACGCATAAGTTCCCGTTACATGCGCCACCAGCTCTTCTTCATTACCCTGCGAATAAACTGATACTTCGCAAACAGCCTGCCTACGACTCAATCTCAATATCCGCGCTTCGGCTAATAGATCAACTGGCTTGGGTTTAACCAGAAAGTTGATATTCAAATTAGATGTCACAGCCATCTCTACCCGCCCGAGACTACCCAGCACCACCGCATACATCGCCGCATCTGCCAGCGCCATAATGGTTGGCCCGGACAAGGTACCGCCGGGGCGAATCAATTTGCTGTGAAATGGCACCCGCGCCAGTGCACCGTCGGCGTCCAGCCGGTCTATGCACAGGTTGATGTCTTCTGCCATCGGCAGCCCCGCCCGTATAAGCGCCTGCACCTGTTCCGCCGTCAATATCGACACACACCCCTCCTTTTATAAGCACACGCCAGCATCCTGTACGCATCTGTACAGGCACCGTACAATGCGGGCCATTCAAAATCTCTTGCAACCGACAGAACAGCCAAATATGCGTACCAGCCAGTTCCTGCTCTCGACTCTGAAAGAAACCCCATCCGATGCCGTGGTGATCAGCCATCAGCTGATGCTGCGTGCCGGCATGATCCGCAAGCTGGCTTCCGGCCTGTACACCTGGTTGCCCATGGGCCTGCGCGTACTGCGCAAGGTTGAGAAAGTCGTCCGCGAGGAAATGAACGCGGCCGGCGCGCTGGAGGTGCTGATGCCGGGCATTCAGCCTGCCGAGCTATGGCAGGAATCCGGGCGCTGGGAGCAGTACGGCCCGGAATTGCTGCGCATGAAGGATCGCCACGGCCGCGATTTCTGCGCAGGCCCAACCCATGAAGAAGTGATCACCGATCTAGCGCGCAATGAGCTGAACAGCTACAAGCAGCTGCCAATCAACCTGTATCAGATCCAGACCAAGTTCCGTGACGAAATCCGTCCGCGTTTCGGCCTGATGCGCGGCCGCGAGTTCATCATGAAGGACGCTTACTCCTTCCACGTCGACCAGGCTTCGCTGCAAGAAACCTATGACCGCATGCACCAAGCCTATTGCAACGTATTCACCCGCCTGGGCCTGAACTTCCGCCCTGTGCAGGCAGATACCGGCTCCATCGGTGGTACTGGCTCCCACGAATTCCACGTACTGGCCGACTCCGGCGAAGACGATATTGCCTTCAGCGACAGCTCCGATTACGCCGCCAATATCGAAAAAGCGGAAGCAGTTCCGCGCGAAAGCAGCCGTGGCGCCGCGACTGAAAGCATGCGCATGGTTGAAACCCCTGACACCAAGACTATCGAAGCACTGGTGACAGGTTTTGGCCTGGCCATCGAGAAAACCATCAAAACCTTGATGGTGCACGGAGCCAAAAAAGGCACACTGGTCGCCTTGATCGTACGCGGCGACCACGAACTCAACGAGATCAAAGCTGCCAACCTGGAGATAGTTGCCAGCCCATTGGTGTTCGCCAACGAAGCCGAAATTCGCGCGGCCATCGGTGCCGGTCCAGGCTCACTGGGCCCAGTCAACCTGTCGATCCCTTGCATCATCGACCGCTCGGTGGCCTTGATGAGCGACTTCGCCTCTGGCGCCAACATCGACGACAAGCACTTTTTCGGTGTGAACTGGGAGCGCGACCTACCGCTGCCGGAAGTTGCCGACCTGCGCAATGTGATAGCCGGCGATCCAAGCCCGGACGGCAAAGGCACTCTGGAAATCAAACGCGGCATCGAAGTTGGGCATATCTTCCAGCTGGGCACCAAGTACAGCGAAGCGCTGAACTGCCAGGTGCTGGGTGAAAACGGCAAGCCGGTGATTCTGACCATGGGCTGCTATGGCATCGGCGTTTCCCGCGTGGTGGCAGCAGCCATCGAGCAGAACAACGATGACCGCGGCATCCTCTGGAATGATGCCTTGGCGCCTTTCCATATCGCCTTGGTACCGCTGCGCTACGAAACCGACGCCGTGCGCGAAGCCACCGACAAGCTTTATGCCGAGCTCACTGCGGCGGGCTACGAAGTATTGCTCGATGACCGTGACAAAAAGACCAGCCCGGGCATCAAATTCGCGGATATGGAACTGATCGGCATACCGCATCGCATCGTCGTCAGTGATCGCGGCCTGGCCGAAGGCAACCTGGAATACAAGAGCCGCAAGGAAACCGAAGCCCAGGCCGTGCCTGTTGCCGACATCCTGAGCTTTATCCAGGCCCGCATCAGCTACTGATCTCAGCCCTTTTAGCAAGAGTCGTCATGTTCAAGCGAAACACCCTCAGCCTCATCGCCACCCTTGTGGGTGGCTGTCTGCTACTCAGCGGTTGCGCCAACCAGTTGCCGCAACGCAGCGAGCACGAGGAGCGCGTCGAGCGCAAATTGCTCGATCACAGCCTGCAGATTGATGTGGGTGAACCTCGCGTGTTGGAGTTGCCGCAGCGCCGTGTGCGCGTGCATGAACAGAAGACCTTCGAGGTCACCGCGTTTGACGTGACGCGCCGCTATGACCGCTACACCCCCTACCAACCATGGCGCGAGTTATATGAAGTGCCGCTGGGAGCATTAGCGGTAGTCGGTGGCATCGGCGCCAACGTGCTCAACGTGGTATTGCTCGGCAGCCTGCCTGATAGCGTGACCAAGGACTGGATCAGTTACGGCTTTGCTGGACTCAACCCGGCAATGAACGTCGAATCCAACGGTCGCTCGCAGCAGAACCTCGCCAGCCTTGAGGAACGCCGTCAGGATGCGCGCATGGAGTATTCCAGCCTGCCATGGGCCGAGCGCCCGGTACTGATTAAAGCCGGCGAGCAGAACCATGAACTGCTCACCGACCGTAACGGCATCCTGCGCCTGAACCTGCTCGACAGCCCGTTTGCCGAAGAGGACGTCACCCTGATTAGCACGCTGCTGCTGACGGTTGAAGACGATCAGGGCTCGGCCCGCGCCGATGCCTCCCTGCTGGTCAGTCGTACACTGCGCGGCAAGCTGCAGGAAGCTCACAGACTGATTTACGACGATCTTGAAGATGACGACGTTGCCCAGTGGGTACACCGGGTCAAACGCCTTTCAGAGCTGGGCTTGGAAGAGGAAGCCAGCGAACTGGAACAGAGCCTCATCGAGCTGACCCGCAATGATCCTGAACTGCAGAAGATTTTCCTTCAGGCTCTGACCAAAGACGCTGGCCGCCTGGTCGCCGATCCTGGCAACGACTGACGGCCCATGCTGCAGCCCCTGACCTGCGCCCTGCTCGGCTTGCTGCTATGCGGCGCAGCGCTTGCACAAGTGCGCCAAGCGCCGGAGCCGGAACTACGTACACTGCTGCAACAGACCGTGGCCCAAGCGGATAGCTTTCAGGATCGCTTCGAGGCCGAAGTCTGGCTGCTGGATATGTCCACGCGCATGCGCCGCTATATACCGGATGCAGAAGAACGCCTGAGCCTGCTGCGACTGGTGCATCGCGAGGCCAGCAAAGCCGGCTTGCGTCCCGACCTGGTGATTGCCCTGATTCATGCCGAAAGCCATTTCGACCGTTTCGCCATCTCTTCAGTCGGCGCCCAGGGCATGATGCAGGTAATGCCCTTCTGGAAAGCCGAACTGGGCCGCCCGCAGGACAACCTCACCGACAACGCCACCAACCTGCGTTATGGCTGCACCATCCTCAGCTTCTATTTACGCAAGGAAAACGGCGACCTTAACCGCGCGCTGGCGCGCTATAACGGCAGCCTGGGCAAACACACCTACTCGGCCAAGGTGGTCGGTTTCTGGCACGATTTCTGGTATGTCAAACCGTAATGAATTAGCGACGCGGAGCACAGGACCCAAGCAGGACAGGAAACCCTATACGCCGCGTAACTCATCAACGACTCAGCGCCGCACGATAAATCCGGCAATCCCCTGCAATGCCAGCTCCTGCAGCTCCAGCACAGTCACTTCGGCAGCCTGCGGCCCCCGCCCTAACCAGCTAGCCAACTCCGTCACCGCAGCCTCATCGCCTTCGAACAGCACTTCGACGCGACCGTCCTCCATATTGCGCACCCAACCATCGAGCCCAAGATGCTCAGCTTGCTCAGCAGTCGCCTGGCGAAACCCTACACCCTGAACGCGACCGCTGACGTAACCATGCTTGCAGATACGCGCCATGGTTCTAGCCCTCCGCCTTGAGTGCGGCCAGACGGGCAGTCAGACCGGCCGCCGTCTGCTCACCCAGCAGGCGCTCGCGCATGCGGCCCCGATCGTCGACGATATAGGTCACCGGCAGTACCTCGGCACGCGGCAACTGATAGCGCTCGGCCGGATCCTGCGCCAACACGGTAAAGGTAATGCCCATGTCCTGCGCTGCCTGACTTAATTTTTCGCCCTGCAGCGCATCGAAATTCACCCCGAGCACCTGCACGGATTGTTGCTCAAGCTGTTTCTCCAGAGCATTGAGTTCGGGAATCTCAGTGCGACAGGGTGCACACCACTGCGCCCAGTAATTAATCACTAACCACTGGCCTTCCAGGCGCTCAACCGCTACCTTTCGTCCATATTGATCGACGCCTATGTCTTCAGCGCAACCGGCCAGAATCAGACCTATGCCTACACCCACAACAGCACGAATGATCGCCTGGAAACGCATTCCCATGCATTCGCTCCCTGATTCCATAAGGTTGATATGACATTAGATGCCTTGCGCCTTGAAGTGCCGGACATCCTCGAAACCGAGGTCGCGCCGCTGGCCGACCTCAACGAGCAGCTGGCCCAGGCCCGCCTGCAGTCGCCAGAACTAGCCTTGCAGCAAGCGCTTGGCCTGCTCTTCAGGCTGAACCGCAGCGCCATGACCTTACTCGAAAGGCAGCGCGCACTGCAAAGCTTCAGCGATCAGTACCAGCATTACAGCAAGGCCTATCAAGGCGAAAATCCCCCGACGGCCTTGTTTGTCCATCTGTGCAGTGAACTTGCCATCGGCTTCAAACGCCTGCTTCTGCAGATCTTGCAAGGCCGTCAGCCATCTCGCCCGCACCTGGCCTGGTGCCTGTATATGGCCCAACATTTTCTCGCGCAAAGCCTACTGCGCCACTATCAGCTGTATCAGGAACCGCCGCCCAGCCTGTGGCGCGACAGCCATCTGCTGTACTGGATCGGCGAACATCAGGACTGCCTGGACGAACCAGTAGCCGCGGCGTTTACCCCGCAACCGGCAAACACCATGCGCGGCATTTATCAGCAGATGCTGCTGTTGGCCTTGAGTAATCCATTCCACCTTGCCGATGGTGAATGTGCACTGCTGTTCGGTGCGCTCTCGCCACTAGCTGGGCTGGCGCGCTTGCTGCCCTGGGATGAGGAGGATGAAATCGAAGGGCCGAGCATAGACCTGACCGAGGCGCAGCCCTGCCTGAGCTATGCCCAGACGCCAGAAGGCAGCGCTGACTATTTGCGCCGCTTCGAGCTGGGCGCCCTGCTGGTGGCCCTGCATGAGCCGGCACCACTGCAAAGCAAGGCGGAACGCCAACTGCTGGAGCGCGTGCAGCAGCATTGGCTGGGGCGTCAGCAACGCCGACATACCCGCGCCGACCATAGCTCGGAGTGCAGCATGGTGGTCGGCCTGCCCGCTATTCATGCCCAGTTGCTGGAACAACGACCGTCGCGCACCAGTGCGCAGATGCTGGACGCCAGCGCAGGCGGCGCTCGCTTGCTATGTAATGCAGATCAAGCCGCGCAACTGTCAGTTGGCCAGCTTGTGCTATTGATCACCGGCAGCGATACGCCGACCCTGGCCCTGGTGCGCTGGCGACATCTGAACAGCGAAGGCCTGCACCTGGGCTTGCGCTACCTGAAAGGCCTGCCGCGCCCAGTCTGGTTGCGGCGCGCGCCCAGCGCCCAGACCCACCCTGGTGTGCTGCAAAGCACTCCAGCTCCGGGTAATGGCTGGCACCATGGTTTGTGGCTGCCTAATGGACAGTTTGTTGAGGGGGAAAATGTCTGGCTGCAACTGGCCAGCGCACACAACCAAGCAATCCTGCCACTGCCGACTGCCAATTTGCTCACCCCATCCGTCACTCGCTACCCGATGCAGCTGGCTTAAACACTCTTGTCGATACGCTAAAACTGCGAGAACGGTCACGCCGAACGTCGGCCGAGCGCACAGTTTCATCGGGCTAGCCAAGCTTATAATTCATCGCACTCACGCTTGATGCGATCCGTTATTAGCCTGGAACACAACCATGACCCAAGCCCTCGATAAGTTGGTCGGCCCTGTGCCATCTGCCATCGTCAATCTCGCCCGCTTACAGGTCACCCCGTACGAAGGGCGCGTCGCTGAGTTCAACGTAGCCGCATGGTTGCACCTGCCAGGCCTGGCCAATTTGCCGGTATCCCTACTGATCAGCTATCGCGACGGAACCACCCGCCGCGAAGTGATGGTCGACCACGGCAAGGTCAATCAGCACAGTAAAATCCTGCTTTCCAGCGTGGCCCGCCTGACGGTGAAGCTGAAGATCGAAGAGATGCAGGTGCGTTTGCGCTCTGCCGTGCCGGCGACCAGCCTGGTGGTCGAGGAGTTGTTTGTGCAAGCAGTCGAATTGCCACAAACCGATAGCCGCCAAGCCCTCGCCTGACAGCCCCCGCTATACACAAACCCCGCGCGCCGACGCGGGGTTTTGCGTTTAGCCCGAGAGCATTCCCGCCGGCCCGCACTTGGCGCCGGAGTCAGGCGGCACTGCGGTTGTAGATGAATCAGAAATGACTGGATGTTCAGATGGGCTGGAATTGACCAAGGACTGCGGCCAGCTGCTGAAGCGCAGGCCAGTGATGCGATTAAGGCGCTCGAGGGCCTCTTGCGGATCACGCTGGTACAGATGAATCACTTTGCCTTTAGTGGCTGTCATAACGCCTTCACACTCCGCCAATCCCTGCCTTGCTGGCAACCTGATCGCTATCTGCAAGACAGATAGCCAGAAGCGTGCCAGCTTCCCTTTAACCGCGTTTGGCGACCTT
Organism: Gammaproteobacteria bacterium; assembly: GCA_018827205.1. Lineage (GTDB taxonomy): Bacteria > Pseudomonadota > Gammaproteobacteria > Pseudomonadales > Pseudomonadaceae > Aquipseudomonas. Next base: position 14,304 of record JAHJXZ010000012.1, on the reverse strand, counting down.
CATGGTCGCCCGTGCCATCATGCGCCATCAGCACAGCGCCGCAAACTGACGTTTTACGTCACTTCTCGGGTTCAACCTCCGGTTGCAGCCACTTCGCCAAGTCTTCACCAAATAGCTCAGTCTGCTCTTCCTGCAGCTTCACCAAGCCACTGCGCAGCGCCGGGTACCAGACCTCGTCGAGCTGCTCGGGCAGGTTCTCCACCCTAGGCAGCGGCCAGGGACTGTGGCTGAGCAGTTGCTGCAGCGAATAGTGGCCAAGGTCACGACTCAACACCCAGGTACCGGAGCCCGTTGGGGCGATCAGCTTCTGCTGCTCGAGAAACACCAGAATTTCTTCCCACTCGTGCTCTGCCAGCGACCAGCCCTGACGCTGCACATCCAGCAAACGCACTTTCAAACCGGATTGCTGACGCTCATAGAACACCCGCAGGACGCCAAGCGCCATCAACAGACGCGGTATCGCGCGCTTGCGCCACTGCTGGGAAAACCCCAGGTTGCAGACCAGTTCAGCGCCGAACAGCACAATCAGCCAGGACAGATAGATCCACAACAGAAACAGCGGCACCGTGGCAAATGCACCGTAAATCAACTGATAACCGGGAAACAGGCGCACATACAGACCGAATAGCATCTTCGCCACTTCAAACAGCACAGCTGCAAACAAACCACCCAGCAGCGCATGCCGAACCGGCACCTGAGCATTCGGCACCGTGGCATACAGCAAGGTGAATGCAGCCACGCTAAACAGCAGCGGCATGAATTTCAGCAGCGCCTGGGCACCGAGCAAGGCATCCGGGCCGGAGATCAGTGACAACGACGTGAAGTAGGTACTGATGGCAAAGCCACCGCCAAGCAACAACGGACCCAGGCTGAGAATCGCCCAGTACAGCAAAAAACTCGAAACGCCACGACGTGGCTGCCGCACGCGCCAAATGATGTTGAAGGTTTTCTCGATCGTCACCAGCATCCAGAATGCCGTCGCGGCCAACACTGCCACGCCAATCCAGGTCAGCTGGCGCGCCTGAGTGGTGAAATCGCGCAGGTATTGCTGCAGCGTCTCGCCGGCAGAGGGCACGAAATTGCGGAAGATAAAACTCTGAATTTGCTCGCCAGTATCCTGAAACGCCGGAATGGCCGAGAGCATGGAGAAGGTCACCGTCATCATCGGCACCACCGCAAACAGCGTGGTGTAGGTCAAGGCTGCAGCATTACTGGTGCCTTGATCGGCAATAAAGCGCTGCAACAAAAAACGCCAAAATTCCAACAGGTTCTTAACACGCTGCAGCATGCCCTCTCCTTAGCCATTTGCATTCCGGCAACCTGTGCTATAGGCGCAGGCGTGAATGCCGTTAGCGGTTAGAATAGCCGCCATCGAAGGTAACCGGCGACCCGAACATGACCACTATGACGCTCTACCATAACCCGCGCTGCTCAAAGTCGCGCAGTGCATTGCAATTGCTGGAAGACCGCGGGCTTAACCCAACCATCGTGCGTTACCTGGAAACTCCGCTGAACGCCGCCCAACTAAAGGCGCTGCTCGACAAGCTCGGTATCAGCCCACGGCAACTGCTGCGTACGGGCGAAGATGAATACAAGACCCTGGGCCTGAGCGACCCACAACTGACTGACGCACAGCTGATCGAGGCCATGGTCGAGCAGCCCAAACTGATTGAGCGCCCCATTCTGGTAGTCGGTGATAAAGCCGTCATCGGCCGCCCGCCTGAATATGTTCTGGAGATTCTGCCGTGAGTGCACCCTACATTCTCGTGCTGTATTACAGCCGCCATGGCGCCACTGCCGAAATGGCCCGCCAGATCGCCCGCGGCGTCGAGATGGGCGGCCTTGAAGCGCGCCTGCGCACCGTGCCTGCGGTCTCTAGCGAGTGCGAAGCAGTGGCTTCGGACATCCCCGCCGAAGGTGCGCTGTACGCCAACCTGGATGACCTGAAGAACTGCGCAGGCCTGGCGCTTGGTAGCCCGACCCGCTTCGGCAATATGGCAGCGCCGCTCAAATACTTTCTCGACGGCACCAGCGGCCTGTGGCTGACCGGTGGCCTGGTTGGCAAACCGGCTGGCGTATTCACCTCAACCGCCAGCCTGCACGGTGGCCAGGAAACCACCCTGCTGTCGATGCTACTGCCACTGCTGCACCATGGCATGCTGATCACCGGCCTGCCCTATAGCGAAGCAGCGCTGCTGGAAACCCGCGGGGGCGGCACGCCTTATGGCGCCAGCCACCACGCCGGGGCTGATGGCAAACGCGCGCTCGATGAGCATGAAATAGCCCTGTGCCGCGCACTCGGCCAGCGCCTGGCGCAAACCGCCGCAAAACTGGAGAACACCCGTGGCTAAAACCGCAAAACCGCTGCCGGCTCTGGAGTGGCTAGAGCCGCGCCTGAGCATCAGTCGCGCAGCCAGCCTGCTGAGCTTTTCTGGCCTAGGTACATTACTGCTGGTGTGGAACCTGTGCTTCGCCAACATCCCCGGCAACCTGCTCTGGGTGATCCTCGGTGTACAACTCGCCCCCCTGCTATTGCTCGCCCCCGGCCTGATCCTCGGCAACGCCCGCGTCCACGCCTGGGCCTGCTTTGTGGTCAACCTGTACTTTATTCAGGGAGTGCTTGCCGCCTTCGATCCCAGCAAGGCGCTGTATGGCTGGTTACTGACAGGGCTTAGCTTCAGCCTGTTTTGCGCTGCACTGATGTTTACCCGCTGGCGTTTTCAGTACGAGCGCAAATTGGCGGGTGAAGCCTAATGCGTTTGGTGCTGCTCCCAGGACTCAATGGCAGCACCACACTGTTTGGGCCTTTATTGGCAAACTTGCATCCAGCACTTGAAGTGCTGGCCCTAGAACTGCCAACTCAAGGTAACCAAACCCACAAATATTTGGCCGATCTATTGTTAAGTAGGCTCGGCAATACACCCTACGTGCTGCTTGGCGAGTCGTTTTCCGGGCCCCTGGCCTATCAGTTAGCGCTATGCCAGCCACCAGGTTTGCGCGGCGTGATCTTCGCTGCCTCATTCCTGAGCTCACCGCACCCATTACTGCCGCTAATCAACTACCTACCTTTACCTCGCTGGCTACTCAGGCAGAGAACCTTATTAAACTTGTTCTGCCTGAATAGCCAAGCCAGCACCGAACTGACTCAGTTGCTGGGCGAAGAAATCCAGAAACTTCCAACGCGCTTACTGCGAGAACGCCTGCATAACCTTGGCCAATTACAGAAACCAGAATTACATCTTGAGCTGCCTGCTCTGCACCTACTGGCCAGTCATGACCGCCTGGTAACGCGCAAGGCTCAGGTCAGCCTACAGGCAGGCTGTACACAACTGACCGAAATCACACTGACTGGCCCACACTTTCTTTTGCAGACTCAACCACAGGCGTGTGCAACCGCCATACAGAGCTTTATTACCGGACTACCCGTCGACTAGACAGGTAGTTACCAGCCGAGGGTTTCTTTTAGGAAGGGAATTGTCAGCTTGCGCTGGGCTTGCAACGACGCCTGATCGAGGCGCTCAAGCAAATCGAACAAGGCGCTCATGCTGCGCTCGCCACGAGTCAGGATAAAACGTCCGACTTCATCACTCAGATGCAGCCCGCGGCGTGATGCGCGTAGTTGCAAGGCGCGCAACTTATCCTCATCGGACAGTGACTGCAGTTGAAACACCAGTGCCAAGGTCAGGCGCGATTGCAGGTCAGCCAGTTGCACCGGTAACTCGCGCGGCGAACTGCTCGCGGCCAGCAACAGACGCCGGCCGCTGTCGCGTAGACGGTTGAACAGGTGAAACAACGCCTCTTCCCAGTCACTACGCCCCGCTACCGCATCCAGATCATCCAGACAAACCAGCTCGCACCGCTCAAGATTGTCGAGCAGCGCAGGGCCGTACTCGACCACCTCGGCCAGCGGCAGATACACCGCCGGCTCACCACGCTGCTCAAAACGCAGACAGGCGGCCTGCAGCAGATGACTACGACCCACGCCCTCGCCGCCCCACAGATAGATAAGGCTTTCCGTCCAGCCAGCATCCGCCTCGCACAGACGCTCGACATAACCCAACGCCGCAGCGTTGGCTCCGGGGTAGTAATTGGCGAAAGTGGCGTCATCGCGCAGACGCACACCTAAAGGCAGTTGTATGGGTGTCATGCTGGGTTGGGCGGCTCGTCGGAACCGCTGGCTGGCTCACCGTAAAGATCGGAAAGTTTATATAAATCATGCAGATGACGCACTAATACCATAATCACCGCCGCCACTGGCAGGGCCAGGAGGATGCCGGTGAAGCCAAACAGTTGGCCGCCCGCCATGATTGCGAAGATTACGGCAACCGGATGCAGACCAATGCGATCGCCCACCAGCAGCGGCGTTAGCAGCATACCTTCAAGCATTTGCCCGACGATAAATACCGCAGCTATGCCCATCAGCGGGTAGAAATCCAGACCGAACTGGAACAAACCAGCCGTCAGTGCCGCGCCAATGCCGACCACCACGCCCAGGTACGGCACGATGCTGGCCAGACCTGCGAGCACGCCGATCAGCAACCCGAGCTCTAGGCCAATCATCATCAGCCCAGTGGCATACATCACACCCAGCGCCAGCATCACCAACAATTGACCGCGCAGGAAGGCACCAAGCACTTCGTGACATTCGCCGAACAACTGCACAACAAGGCCTTCACGGCCGCGCGGCAGCAGGTTGCGCAGCTTGGCAACCATCAGGTCCCAGTCGCGCATCAGGTAGAAACTCACCACCGGAATCAGCGCTAGATTGGCCAGCCAGGCCAACAGTGCCAGACCTGAAGAGGTGGCCGTGGACAGCAGCATGCCGACGATATCGGTGGTTTTATCCAGCTGCCCGGATAGCGCGGTTTTCAGCTGATCAAAACGCCAGAAACCTTCGTTCAACCCCAGTTTGAGCTGAACCCATGGCAGGGCCTGGTTCTGTGCCCAGTCGAGCATTTGCGGGATCAACTCGTACAAGCGCACCAGTTGCTTGCCCAGCATCGGCACCAATACCAGCAGCAGAATAGCCATGATCAGGGTGATCAGTGCAAAGACCACCACCACACCCCAGGTCCGCGACAGTTTCCAGCGTTCCAGGCGATCGACCAGCGGATCGCCCATATAGGCCAGCAAAACGCCGATCAGAAATGGCGAGAGAATCGGTGCCAGCAGGTACAACAGGCCGCACAGCATTAACGTCCCAACTATCCATATCCAACGATGCGAATCGATCATGCCCAGCGCTCCATATGCCAACGTTTAATCCAGAAATACTCAACCCGTGAGGCCCGCCACATAAGAAAACCGCAGCTCAGTAGCTGCGGTTTTCACGTCACGAACGGTGTGTAATTGCCGCAGTCTACCAGCGAAACCTCAGCACATTGTCAGGTGCTACCACTGCGGCAGCGGGCTCCGCCGCAGTGGCCGGCGGCATAACCGACTGACTGGCATCGAGCACAGGGGCTTCTGCCGGAACTTCCTGCAGGCGCGCCAGGCTCAGTTGCGCTCGCAACTGCTCAGCATTGGCATTGACAGCAAAGGTCAGCGTATCGCCCTGCACCTTGCGAAGCTGCGCCGCAAAGGGCTCAAGAATGCGCTGCAGCTCGGCGTAGTGCGCCAAATCGACGCCCTGCACCTCCAAAGTCAAACCACTCGCGGTACCTGCAGCCACAATAAAACGTGGTGCCAGACGCTGGTTGACTGCCAGCAGGATGGCATCGGCCAGCGCGGCCTGATCGGCGCCCTGCACACTGCCCTGCTCACGCTCATCACCCAACCACAGGCGCCACTCGGCCTGCCACTGGCCATTAGCTTCGCGCGCCATTACTGCCAGCAAGGCATCGACGGCGTAGCGTTCGGAGGCTTCACGCAGGGCAGCCGGATCATTCGCCGTGAGGTTTTCCGGCACCGCCACCAGTTGTTCGGCCAGATCAGCCAATGGCAGGCGCAGCGGCAGACCACGGTGCTGCGCGGCCTGGTTGAGCGGTGTGGCGGCAGCTTGACCATCACCGAGCAGACGGCTGCCGTCGCTGGCATCACTCAACCACCACAGCAGAATGCTCGGACGATTGGCGCCCCACAGCGACAGGCCCGCCTGACGCAGGCTGCGATCGGTGCTCTGCGGGTCAAAGTCGACCAGCAACTGCTCGCCCTCATACCCATATTGGCTGACGATCTGTTGCGGGGCCTTGCGCAGCGCCGCCAGTGCCGGGTTTTGCGCCGCACCGGCCTTGCCGGTCAGGCGCAATACCAGGGTATCCAGCGCTCGGCTCAGGGCGGCAGCGCGTTCTTCCGGTTGCTGGCTGCTGACCGCTTCGCGGACTTGGTACAGATCACTCACCGGCGCGGCAAACGCCGGCAGGCCGGACAGCGACAAACAGACTAGAAGCAGGCGAGCGGTCAAACGCATGGATGAATTCTCGACGGACGGGAAGTGGCGTGCAGGCCAGGTTTAGCAACAGTTGCGGCCAACCCACGCTACATAAAGCAGGAGGCGCTGGCTCAAGAGTGTGAGTTTATGTGCTGTTAAGGCGCATTCCAAAGCCCTTTTCAGCCGCAGACTGCCAACAACAACCAGATTTCGAGCTTAAACAGCCGCCCCAACAGCCGCAACCTTAGCGGGTGGCCGCTGCCGGGTAAGCCTGATAAAATCGCGCGCCTTCGCAGACCGCCGCCACAAGCGGCGGTGCCAATCCGAATTTCCCCTAAAGGCCTGGATCTATGAGCAAGCAACCCTCCATCAGCTACAAGGACGCAGGTGTAGATATCGACGCAGGCGAAGCCCTGGTTGAACGCATCAAAGGCGTGGCCAAGCGCACCGCGCGTCCGGAAGTCATGGGTGGGCTGGGCGGCTTCGGCGCACTGTGCGAGATCCCGGCTGGCTACAAGCAACCGGTTCTGGTCTCCGGCACCGACGGCGTGGGCACCAAGCTGCGCCTGGCGCTGAACCTGAATATGCACGACAGCATCGGCCAAGACCTGGTCGCTATGTGCGTCAACGACCTGGTCGTCTGTGGCGCCGAGCCGCTGTTCTTCCTCGACTATTACGCCACCGGCAAGCTCAACGTTGACGTAGCCGCCACCGTGGTGACCGGCATTGGCGCGGGTTGCGAACTGGCTGGCTGCTCCCTGGTTGGCGGTGAGACCGCAGAAATGCCAGGCATGTACGAAGGCGAAGACTACGACCTGGCCGGTTTCTGCGTCGGCGTAGTGGAAAAAGCCGAAATCATTGATGGCTCGAAAGTCGCCGCTGGTGACGCACTGATCGCCTTGCCGTCCTCGGGCCCGCACTCCAACGGCTACTCGCTGATCCGCAAGATCATCGAAGTGTCCGGTACTGAAATCGAAACCACCCAGGTCGACGGCAAGCCGCTGACCGACCTGCTAATGGCGCCGACGCGTATCTACGTCAAACCGCTGCTTAAACTGATCAAGGACACTGGCGCTGTCAAAGCCATGGCCCACATCACCGGTGGCGGCCTGCTCGACAACATCCCGCGCGTGCTGCCAAAAGGCGCACAAGCCGTGGTCGACGTGGCCAGCTGGACTCGCCCAGCGGTCTTCGACTGGCTGCAGGAAAAAGGCAACGTTGATGAGCACGAGATGCACCGCGTACTCAACTGCGGCGTCGGCATGGTCATCTGCGTAGCGCAGGATCAAGTCGAGATCACTCTGCAAACCCTGAGCGCCGCTGGCGAGCAGCCATGGGTAATCGGCCAGATCGGCGATGCCGCCGAAGGTGCTGCCCAGGTCGTACTGAACAACCTGAAACAGCACTAATGTCGGCAACAGACTGCAATGTGGTGGTGCTGATCTCCGGCTCCGGCGGCAACCTGCAGGCGCTGATCGACAGCATCACCCATGACGGCAGCCCGGCACGCATCGCCGCGGTGATTTCCAACCGAGCCGATGCATTCGGCCTGGAGCGCGCAAAGCATGCGGGCATCGCCACTCAGGTGCTCGACCACAAGCAGTTCGAAGGCCGCGAGGCCTTCGATGCCGCGCTGGTTGAGGCCATCGATGCATTTAATCCGCAGCTGGTGGTACTGGCCGGTTTTATGCGCATCCTCACCCCGGGTTTCGTCCGCCACTACGTCGGCCGCCTGCTAAACATCCACCCTTCGCTGCTGCCGAAATACAAAGGCCTGCATACTCATCAACGGGCGCTGGATGCCGGTGACAGCGAGCATGGCTGCAGCGTGCACTTCGTCAGTGAGGAACTCGATGGCGGACCACTGGTCGTACAGGCAGTGGTACCGGTACAGTCGGATGACTCACCGACCAGCCTGGCGCAGCGCGTACACCAGCAGGAACATGTGATTTACCCGCTGGCCGTGCGCTGGTTTGCTGAAGGCCGTTTACAGCTGACTGCGCAAGGGGCCATGTTGGACGAGCAACTGTTACCGAGCACTGGACAGCTAATTCGAACGTAATCAAGGAGACACCATGGGTCGCGCCTTACTGTTCGCACTTACACTTTTGAGCCTGCCGGCATTAGCCGTCGAGCTGAAACCCTTCTCTGCCAGTTACACCGCGGACTGGAAGCAACTGCCCGTCAGCGGTAGCGCTGAACGCAGCCTTGAAGCCCTGGATAACGGCCTGTGGCAGCTCAACTTCGAAGCCTCGATGCTGATCGCCAGTTTGACCGAACAAAGCACACTGCGCGTGGATAAAGACGTATTCCTGCCGCAGACCTATCTGTACGAGCGCAACGGCCTGGGCAAGGGCAAGAAGATCGAGCACGACTTCGACTGGAGCGCCAAACAGGTGATCGGTAGCGACCGCGACACACCGGTACGCCTGCCGCTGAACCGCGGCCTGCTGGACAAATCGACCTACCAGTTGGCCCTGCAATATGACGTGGCCGCCGGCACTAAGACCATGAGCTACCAGGTGGTCGACGGTGATGAAGTGGAAACCTACGATTTCCGCGTGCTCGGCGAGGAAGTGGTGCGCACCAAGGCCGGCCTGATCGATGCGATCAAAGTCGAGCGCGTGCGCGACCCGACGCAAAGTAGCCGCAAGACCATCCTCTGGTTCGCCAAGGACTGGGACTTCTTGCTGGTACGCCTGCATCAGGTCGAGAAAGACGGCAAGGAATACCAGATCATGCTCAAGGAAGGCACAGTCGACGGTAAAACCGTTGCAGGTCGCCAGGACTGAGTTGATCCCATAAAAAAGCCGAGCTAAGTGCTCGGCTTTTTTATGGGCTGATTTCTGCAGGTTCGGCCCGGGGCCATCACCACATCAGATCATCCGGCACCTGATAGGCCGCATACGGGTCATCGGCATCTGGTGCTTCGGTCGGGGTATTGAGCAGCACCACGCGTTGTGGGTCGCGCTCCTGAATCTTTAGCGCGGCTTCGCGCGGGATCACCTCATAACCGCCGCCATGGCACACGATGGCCAGCGAGCCGCTACTGAGCTTGTTGCGCATCAGGCTGTTCACCGACAGACGCTTGACCTTCTTGTCGTCGACGAAGTTGTAGTAATCCTCTGTGCTCAGCTTGGGCAGGCGCGAGGCCTCGATCAGCTGCTTGATCTGCGCGGCACGGGCCTTTTGCTCGATCTTTTCCTGCTGCTGACGGTTCAGCTCCTGATCGCGCGCGGCCTTCTCAGCCATGGCCTGCTGAGCGGCGAGCTTTTGCGATTCGTCCTTCTCGACCTGGCCTTTGTGCACCAGGCGCTGCTGTTTCTGCTGCTGTTTGCCGGCCTGCTTGGCCTGCTTTTCGTTGACCAGCCCGGCTTTGAGCAACTGATCGCGTAGTGAGAGAGCCATAACCTACCTTTCCAACCATCAATTTAAAGCGGGCGTGCCCACCATCAGCGGGCAGACCGCACCCGCACAACTCAACAACTCGGGGTCTGCTTTTCCAGCTTTTTGGCTTCGCCCCAGAGCGCGTCCAATTCATCCAGGGGGCAATCTTCCATGTTGCGCCCCGCTTCGCGCAATGCCTGCTCGATAAAACGAAAACGCCGTTCAAACTTGCCATTAGCAGCGCGTAGGGCAGTTTCCGGATCGACCTTGAGATGCCGCGCCAGGTTGCTGACCACAAACAGTAGGTCGCCGATCTCCTCGCTAATCGCCTCAGGGTCGTTCTCGCTCATGGCTTCCAGCACTTCATCCAGCTCTTCACGCACCTTGTCGACCACCGGCAAGGCCTCCGGCCAGTCGAAGCCGACCTGGGCCGCGCGCTTCTGCAATTTAATCGCCCTGCTGAGCGACGGCAGCGCTGTGGGCACATCGTCGAGCAGTGAAAGTTGCTCAGGGGCTGCTGCCTTTTCGGCACGCTCTTCGGCCTTGATCTGTTCCCAGCGCTGTTTGACCGCAGCCTCTTCCAGCTTGGCCACATCCACGGCGCCATATAGATCGCCATCGGGGAAGACATGGGGATGGCGGCGAATCAATTTGCTCGTGATGCCATCGACCACCTGGGCAAACTCGAAGCGCCCTTCTTCGCGCGCAAGCTGGCTGTAATACACCACCTGAAACAGCAGATCGCCGAGCTCACCGGGCAGATGATCGAAATCGCCGCGCTCGATGGCGTCGGCCACCTCGTACGCCTCTTCGATAGTGTGCGGCACGATCGTCGTGTAGTTCTGCTTGAGATCCCACGGGCAGCCGTGCTGCGGATCACGCAGACGGGCCATCAGGTGCAGCAGGTCGTCGAGTTGGTACATAAGATTCCTTTACATCCGTAACCCTGAGCGGCGCGAGCGAAGGTCAGACAAGGCGAAGGGGAAGTGAAAAAGCGGAGTTGGCTTTTGCCAATGAGCATTTTTCAATTCCCCTTCAACGCAGTATCACGCGCGCAGCCCGCAGCAGCTCAGGAAACCCGATGGCGGCGCGCTTCGATAATATTGGGCAGCTGGGAAATACGCCCCAACAAACGCCCAAGCGCATCCAGCCCAGGAATTTCCACGGTGATCGACATGGACGCAGTGTTGTCGTCCTTGTTCGAACGGGTGTTAACCGCCAGTACATTGAGCCGCTCGTTGAGCAGTACCTGGGTCACGTCACGCAGCAGCCCGGAACGGTCGTAGGCCTTGATGATGATTTCTACCGGGTAGGTCTGCACCGGCACCGGGCCCCAGTTGACCTGGATAATCCGCTCTGGCTCGCGCCCAGCAAGCTGCAACACCGAGGCACAGTCCTGACGGTGGATGCTCACGCCGCGACCCAGAGTGATGTAGCCGACAATCGGATCCCCCGGCAGCGGCTGGCAGCAGCCGGCCATCTGGGTCAGCAGGTTGCCGACGCCCTGGATCTGGATATCGCCGCGCTTACCCGGCTTGAAGCCCAGCGCCTTGCGCGGGATCAGCTCCAGCTGCTCGTTAACTCGATCCGGCTCGACCAGTTGCTGCGCCAGGTTGACCAGTTGCGCCAGGCGCAGATCACCCGCACCGAGGGAGGCAAACAGATCCTCGCTGGTCTTCATATTGGCCTTCTCGGCCAATTTTTCGAAATCCACATGCGGCAATGCCAGGCGTTGTAGCTCACGCTCCAGCTGAACCTTACCGGCGGCAACGTTCTGGTCGCGATCCTGCAGTTTGAACCAGTGAACAATCTTCGCCCGCGCCCGCGAAGTGGTGACGTAACCAAGGTTTGAGTTCAGCCAGTCGCGGCTAGGCGTACCGTGCTTGCTGGTGATGATCTCCACCTGCTCGCCGGTCTGCAGGCTGTAGTTGAGCGGCACAATACGCCCGTTGATCTTCGCGCCACGGCAGTTGTGGCCGATCTCGGTGTGCACGCGGTAGGCAAAATCCAGCGGCGTTGCGCCCTTGGGCAGGTCGATGGCGTGACCGTCCGGGGTGAACACATAAACCCGGTCCGGCTCGATATCCACGCGCAGCTGCTCAGCCAAGCCACCGATATCACCGAGTTCTTCGTGCCATTCAAGCACCTGACGCAGCCAGGAAATTTTCTCTTCGTAATGGTTAGAGCTGGCTTTGACGTCAGTGCCCTTGTAGCGCCAGTGCGCGCACACGCCCAGCTCGGCTTCCTCGTGCATGGCCTGGGTACGGATCTGCACCTCCAGCACTTTGCCTTCCGGGCCGAGCACAGCGGTGTGCAGCGAGCGGTAGCCGTTTTCCTTGGGGTTGGCGATGTAATCGTCAAACTCCTTGGGAATATGTCGCCAGAGAGTGTGCACGATACCCAGGGCGGTGTAGCAATCGCGCACTTCCGGCACCAGTACGCGCACCGCGCGCACGTCGTATATCTGGCTGAACTGCAGGCCCTTGCGCTGCATTTTGCGCCAGATCGAATAGATGTGTTTGGCCCGCCCGCTGATGTCGGCTTTGACCCCAGTGGCCTCAAGCTCGGTGCGCAGCTGATCCATCACTTCATTGATGTAGTGCTCGCGGTCCAGGCGGCGCTCGTGCAGCAGCTTGGCAATCTGCTTGTACTGCTCGGGCTCCAGGTAGCGGAAAGACAGGTCTTCCAGTTCCCACTTGATATGGCCGATGCCCAGGCGGTGGGCCAGCGGTGCGTAGATATCGAACACTTCGCGGGCTACGCGCTGACGTTTCTCATCATCGGCTTCTTTCACCGCACGGATGGCGCAGGTGCGCTCGGCCAGCTTGATCAACGCCACGCGCACGTCATCGACCATCGCCACGAGCATCTTGCGCAGGTTTTCCACCTGCGCCTGGGAGCCGAGCACCAGGGAATCACGCGGGTTCATCGATGCGCTGATTGCCGCCATGCGCAGCACGCCTTCAACCAGTTTGGCCACCACCGGGCCGAAACGCTGATGCACCAGCGCCAACGGCACTTTGCCCTCGCGCACGCAGCGGTAGATTACGGCTGCGACCAGGGAGTCCTGATCGAGCTTGAGGTCGGCGAGAATTTCGGCGATTTCCAGACCGGAGCGGAAGCTCGACGCGCCCTCGGTCCACAGATTCTTCGCGGCATTGGCCTGTTGCTCGGCCTCGCGGGCGAACTCGCAGGCCTCGCGCAGGGCTTCGCGATCCAGCGCCGGATCGACACTCAGCACATGCCCGAGCCAGGCTTCAAGGTTGATGCTGCCGTCGTCGTTGATCGGCTGATGCGCTCTGACCTGAACCATCTTGCTTACCTTCCCTACGGTGCGCGGCATGCACACCGAACAGTCGCCACCTTCTATGAAGTGGTCGGTTTAACCACTTAAGACGCACTCCCTGTGCGTCCCTGCAGCACCGAGATAAGGGCAGCACCGGATAAAACCAAGCACCTGCCGCCGTATCCCCGCGCTTCTATCTACTGCCTGACAAACAGCGCCATCGCTTCCACGTGCGCGGTTTGCGGAAACATATCGAGGATACCGGCGCGTTCCAGCCGATAGCCTTGCGCCAGCAACTCGGCACTGTCGCGGGCCAGAGTCGTCGGGTTGCACGACACATACAGCACCCGTTTGACGCCAAGTGTCGTCATTTGCTTGACCGCCTGCAGCGCGCCATCACGCGGCGGGTCCAGCAGCACGGCAGCAAAACCGCCCTGCGCCCAGCCAGCGTCAGCCAGCGGGTTGGACAGGTCGGCCTGGAAAAAGTGCGCATTGCCCAGGCCGTTGCTCGCGGCATTCTCAGCGGCGCGCTCAACCATGGCCTGCACGCCCTCCACCGCCACCAGTTCCCGCACCCGCTGGGCCAGCGGCAAGGCGAAATTACCCAGCCCGCAGAACAAATCCAGCACCCGTTCATCGGCCTGCGGCGCCAGCCAGTCCAGCGCCTGCGCGACCATGGCGTCATTCACCGGCTGGTTGACCTGAACAAAATCGCCAGGTCGGTAAGCAAGGTCGAGATCAAAAGCATCCAGGCGATAACTCAGCTGCTGCGCCGGGGCAAACGGCTGCGGCTCGGCCGTACCGTGCAACCAGAGCTGCGCCTTCTGCTCAGTGCAGAAGGCCTGCAAACGGGCCAGGTCCGCTTCGCTCAACGCAGCGGTATGTCGTATCAGCACAGCACTGGAGCTGCCGCTGAACAACTCGACATGACCAATGGCCTGGAGTTTATCCAACGCACACAACACCTGCGGTAACGCGCGCAGGATCGGCTGCAAGGGTTGTACCAGCACCGGGCAATCGCTGATGGCGATGATGTCCTGGCTGGCCGCTGCGCGAAAACCCACATCCAGGCGCTTGGCCTTGTTGTCCCAGCGCACGGCAATGCGCGCGCGGCGGCGATAGCCCAGCTCCGGGCCAACCAGCGGCGCGGCCCACTCTTGCGGCTCAAGATTGGCCAAGCGACTGAGTTGCTCGGCGAGCATGCGCTGTTTCAGGGCAAGCTGATCGGCATGGGGCATATGTTGCAGGCTGCAACCGCCGC
>JAHJXZ010000011.1 GCA_018827205.1 Gammaproteobacteria bacterium | reverse complement strand
GTCACCTGATGGCCTTGGCCGATCAGCTTCTTGATGGTTTCGGGAGTTGCGGCAACGCGCGTCTCACCAGCATGGGTTTCGAGAGGAACACCGATGTGCACTTCAATTCTCCTGCGTGATCTTTTTGGTGAACCGGCGCACTGCGGATGGCACGCGGGCATTAGGGAGGATCAGCACAAACCCGCTCAGGCTAAAGTTGCACAATGGCGGGGCGCGGCATTTTGCAGGCGATAGCCATAGCCTTCAAGGCGTTATGAAGTAAAACCTTGCGATAACTACAAGTCACTGCATGACCTACTAGGCAGCTAATTCATGGCAGCCCTTTTGGCGCAAGGCCTGTAGCGCATTCACCGAGGGAAAACGGTGTTTATTCATTCCCGAGACAAATACAGCGCCATCAGATCAACGGCGCCGCCAGCATTTCCGGGATAAACCGCTGTTTCATTGGGCTAGAGCAGCGTTTGTGTGCAAAAAATTCAACACCCAAGAGCGGCCAAGCACGGGGTAAGTGTAGCCATTCAGATAGCTGACTACGGGGTCAACATAACTCCGGCGCGCACTCTAGGCGGCCTGTCTCGTGAGGTAAAGTAATTTCCGACAGATTGCCGCCGTAGCTTTGACGGCCCTTTCCGCCAACAACCTGACAAGCTATTGTCTATTTCAAGCCATTCGCCAGGGCATAGGCATGCGCCTCGCGCACCAACCAGTCGCGCAACAGCAGCAACGCCGCCGACTCCAGCTTGCGCTCAGGAATCATCAGGAAATACGCCTTATCAGTCGGCAGGCTCAGCGGTGCGGCAATCACCAGACGCCCTTCATCCAGCTCACGACGGATCAGAAACGGTGGAATCAGCGCCACGCCCATCTCGTGCATGGCCGCCTGAGCCAGCATGGAGAACAACTCATAACGTGGCCCGGCCATATCCCGCGCAGTATTGAGGCCCTGGGCGTTGAACCACTGACGCCAGGCATAGGGCCGCGTGGTCTGTTGCAGCAGCGGCAGGCTGGCAATTTGTTCAGCGCTTAACTGCGCCTGCCCAGCCAGCAACGCCGGGCTGCATACCGGCATCGGGTTCTCACCCATGAGTAAATGCGCCTGGGTACCGGACCAGTCGCCATCGCCGAAGTACACCGCCGCGTCGAACTCGGTGTCGGCAAACAGAAAGGGTCGCGTACGGTTGGTCAGGTTGACCGTGATCTCCGGATGCAGTCGCTGAAAGTCCTTCAAACGTGGCAACAACCACTGCGTACCGAAGGTAGGCACCACCGCCAGTTCGATGCTCATCGCGCCCTGCTGGCCCATCACCGCCAGGGTGTCGCGCTCCACTGCATCCAGCTGCCCGGCCACTCGCCGCGCGTAGGACTGCCCCGCCTCGGTGAGCACCACGCCACGGCGTGAACGGCGGAACAGTTCGATATTCAGGAAGGCCTCCAGCGCGGCGATCTGCCGGCACACCGCACCCTGGGTCAGGCTCAGCTCCTGGGCAGCCTTGGTAAAACTCTGATGGCGGGCAGCGGACTCGAAAGCGATCAGGGCGGCGGTACTGGGGATCTTGCGGCGCATATGTGCGTCACTCTCACTTTATTCGGTTAAATATCCTAATTAACCCTATCTCGAAGTGAGCAAAACGCACAACTAGGTGCGTATTAGTCGTTTGCAGGGCCGCCACAAGCCGCCTAGGATCAAATCCACTTACCGGCGGGCGCAGCTGACTACGCAGATTCCCGCCCTATCACTGTCTGATTTCGAGGTTTTCGCGATGGCCAAGGCAAGCTTCAACTGGATCGACCCGCTGCTGCTCGACCAGCAACTGACCGAAGAAGAACGCATGGTGCGCGACAGCGCCCAGCAGTTCGCCGCCGACAAGCTGGCCCCGCGCGTGCTCGAAGCCTTCCGCCATGAGCAGACCGATCCGAAAATCTTCCGCGAGATGGGCGACACCGGCCTGCTCGGCGCCACCATCCCCGCCGAATACGGCGGCAGCGGCCTGAACTACGTGTGCTACGGCCTGATTGCCCGCGAAGTGGAGCGCATCGACTCCGGCTACCGCTCGATGATGAGCGTGCAATCGTCCCTGGTGATGGTGCCGATCTTCGAATTCGGCAACGAAGCGACCAAGCAGAAGTACCTGCCCAAACTGGCCAGCGGCGAATACATCGGCTGCTTCGGCCTGACCGAGCCGAACCACGGCTCCGACCCAGGCTCGATGATTACCCGCGCCAAGAAGGTCGATGGCGGCTATCGCCTCAGCGGCGCCAAGATGTGGATCACCAACTCGCCAATCGCCGATGTATTCGTAGTCTGGGCCAAGGATGATGCCGGCGAGATTCGCGGCTTTGTCCTTGAGAAAGGCTGGCAAGGCCTGAGCACCCCGACCATCCACGGCAAGGTCGGCCTGCGCGCCTCGATCACCGGCGAGATCGTCATGGACAACGTGTTCTGTCCCGAAGAAAACGCCTTCCCCGATGTACGCGGCCTGAAAGGCCCGTTCACCTGCCTCAACTCTGCCCGCTACGGCATCAGCTGGGGCGCGCTGGGTGCCGCCGAGTT
Source organism: Gammaproteobacteria bacterium (assembly GCA_018827205.1). GTDB lineage: Bacteria > Pseudomonadota > Gammaproteobacteria > Pseudomonadales > Pseudomonadaceae > Aquipseudomonas. Next base: position 86,234 of record JAHJXZ010000011.1, on the reverse strand, counting down.
CTGCTGGCATACCGCGCGCCAGTACACCCTCGATCGTCAGCAGTTCGGCCGTCCGCTGGCGCAAACCCAGCTGATCCAGAAGAAACTGGCTGATATGCAGACCGAAATCACCATGGCCCTGCAAGGCTGCCTGCGCCTCGGCCGGATGAAGGACGAAGGTACCGCTGCGGTGGAAATCACCTCGATGATGAAGCGCAACAGCTGCGGCAAGTCTCTGGATATCGCCCGTATGGCCCGCGACATGCTCGGCGGCAACGGCATCAGCGACGAGTTCGGCGTGGCCCGCCACCTGGTCAACCTGGAAGTGGTCAACACCTATGAAGGCACCCACGACGTGCATGCACTGATCCTTGGTCGCGCGCAGACCGGGTTGCAGGCGTTCTTTTAAGCCCGGCTGCGTACGATGGGTTGAGCTCAGCGATACCCATCAGATCGCCCAATGGGTTACGCCGCCTTGCGGCTAACCCATCCTACGTTTCTCTCCTGTGAGGCCTCCCCATGCCCGGCGCCCTATCGCATATCCGCGTTCTCGATCTGTCCCGCGTATTGGCCGGGCCTTGGGCTGGGCAGATTCTCGGCGACCTCGGTGCCGAGGTGATCAAGGTCGAACGCCCGGGCTCAGGCGATGACACCCGCCACTGGGGCCCACCCTATGTGAAAGATGCCGAGGGCAACGACTCACGCGAGGCGGCGTATTTCCAAAGCGCCAACCGCAACAAGCAGTCGGTAACCCTGGACTTCACCCAGGCGGAAGGCCAGCGCCTGGTCCGCGAACTGGTGCAAAACTGTGACGTGCTGCTGGAGAACTTCAAGGTCGGCGGCCTGGCGGCTTACGGCCTCGACTATGAAGCGCTGAAGGCCATCAACCCACGGCTGATCTACTGCTCCATCACCGGTTTCGGGCAAAACGGGCCCTACGCCAAGCGCGCCGGTTATGACTTTATGATCCAGGGCCTCGGCGGGCTGATGAGCCTGACCGGCAAGCCAGACGGCGAGGAGGGTGCTGGCCCCATGAAGGTCGGCGTCGCCCTCACCGATATTCTCACCGGCCTGTACGCCACAGTCGGTGTACTGGCGGCACTCAACCAGCGCGAGCAATCCGGCCTCGGCCAGCATATCGATGTGGCCCTGCTCGACGTGCAGGTGGCCTGCCTGGCCAACCAGGCGATGAATTATCTGAACACCGGCGTTTCGCCCAAACGCCTGGGCAACGCCCACCCGAATATCGTGCCCTACCAGGATTTCCCCTCGGCCGACGGCAACTTCATTATCGCCGTGGGTAACGACGGGCAGTTCCGCAAGCTGTGCGAGGTTGCAGGCTGTGCGGCTTTGGCCAATGACCCGCGTTTTTCTACCAATAAGGCCCGCGTCGCCCACCGCGCCGAGCTGATCCCGCTGCTGCGCCAGGCCACGGTATTCAAAACTACCGCCGAATGGGTGACGCTGCTGGAGGCCGCTGGCGTACCGTGCGGGCCGATCAATGACCTGGCTCAGGTGTTTGCCGACCCACAGGTTAAAGCCCGTGGCCTGCGTATCGATCTGCCCAATAGCCTGGGCAGCACCACCCCGCAGGTCGCCAGCCCGCTGCGCCTGTCCGAAACCCCGGTGGAATACCGCAACGCACCACCCCTGCTCGGCGAACACACCGAGCAGGTACTCACCCGCCACCTGGGGCTGAGCGCGGAGCAGATCGCGGCGCTGCGTGAAGCGGGCGTGCTCTAAACCCAGCGTAAAAGTGCCGCACTGTCGGATCATGTGGGAGGGGCTTTAGCCGCGATGCGTTCCGCGCCTTCCAGCCCTGCGCGGCTAAAGCACCTCCCACCGACATGACGTTAACCCGGCTGCCCATCCACTCGCGCCGTCCAGAACATCACCGCGTAATGACGCACAAACAGGGTAAAGGCCACGACCCACAACAGGCTGGAAAGTCCATGCCCCGCTGCCGGGGCAAGCGGCACCAGCAGCACACGCGCCATAACCGCCAGCTGCAGACTGGCAAACGCCCAACCCATCACTGCCGGAGGCTGCAATGGCCGACCGGTATGACCGAGACTAACCCGCGCCAACATCGCCAGAATCGCCCCGCCCACCGTGCCCAACGCCAAAGCGTGGTAAGCCAGACTGACGTTGCTCAGCCAGCCGACATGCCAGGCCGCCAGAGCCAGTAAGGCCAGCGGTAGCCAGGCATAGGCCAGGTGCAATGACCAAAGCAGCGGCACGCGCCAGATCCCGGCGTCATACCAGCGCCATAGGCGCAGGCCATGCAGCGCAACCAAAACCAGCAACAGCGGCAGTAGCCATAGCGACGGTTGCATGGTCAGGCCACAGGCAAACAGCAACGTCAGGCTGAGCGACAAAACCAGTACCAGCAGATCCAGACGCGGCCTTGGAGCAACAGGTGCCAGTCGATTGAGACCACGCTGGGTGAAGAACGGAATCACCCGCCCGCCGATAATGCTTACCAGCGCCGCGATCAGCCATAAACCAGCCAATGCACCGCGCCGTTGCAGAGCATCATCACTCAGCGCCAAGCCATACAGCAGCAGCCACTCGCAGCCGGCCATCAGCAACACCACGACCACCAGCGGGTAGTTGCGCCATTGGCGTACCTGCCACAACTGCCGTCCAAGCAACAACGCCAGCAGCGGTAGAAAGGGCAATTGCAGCGCCAGCAAGAGTGGCAACGGCGCACCGAACAGCCAGGCCAGTCGCGCCAGTAACCACAAGCCGAACAGCGCCGCCAGCGGCCACCCGCTAAGACCCGACCGCCCCGTCCAGTTCTGCACGGCGGTGAGCAGAAAGCCGGCAATGATCGCCACTGCAAACCCGAACGGCAGTTCATGCCGATGCCAAGCCAAGCTACCGCCCACCGGCTGCCAACCCGACAGATAACCCAGTAATGCCGCCGCCCACAGACCGATTGCCAGCACGGCAAACAGCGCGCCACCGAGAAAGAACGGGCGAAAACCCAGCCGCCACAGTGGCGCAATGGCCAGTTCCTGCTGCCGATCACGCAATTGCACAGCAGGGCTCCTGTTGCTTGCGCAGATGCTGCTGCGCGGCCAGGCGCAGCACATAACCGAGCTTGAGCAGGCCTGGGCCGATGATGGTCAACGAATGCGCCGTGACCAGGCTGCCCATGCTCAGCTGCGCCTCCAGGCCATAAGCGCCCAGCAGGCCGCTGAGCAACAGCAGCACGCCGGCCAGCAGCATGCGATTCGCCAATTGCAGTGCCCGCGCTGGGCACGCCAGATACGCCAACATAATCACCTCCTAGACCGCGTTATTAACTGTCCAGCGCGCTGGCCGGGCCAAAGAACTCGTAATGGCTCTGCGCCGCCGGCACACCGAGGTGCTGCAGGTGCCGTTTGACCTGTGCCATAAACGGCTTGGGGCCGAGAAAGTAGGCATCCAGATCACGCTGCTCGGGCAGCCACTCACTCAACTGTTCCAGGCTGAGCAAGCCCTCGGCATCGGCCGCATCGCCTTCGCGCGGTTCGCTGTAGCACACGTAATGGCGTACCTGCGGGTGCTTATCGCGCTGCGCCTCAACCCAGTCGCGGAAGGCATGCACGCCGGCGTGGCGGGCGCAGTGGATAAAATGGATATCACGGCCCGTGTCGCGCGCCGCTTCCAGCATGCTCAGCGCCGGAGTGATACCGACGCCGGCGGTGATCAGCACCAGCGGCTTGGCGGACTCGCGCAGGACGAAATTTCCCGCCGGGGCAAACAGCTCCAGGCTGTCGCCGACCTGCAGCTGGTCATGCAGGTAATTGGAGACCTTGCCGCCGACCTCGCGCTTGACGCTGATGCGGTACTCGCGGCCATTGCTCAGGGCCGACAGCGAGTAGTTGCGGCGCTGCTCGCCGCCATCCAGCAGCAGACGCAGGCCGATATACTGGCCCGGCTGGAATGCCGCCAGCGCGCCACCGTCGGCCGGAACCAGGTACAGCGAAACGATCTCCTCGCTCTCCTGCACCTTGCGGCTCAGGTGGAAACTGCGCGCCCCGCGCCAGCCACCCTCGGCGTTGGCGTTGGCGCTATACGCGGCCTCTTCGGCACCAATGAGGATGTCCGCCAGCTGCCCATACGCCACGGCCCAGGCTTCGATCACCGCATCGGTGGCGATCTCCGCACCGAGCACTTCACGAATCGCCCGCAGCAGGCAGCTGCCGACAATCGGGTAATGCTCTGGCAGGATCTGCAGCGACACATGCTTGTTGACGATCTGCCCAACCAACGGCCCCAGCGCCTCCAGCCGGTCGATATGCCGGGCGTACATCAGCACCGCATTGGCCAGGGCACGCTGTTGGCCGCCGCTGGCCTGGTGTGCCTGGTTGAACAGCGCGCGCACCTCGGGGTACTCGCTCAGCATCATCTGGTAGAAGTGCCGGGTCAGGGCTTCGCCGCCGCTTTCCAGCAGGGGCACGGTGGCTTTGATCAGGGCGATTTGTGCAGGGGTCAACATAAAGCTTCCTCGTCAGGGCGACACGCTGCACTTGCGCAGCGGTTCGGTTCATATCACTCTGACTATTACAGGAAGCGTGCCAATTATTTTATTTATATAAATCATAGGCTTATAAATAGAAGCGTCTTTATGACAGCAAATATTTAGAGTCTTTATGACAACTAACGTGTCCATATGACAGCAAACCCACTACTTACCGCGCTGATTCCGCTGGTCGCCGACCTTTCCCGCGAGCTGCCAGAAGCCGAGCGCTATCGCCGCCTGCTGCAAGCGCTGCGGCAGCTGCTGCCGTGCGACGCCGTGGCGCTGCTCAAGCTCGACGGCGATGTGCTGATCCCGCTGGCCGTTGAAGGGCTGAGCGCCGACACCCTCGGCCGCCGCTTCAAGCTCGATGAACACCCACGATTGCAAGCGCTACTGGCGCAACGCGGCCCCACTCGCTTTGCCACCGATTGCGAGATGCCCGATCCCTACGACGGCCTGGTCGCGGGTCATCGCGGCCACCTGCCCGTGCATGACTGCCTCGGCTGCCCGCTGTATGTGCAGGACCAACCCTGGGGCCTGCTGACCCTCGATTCACTCGACCCCGCCAGCTTTGGCAAAGTGGACTTGGACAACCTGCAAGCCTTCGCCAGCCTGGCCGCCGCCACCGTGATGGCCAATGAACGGATCAACGCACTGCTGCAACGCGCCGAGGATCAGCAGCAGCTGGCCGAAGCCTACAAACAGGCTGCTGTGCAACATCGTCCGCGTGAGCTGATCGGCCAGAGCGCCGTGCACAAGCGCCTACAGGCGGAGATCGCGCTGGTCGGCAATAGCGAGCTGAGCGTGTTGATTAGCGGTGAAACCGGGGTCGGTAAAGAGCTGGTCGCCGAAGCTCTGCACGCCGCATCCCCGCGCGCAGCCAAGCCGCTGATCAGCCTCAACTGCGCGGCGCTGCCCGATAACCTGGTGGAAAGCGAACTGTTCGGCCATGTACGCGGTGCCTTTACCGGCGCGCACAACGAGCGCCGCGGCAAGTTCGAACTGGCCGATGGCGGCAGCCTGTTTCTCGATGAAATCGGCGAGCTGCCGCTGGCCGCGCAAGCCAAGCTGCTGCGCGTGTTGCAGAGCGGCCAGTTGCAACGTGTCGGTGCCGACCAGGAACAGCGAGTCAACGTGCGCGTGCTCGCCGCCAGCAACCGCGACCTGGCCGAGGAAGTCCGCGCCGGGCGTTTTCGCGCCGACCTCTACCACCGCCTCAGCGTCTATCCATTGCAAGTCCCGGCACTGCGCGAGCGCGGCCGCGATGTACTGTTGCTGGCCGGCTACTTCCTCGAAGAAAACCGCGCCCGCCTGGGGCTGCGCAGCCTGCGTCTGACCGCCGAAGCCCAGACCAGCCTCCTGACCTACAACTGGCCAGGCAACGTGCGCGAAATCGAACACCTGATCGGCCGTGCCGCCCTCAAGGCCCTGGCCGGCGGCAGCGAACGGCCGCGTATCCTCAGTATCGACAGCGCTCACCTGGATTTGCCGATCAACCACCCCTTCACAGCACCTGCAACTCAAGGCGCTGCAGAACCGCACAGTGAGCTGCCGCTGCGTGACGCCCTCGACGCCTACCAGAAACAGTTGATCAGCCAAGCGCTGGCCCGCCATCAACATAAATGGGCACCTGCCGCCCGCGAGCTGGGCATAGACCGCGCCAACCTGATTCGCCTGGCCAAGCGCCTGGGTCTACAAAATTAATCACCCAACAGCCAGCGTTGCACCACACAACGGCGGTTCCGTAGCTAACCTTAATGAAGGGTGTGGCACTCGCTCGACACGCGATGCTGAAAACCCACGCCACCAATAGGTAAAAGCAATTTGCTGCTCACGCGACAGGGGTAGCTAATGGCCAGCACCCAGCCGCTCCCTGTGGAGAGCCTCATGGCCGATGAAGCCAAACCAGACCGCATCAAAGTCGACGCAGCGCAACTGACAGTCGGCATGTATGTGGTTGAACTAGATCGCCCCTGGACGGACACCTCGTTTCTCTTTCAAGGCTTTCGCATTCGCCAGCAGCAGGACATTCGCCTGCTACAGGAAGTCTGCCGCTACGTCTGGGTTGATGCCCAGCAGTCCGTCACTGTGCATGATCAGGTTACGGCAAACATTGCCCAGCCAGAGGCGCTGCAGCCGGTTATCGCCAAGGTCGACTTCAACCTGGAAATGCTCCAGGCCGCCCCCACCTGGCACGCCGCACACGAAGAGTCGCTGCGGATTCTGCAGGCGGTCAAATTGGGTCAGGAGCTCGATGTAGGCGCAGTCAAAGCAATCATCAAGGATTGCGTCGAGAGCATCCTGCGCAACCCGGCTGCGATGCTCTGGTTGGCGCGCATCAAGAACAGCGACGAATACACTGCCGAGCATTCGTTACGCGTAGCCATCCTCTCGATCGCCCTGGCTAAAGAACTGGGCCTGCCGGCCTACCAGCTCGAACAGATTGGCGTGTGCGGCATGCTCCACGACGTCGGCAAGATCAAGGTGCCCAACGAGATCCTCAACAAGCCCGGCGCGCTGACCGCCGAAGAGCGGTGCATCATGCAGAGCCACGCTGCCGAAGGGCGCAAGCTGCTGATGAGCAACCAGCAGGTCACAGCCGCCACCGTCGACGTCGCCTACTCGCACCATGAGCGGCTGGATGGCCAGGGTTATCCGCGCGGCCTGAATGCCAGCAAGATCCCTTACTTTGCCAAAATCATCGCCGTGGCCGACAGCTATGACGCCATCAACAGCGACCGCGTCTACAGCAAAGGCAAATCCAGCCTGGAGTCACTGCGCATCCTGCTGGAGGCGGTTAACAGCCATTTCGACGGAGAAATTGTCGACTGTTTTATCCGCATGGTCGGCATCTACCCACCAGGGGAAATCGTCGAGCTGACCAATGGCGAAGTCGCCATCATCATCGGCTGCCCACCCGGCAACAAGCTCAAACCCAGGGTCCTGCGTGTGCTGGATGCGCAAAAACAACCCTGCAAGGAAAGCATTATTGACCTGGCCAAAACGACCAATGATCCCAGCGGCAAACCCTACCGCATCCACGAAGTGCACAGCAGCGGGGCCTTTGGCATCCATATAGATCACTACCGCAGCAAGGGGTTGGTTGTGCCGATGCACCTTTGAAAACCCAGAAACGCAAAAGCCCCGGATTTTCATCCGGGGCTTTTGCTTTAAAGGTGGCGCACCAGGCGGGATTCGAACCCACGACCCCTGCCTTCGGAGACTAATAACGTACAGTAATCTTGCTTGGTGGTAAGCGTTAAAAAATGCCTCTAAGTGCCGTCTCGCAGGGCTTTGGCCTTATCTTACTGCCTGTAGTTTATAGCTCTTAGCGGTATCTAAGGGTGGTTATTTAGGGCACAAAAAACGAAATTGGCATCGGCGGTTTGATACCTAGCCAGCCCCCTAGTTCCTCCTGCCGCCTTCTGACCGAACCTGAATTTCGACTAGCGGCTGGCGGCCTACGGGCAGCGACTTAGGCCAGCATGTTAATGCCACATCTGGCTAGGCTTCTACCCACCTCTCAGGGCGCAATGACAAAGCCGCCACGGAGTGAACCGAAAGCTAGGAAAGAGCTGACACAGAAGTACAATAAGTATGAGGCTTGCCTCGCCCGCTAATCGGCAAGCGAATGCCCGTACCTCCTCACACCCAGAGCCACGCCATGAACCGTCCTTTGCTGCTGATTGCTATCGCCTGCACAGGGCTGACTGTGCTGATCTGGGGAGGCATCCGCACTCTGCAGGGACCGGCCTTGGCCGGCTACCAGCTAACTGCGCACCCCCTTGTGCAGACGGTGGTGGCCACCGGCAGGATCGCCGCACTTTCGCGTGCGCAAGTAGGTAGCCAGGTAACCGGTGTGGTGATCGACCGCCGAGTGACCGAGGGCGACGTGGTAGCTCCCGGCGACGTGCTAGCGGTGTTGCGTGCCGATGATCTGGTCGCTGCGCTGCATGAGGCGGAAGCAGCGCTAGCAGAATTGCAACAGTCCAGCCGGCCACAGGCGCAAGCCGCGTTGCGTGATGCGCAAGCGCGGCTGACTCAGGCTAGCCGGGAAGCCCGGCGCCGCCAAGAACTGCTGGACAGACAAATGATTTCCCGCGAGGTCATGGAACAGGCCGTGCAGGCTGAAACCAGCGCACGTGCAGCGCTCGAACGGGCACAACTGGCCGCCAGCACGCTGCAAGCCGGTCAGGCCAGCGAGCTGGCGGCGCAAGCCAGGGTAGCCAGCGCTCGTGCGCAGCTGGCCAAGACCACTATTCGTGCCGAGTTGGCCGGTACCGTGCTAACACGTAATGCAGAGCCCGGCGATCTGGTGCAACCCGGCGTTGTCCTGTTTGATATTGCCCGTACAGGTGGTACCGAGGTGCTGGTGCCGCTGGATGAAAAGAATCTTGAGGTACTCGGTCTGGGCCAGCTGGCCACCTGTGTCGCGGATGCCTACCCGACCCGCCCTTTTAAGGCCAGAGTCGATTTCATCGCGCCGACTGTCGATCCACAACGCGGTACTGTGGATGTTCGCCTCAGTGTGGATCCGGCCCCGGATTTCCTACTGGAAGGCATGACGGTTTCAGTGAACATTGAAACCGGACGCAGCGACAATGCCCTGGCGGTGCCCAACGATGCGCTGACAGTTGTGGACGGTGAACACGCCGAGGTGTGGCGGGTGGTCGATGGCCAGGCTACGCGGCGTAAGGTCCGCCTCGGGCTACGGGGTCTGACGCAGACCGAGATCAGCGCAGGGCTGCAGGCCGGCGACTGGATTCTGGCTGATGCGCAAGCGTCCATCTCCGAGGGTGACCAGGTTCGGATGACGGCCACCGCCAAAGCGTCTTTTGACTCGCAAAGTCGAAATGAACTGCCAGCCCGACTGGACTAGCCCCGATGTGGATCGAATGGACCATCGCTGTCAGGTTCCTGCGTGAGGGCAAGGCACAGAGCCTGCTGATCCTCGTCGGCATCGCCGTCGGCGTAGCGGTCATCGTGTTCCTGACCGCACTAATCACGGGACTGCAGGACAACATCATCCAGCGCACGCTGGGCACTCAGGCCCACATCAAGGTGGAGCCACCGGAAGAACGCAACCGCGTGCTGCCCGTCGAGCCGGGCAGCGTGCATTTGTTGCTGGAAAACAAGCGTGCCCAGCGCCTGCGCTCGATCAACAACTGGCAGGAGGTGCGTAATGTGCTCGACAGTTTCCCGCAGGTCAGCGCGGTCTCGCCGGTGATCTCGGGGCCGGCCTTTGCCCGCCGTGGCGAGGCCCTGCAATCGACCGCACTGATCGGCATCGACGCGCAGCGCTACCAGCGCATCATCCCTATCCAGCAGGACATTATCGCCGGCGTCTTTCGCATCGGTGCCGGTGACGCCGTGATCGGCAGACAGCTGGCCGCAGACCTGGGCATGGCCGTCGGCGACAAACTGCGCTTGGATGGCGGTCAAGGTCGTGAGGCCGTGGTGAATGTTGCCGGCATCTTTGAACTGGGCGTGCGCGAACTCGACGCACGCTATGTGTACCTCGACATGAAGCAGGCGCAGGCCCTGCTCGATCTACCGGGCGCGGCCACCGCCATCGACCTGACGGTGACAGAGATCTTTGCAGCGCAGGTGATTGCCGAACGTATCGGCCGCCTCACCGGCCTGAAGGCCGAAAGCTGGATGGAAACCAACACACAACTGATGAACGCTTTGCGCTCACAGAGCCTGTCCACTCAGATGATCAGCTTGTTCGTGGCCCTAAGCGTGGCACTGGGCATCGCCAGCGTGTTGTCGGTGAGCGTGGTGCAGCGCACGCGCGAGATCGGCATCCTGCGCGCAATGGGCACTCGTCAGTCACAGATGCTGCGGGTGTTCCTGATCCAGGGAGCGCTGTTCGGTCTAGCTGGCTCGCTGCTGGGCGGCACGGCCGGCTATGGCCTGGTGGGCGCGTTCAACACCTTCGGTCCCAAGTTGTTCTATATCCCTCTCAATCCCTGGCTGTTGGCCTCTGCTGCGGCGCTGGCCACGGTTACCGGCATTCTCTCGGCGGCCTTGCCAGCACGGCGCGCGGCAGCGCTCGACCCGGTGGAGGCGATACGCCATGTCTGATCGGCAAGCGATGCAAGAGGTTCTGCGCCTGGTGGGTCTCAGGAAAGCCTACAACGTCGACACACCAACCGAGAATGAGGTGTTGCACGGGCTGGACCTGCGCCTACAACGCAACGACTTCGCCGCACTGGTGGGCGCTTCCGGTTCTGGCAAGAGCACCCTGCTCAACCTGATCGGGTTGCTCGACAAGCCTACGGGCGGCGAACTCTACCTGCTCGAAGAACCTACCCGCTCGATGGACGATACGCAGCGCACCGCACTGCGTGGCACCCGGATCGGTTTCGTATTCCAGTTCCATCATCTTATTCAGGCCTTCACGGCGCTGGAAAATGTGTTGATGCCGCTCATGCTGACCACTGGCAAACCCACATCGCAACAGCGTGAACGGGCCACCGATCTGCTGGCGCGAGTGGGCCTGCAAGGCATGGAGCAACGCAAGCCCGATCAGCTCTCCGGCGGGCAGCAGCAGCGGGTGGCGGTCGCTAGGGCACTAATCACACGCCCGGCCCTGCTGTTGGCCGACGAGCCGACCGGCAACCTCGACAGCAAGTCGGCCGCCGAAGTCTTTCAACTGTTTCGTCAGTTCAACCGCGAATTTGGCTGCGCGGTGCTACTGGTCACCCACGACCCACGCCTTTCTGATCAGTGTGATCGCGTCATTACCCTCGCAGACGGCTACATAGAGAGCGATGTGACACGACAGGCATGAAACACCCGCGGCCGGCTCCGCTGGGCTGGGCTGGGCTGGGCTGGGCTGGCAGCCTACGGGCAGCTACTTGGCCCAGCAAAGTCATAGGTATTAACACGATCACTAAGACCTGCCGCTTTGGGCTTCCCCCGCGGCCACACAAATTCGTTTTGTTGCTCTCTGCTGTTGCTGTCACTAATTGGCAACCCAGGAATGTGCAGGCCCCAACGTTAGCGATGCTTTTGTGGTGGAAAACTCTACCCTCGCAGGGGCCAAGGGCGTGCAAGCTGCATCGAGGTCAGTGCGGTAGCTAACTCACTCGTCCTTGGAGCTTATCTCGGCGGAGACCTTGCCAAACGACTCCCAGTGACCCACCAGCTCATCCACGCGATCAGGAATGCGCGGTGACTTACTGAGCACCAGACAGCGGGTTGTACACACGTACTCCTCAAGGAGGTAGAGCGTGTCTCCAACGTCTACGCCCATTTCCTGCAGAACGTCATCGGGTAGGCGAATAGCGCCGTCGCCATCCCAGTCCTCGATCACTACATGGTTCCGCATCGTAACCCCGGGAAACGGTTGAATGGGTGTCCGCAGGGGGAGGCACCGGCGAGCCGCTGCCAACGAAGTCCCGCGGCGCAGGCCGCCAGCTTAGCAAAAGTTCATGGTTTCAGAGGTGGCCGCTGTGGATTCCTCGCTACCCAATCTGGGAGCTGACGATTTATTGGCTCGAAGGTTAAAAACCCGAGCATCAGGTTACTGTGTGTCACAAACCCGATCATTTTTGCTGATTAGAGACAGGAGCTTCCGTCATGCATGCAACATCCAGAATTCGCGCATTCTCGACGGATCAAAGTGGCGTAATTCTACGCACGGCCCTGAGGGTCCTGGAGAAATGGAAGGCCACTACCGAGCAGGCGAGCAATGTTCTTCGTGTCTCGCGCAGCAGTATTTCTCGTGCTCATCAGGGCAAAAGCGTTGAACTCGACCGAGATCAACTGGAGCGGGCCAGCATTGTCTTGAACTGCCACGCCAGCCTAAGGCTGGCCTTTGATAACCCTGAAAACGTCTACGGCTTTATGGGTCTTGAGAACCAAAACGAATTCTTCAATGGTCGTAAGCCGTTGGAAATCATGGCGCAGGGCGACCTCCTGTCGCTTTTGGAGACCTACAAACGAATCGACGCATTTTGTGGGGTTAGTGAACCTGGAGCGGACTAATCCTCAGCACGAGTGAGCGCTCACGGGTCATCCTGATTTCCCAATCTGGGTGCCGACGAAATTTTCAGCGCTAGCGTTAGAACAGTAGAACATCGGGTTACCGTGGCATCTCGTTTGTAATCGGGAGTACACGTTGATGAGATGGTTTTTTGTGACGATGTTGTGTGGTGGCGTTGGTCTTTGGTTGGGCGCCCAATACCAAATACCTCAGTGGATTATGTGGTTGTTGTTGTCACTGGGTACTGCTCTGTGGGTATTTGCCAAGTGGCATGAAAGCCGGGAAGCCGAGCAGGAGCGCAATCATGATCGTGCGTAATGATCAGGATTGGGCCGCATGGGATTTCGCAAATCTGCAGGCTTTGCAGCTTTCAACTAGGCAGAGACTACTCGGCATCGCCCCCTATCTGGAGCGCCTGCAGAGTGGGCGGGACGACTTAAGGGAATTACAGGTAGATGGACTACTGTTCTTCGCGGTAGAGCTGATTGAGGGTGTGTTGGTAGACCCTGCGTTGCCTGCAGAATTCGAGAATCTAGACAGCCAGCAGCATACCGACGTATGCAAAGCCCGCTGGTGGAATCGTCCATTTATCGAGCGTTGTAGTTGGGAAGGACCTTATGGGCTGGAGGTGAGTCATCGGGCTAGCCAAGCTTCGATAGGTAAAGTCTTCCCCGAACTGGCGGCAAAAGATGTGGAAAAGCATATCGCAGCTTTAAAGGCACTCTGGTTTAGCGATTGGCCAACAGGGGTTCGCTACGAAGTGTGCTGTTTTGATAGCACCGCTACTGGCGGCTTAACGAGCTGGGGAACTTTTAATTCAATGCCCGAAGCGCTGGGCTGCATTATGGGTGGTAGGCGCTGGTAAGCGCTTTAGCTAGCCGCGACCTTCATATCCCGTCTGGGAGATAACGATTGACCCTACCGTATGAAAGAACTCGTATCCTCGTCAAAACAGAGGAGTTCTTGCGTGAGCTCTCCCGTGATGCGGGCCTACCGCAGGGCATCCGCAGTTATGCGAAAAGTTTACTCAGGCACTACCCCTCTTCAGCTGAGGTGTTCTCGCTGGGACGCTTGGAGGAATGCTTAGCAAGCGGTGCCGATGATGACGAATATCGGCGCCGAGTTATCGCCTACCACCAGCCGCTGCTCTGCTCGTCGCTGGAGCAGGAGCGATAGCAATGGCCAGCTATTTGACTGAACCGACGGTATCTCAACTCGTTATGCGGCGGGTTAAGCGGCTGCGTAAAGGAAGACCTTTCAGCATCCGCGACTTTGCAGAGCTTGGTACGAGTACGGCCATCTCCAAAGCAGTAGCCCAGTTGGTTCGGCAAGGCGAGCTTGAGCGTGTGTGCCGTGGCATTTACATGCGCGCCCAATACAGCCAGCACACTGGCAGAGCTGTGCGTCCTGGGCCATTGGACTTGGTAAATCTGATTGCCAAGAAAAACAGTTGGACGCTGCAGATTCATGGAGCTGATGCAGTGAGGCGATTCGGTCTGAGTACACAGATGCCGGTCATTCCGATTTATTACACCAGTGGCCCCAGCCGATCGATATCTGTAGGCAAGGCCGATATAAGGCTTGTACATGCTGCTCCGATGGTTATGCAGCGCGCAGGAACCAAGGTCGGGATGGCCATCAGCGCTTTATTTTATCTCGGTAAAGACGGCATCACTCAGGAAGATGTGGCTGTAGTTAAAAAAGCGCTTAGTCCCGAAGAAATGAACAAGCTATTGGCCTGCAGAATGCCGAAATGGATGCGCATGGCACTGATGTGAAGTTGCACTGACTCAGCCACCGAGTTGCATTCCAGCTGACCGGGAATTTTCATTGGTATCGAACATTAAGCGCGGTAGTGACGATCGGCCAAAAGCGGACGCCTAAAGTTACCTACGAAACTAGGGACTATTCAGTTTGTCCTTGAGTTGAACGCAAGAGAGAATATCCCTTGCCGCCTGGGCATTACGGAGTAACGAGAATGAAAAAACGGATGATGGCGGTAGCGTTTAGCTTGGGCCTTGTATCGATACCTGGTGCCTTTGCGGTAGGTAATACAGAGGCTCGCATGGCCGAACTGTTGAAAAAATGCGAGCGGGCATCAACACCGCGCACATGCGCATGTGTCCCCAAGGAAATGAAAAATGCTGGATTCAGTGATGATGAAATCCTGATGTATTCCAACCGCGCCTACAAGGCAGTTACCCCCGAAGAAAAGGCACGGTACATGGAATACGGCATGAAGTTGAGAATGGTGGTTGCGCCTATGTGCTCAGTTAAATAGCTAGCAAACGCATCTGCTCCAGCTGGTCACGCACCTGGGGATAACCGCTGATTTTTTAGTATCAAGGAGCAAAAAGAGTGAAGCACAAACTTTTACTCGCAGGGCTGTTAGCTTGTTTTTCGTGTGCAAACGCATTTGCTGACTCTGGCCGAGCGGATGAGCTTTTAGGTGAGTGTGTCAAGGCAGTGCAATATATGGATGCTCCAGATGCTGACCCTAATCCAGTTGATTTGGTCTACGCCAATAGATGCACGCACTACATTTCTGGGGCAAGGGATGTTCTTACCGTCACAGGAAGAGCCTGCATACCCAGAGAGGTCAGTGCCGGGCATTTAGCTCGCATGACTGTTAAGTATGGTGATGAGCACCCTGAAATTCTGACGCAACACAAACTCAGCCTTGCGCTTAAAACCATGATGTCCAGTTACCCTTGCGGCATAGCCGAATGAGGTGTCTTCGACGACCCAAGGATTTTTACTGCCGTGACTCGGTCGGGTCTGGTAGCGTGCGCAGATCATGCGAAAGTCCTCAAATCTGGTGGTTACAGACATAGGCTCACATGTGCCTCAGGAATCCCAAGTTGACTGACTACATCGCCAAGAATTCGCCTTAAGTGCACCTCAAACGGGGTCACCATTCACTCCCAAACCAAGATTCATTCCCGACAAGGAATTCCAGCTAATGAATTCGTCTCTAACACCTCGACTTATTCCTATATTCACGGTCCTCGCAGCGCTTGCTTGGCTGTGCTTCAAAGGCATTGAACTAATTCTTCACCCTGAAAGGGACTACCTAGCTGAAATACTCGGATTGTTTTTGGCGGTTGTTGGTTTGAGCCATTTCGGAGAGGCTAAAGCAGATCTCATAAAATTCTTTAAGTCCGTAGTCATCCAAATCACCGATACAGGTGAAGTTAAATGTATTGAAGTTTGGAAGCATTGCTTGGGAATCAAAGCTAGCAAATCAGCCCGCGCCACTCTCTCCAGGCTGATACGCGATGGCCAAACACAATGGGTGGTTGTTGAAGATGAAAAAATACAAGGCGCTCTAAAGGCCCTACAGGACGCCGGCGTTAATACCGAACGCGGGGATGCTCCTGGCAGTGCGCAGAACGACAAATTTAAGGCTGGCCTTGCCGAGTTTTCCAGCCACTGTAATTTCCTTAAAGTCTCGTATCTGAAAGACCTTTCTGACCGCCACAATGTCAGTCAACGTCTGCTAACAAGCGATGAAATCGCTGAGGTTGGCCTTGGCCTAGCTCGTCAGATCTACGTTTCCCCAAGCAGTAAGGGTTGGGAAGCGGATGCCATCAGCGTTAACGAATTCTCCCCGTGGGGAATCCACTCAAAAGAAAAAGAGCGCCCTAAATTCCGTGTCTATTTCACTGACAATTCGATTGGTGAGTTAGAACAGAGGTGCGAAATGGACGCCAGGAGCCTCCACGGCGCTCGAATTGAAGTCTATATATTGCCGGAAACCGCAATTGTGAGGGACTTCCTGCCCAGTATGCTTCAGTGGTCAGAGCAATTCACTAAGCAAGTACGCCGTAATGGCGGCATCACTGAAAGCATTGGAGAACACTACTGGAACCTTTTGTACTGGGAGTTCGAACTGCGACCACGTCTAGATAATGCTGCTATTGACGCAGCTCACAATGGACCTTCTCTTTTCGAGAATCCGAGCTTTATATCCAAACTTGAGCAAAGTAAAGCTGCCAAGTCCAACGCCTAAAATAAACCTGGCCACTACGCCTGGTTTTTCAATTACTCTTGCTGGCTGACACGCCCCCTTAGGTTACAGGCCGCTTTTGCGCCGACTTCTGCCTGATGCGACAGCCTCAATGCGGCCAAATGTAGCCCACTAAAAGTGGGCTGAAATTCCTCTAAGTATTCGGCATGTAAGGCTGCATCTGCTTTGTAAAGTGGCGCGGCAAAAGCGAGTTGTGCAGTGTGTGGGCTGCCCTAATATGAAAGCACTGAGCGCGACATGGAGGCGACCTGCCTGCTTCCCTTTGAAGATGCCGCCTACCTGCCCAGTGGGCACCGCTTTAGTGTTCCCGGCATACACCTGCGTTTGGATGCGGGCCGCGTGATGGCGTGGCGTTAGCGTATTAGCCTGACTCAGCATTGACCCAATCATCAGCTGAGGGCCTTCGAACACTCACTACTGCGGCTGCAACGGTCCGCAATAGAAACTAGATTGAGGGCCACTTTTTCAAAAGTGCATGGCACGATATGTCCTCAAGGCCAAATCTTTGCTATCGGCGGCAGTAGTAAACTTCTGGTTTACTACTGCCGCGTCCGCAAGCTCACCTTCAGCGATGACGGCTTGTATACGTTCACCGATATTTTGCTTGATGGTACAGCTCGGCCAATTACTGCTGGTTCGCCTTGGTCCGCGCTCTGCGGATGTAACTCACAGATACACCCAGCTGGCCGGCGAGCTCGGCGTCGGAGACGACGCCAAACGCAGATGCAATCTCAGGTGTTATTTCTGGTACCGGACGTTTGTATGCCTGTATTCCAAGTTCGTGACGTTTCTTTTTGACTGGAAAATTGCTGATATCCAAACGATCCGCGACCTCCGTATCTGGCATCTGCCCCAGCATAGCAATAGCTTCATTGGTCCAGATGTCCTCAAGGGGTTTAAAGCGCTCCCTGACAGTCTTGGGTTCCTGGACTCTCAATTCAACTCGCTTTCGTTTGATGTGCTTGATTGAAACCCCGAATTCTTGTGCCAGTTGATAGTTCGTTCTTGTAGCAAGTTGTTCAATCAACTCAGCCGGTAACTCACTGTCTTCTGGGTGAAACTCAGGAATGCCAAGCGAGTAGCGGTAACGCCCGACGCTGCTCGCTCCAATGCCAAAGCGTCGCGCTATTTCGCGGTCGCTCATCTTTCCGACACATGCCTTCCAATCACCCATATGCGTGCTCCTAAAACGAGATGTAGCCAGACAGTTTTTGCCTGACCTCGTATTAAGAGTGGGGGGCGGACTACCCCTGTTTTCCAGGTTGAAGCAGCCGGAATTGATATCGCCCAATTTATTCGGTGTACGGCGCCCTTCTACTTAAGGGTTCAGCGAACCTCTTCTGCTAGCCAAACCCGCGCATGCGCGGAAAAAAATTCATCACAGCTCAATTCACTCCCCCTCGATCGGGGGATTTTGCCTCGCACTCTTTAGTAGTCATATTCCTAGAGAAAGGCATCATGCTGACAATTAAATTAAGTGACATACACGGAATTCATCCCGAATTTGCTCGTATTGAGCGCGATCTAAATCTGGCTCCAATCGCTCTTCCTGATCCAGCGCTAATACCCAAGGCTGTGGCTGCGCGTATTAATGCGATTTATCCATTAGTTGTCACCTGCCCAGATGCTTTCTGCATAGGCCAGACGACGCAATATCGATGGCTAACGGCGCATATGGATCCAGACACACTGGTGCAGTGCATTGAATGGCCTAAGTGGAAGCTCAAAGGATCCATCGACCAACTCGTGCTAATTGAGCGTCTGGTTGCGCCAGGTTTGGCTCAGATTACGCCGCAGCAGGTGCGCGATTTATACGCCCACATCGGATCCGCAACCGATCAGTGGCCCCACAGCTACCGCAGTCACGCCCACCTGGCCCGGCTAGTCGGCGTCAAACCGCTCAAAGGCCAGGAGGGCGAAAAATGAATACGCAAAAAGCGCTGTTGGACCTCGCCAAGGAACAGGGGCAGTCCTCTAAGGTCGTTGGTCAGGTCATAAATCTAGTAGGTGCTCATCCGGATCTCATTGACCTACCAGGTGTGAGTCACCAGCTTCTAAAGGTGTTCCCCGTATGCCGTATGGGGGTACCGATCAGTTTCGAGGGGTACGATGAACAGGTATGGCGCGAGGCCTGCGAGTGGATAGTCTCTCTGGCCAGTCAGCCCAATGCCAGCGAGCGCTTGGGCGAGCAGTTTTGGCATGGAGATGTGCGGCCTGAGAAGAACCCCATTCATGGGAAAGGCGTGACTCTATTTGGGTTTCCCTATGCGGCGCTTTTCAATTTGCCCAGAGATCACGAAAACGCACAGGACTACCTGAGGTTGCTCGCGCAGTTGCTCGTCGCATCACAACAAATGGCTACTGATTGCCTAGTGAGCCAGCGCTACGACGTATATCAGGCGCTTAAGATACTCTGCAACCTGGCGAAATTTTTAATCCCTTCTGAGTTGGCAATTTGGGGTAGCGCTCAGGAGTTTGTGGACAGTTGCAGACAGTTCAAGCTTAAAAAATCGACATCAGAAAATGCACCGCTCTTTGCTGATATCGCCCGGTTTGTTCGGTACTGCAGAGGCGCTTCTCCGCGAATGGGTGGCGGCGGCGGTGGCGGTGATCGAGGTAATGGCAAGCAGAACGATCAGCCCGATCTGGTCCATTACGTCACGGAAGATCTTCGCGGATTTGTCCTGGCCGACCCCGATGATCCTGACCAGCTACCCGGTCACTACGACATCTTGGTGGGGCATACAGATACCGCTGATGCTGATCTGGCACCCGGTGAAATCAGCCCCTCAACCGAAACTTGGGTCCTGGATGACGATGGCTGCGAGCGTCCGTATGTTGCTGATCTCCTAGGCCAACAAAATGTTGAGGCGCATATAGTACGAAGCAGACAGTTCCTGCCATTTTCGTACAACCAGCTCACCTTGGTGGAGTTGCGGAATTTGTTGTTTGGCGCCAGCGACCTATTCCACTCGTGTCTGCAAGAACTGTCCTGTACTAAAGACCCGGCCCGGATCCAGCTCCGAATGGAGTCGATTGTTGCCCTGCATATCAGCCTTTGGTTAGGCCAGTCGACGACGCAGGTCGTCCAGTTATCCATCGTAGATGACGAAGAGGATGAGGCGGATGGTCTGGCATTGATCCAAGGGGATCATGCACAGTTCAGTATGATCGTCAGGCGCCCAGACCTCGCTGGCGACGAGCGTTGGCAGGCCTCCTCGGGTTTACGGGTCTCGCTGCTGCGAATTCTATTGCCCGATCTCGCTGGGAGTGCCCAGTTAGTAAAGCAACTGTTCAAAGCATTTCCTCATTCATCCAACCAAGTATTCACGTATCAAACTGAGCAGCTGGACGCCGAGATCAGGGCATTGTTGCTGGAGTTGGGTGATGGCGATGGGCGCTATACGCGCACCAAACTGCGCACTTATGTGTTCCATCAAATTGTCACAGATACGCAGGATGTAGCTGCAGCATCAATGCTATCTGGGATTGAACCCCCCTCGGCGCAGACACCGCGTTATTACCTGCAGCTCGATGCCAACTACCTCTGCAAAATTTACACGACCTCAATCGTACGTGTGCTGACCCAGGTTTATGCCTGTGCGGGTTTGGCATATGAGCCGGCTGATCTGAGTCCTGAACACCCACAGCAGGGTGGGCTGGGAGCCACTCACTGCCTGCTGCCCCAAACGATTGCAGAAAATGTCAGCGCCATGGCCGCACTGCTGCGCAAAAAAGTTGATGGCCGCCTGAGTGACATGCTCGCCTGGCACAACTGCTACACGCTGTTCACCGTGCAGATGCTCATGTTGGTCACGGGCTGCAGGGCGATCCGTAACCCTCTGATGCTGCTCGACGAGTTTGATCCTGTATTGGGCATGGGAGCGCTATCAGACAAGGACTCCGACGATCGTCACATGAGTCGGCTCGTTTATATGCCTGCCATGTTGAGGCGGCAAATAACCAATTATCTCGAGCACTGCTCAGCCATCAGCCGGCAATTGATTGGTTACCTGCCACTGGATGAGGCGGGCAATCGTTGGTCGCGGGGATTTTTCCTTTGGACGAGCCCGAGCGGACTACGCCGTGCTGAGATTACCCCCAGTAAAATTTATGAGCAGATGGCGCTGGTGCCTGGTTACACCTCTCACCGAACCAACTCCTATCGAAAATTTATCCGTACGACGCTCGCAGAGCGGGGCTGCCCGCCCGAATCACTCGCAGCATATATGGGGCATTGGCTGAGGGGGGAGGAACCGCAGGACGTCTATTCATCGTTCTGCCCAGCAGCGTACGCCAACGTCCTCGATGAATGGATTTCCCCGCTATTGCGGGAGCTGGGCTGGTCGGCCCTGAGCAGCCAGTGGGTGAACGAATGAAACTATCGCGTTTAAACGATCAACAGTGTGACGTGATCTGGTCGGCTCGCCCCCATGAGCCAGAGTGGATGTCCGAGCAAAGGACGCTTCTTAAATCAAAGGCAGAGACGGCCAACACGCCATTCGGAAAATGGCTGCTGGGTGAATGTGAGATGCCCGAGATTTCAACGGCGAACGTTCGCGAGCTGGAGGCATGCCTGGGTACAGATCACACGCTGCGCAATGTCCTGCGTGGCATCACTCAGCGAGTCCGGGATCAAATCCCGGGTTTTCCTCTGGCTCGAATTGCTATTGCCGTCAGGCGTGCAGCCAATCCGATCAACCCTGACATCTACACCGCTGAGCGAATCAAAAGTAGCCGCCAAGTGGTCAATGCCCTGCAGCATGGCCTGAAGCTGGATATCGACGAGCTCAGCACAGAAGAGCGTATTGGTCTGCTGCTGATGAGCGCTGCCTACAACGGCGGACTGCTCGATGTAGCCCAACTGAATGCCATGCTCAGCGTAACGCCAGACAGTATCGAATGGGTCTCGGGCATTCCCGAAATACGTCTTCCGCTCTCGATCCGCGGCAATGCCGTCGCTGAATTTCGGCAGTGGTTCCCTGATCCGGCAACGCTGGCGCTGTTGATTCGCTGTGCGGATGATGTTCAAAAAAGCGTAGGAAAACTGAGCCGTAAAAATGGGCATATGCGGTGTGTGGCGGCATTTCTGAGGCGGGCCGGAGTGTCTGAGTTGGATCAGCCACAGAACCTGAGCGTGCTGCTGGACTTGTTTAGGATGCAAATGCAGTTGCGCCTGCCACAGGTGCTGGTCAATTTTGCCTGTCGCGAAGGGTTTGTCTCTCAGTCCCTGCGCCCATCGTCCTGGGGCAACATACTCGGCCAGGCGGATCTATTGGATCCGGCGGGGACCTATGACTATGAAGCTAATTCGGATGAAGCTGAGACTGAAGAGCGTCTTGCCCCACCTGCATGGCTGCAGGAACTGCGCGATAGAATCCGGGATAACCTGCCTATCGAGGTACCTTTTCAAGCGGATTCCCAAGGAGAGCTGCCCAGCCTAATCCAGAGCTGGCTGGCCTACATGCTGGGCGGGGCATCCGCATATGGCCACAGTATCGGGCGCAGCACCATAGATCGATATATCCGGGTACTAGGCGCAGCACTTACCTCTCAGCTGGATGGCATAAGCATTTTCGAGCTCGAAATTGACGCGCTGGAAATTGTCTATGAATCCACACTGGATGCGCAGACCACAGATAGCAAAAGGCGTACTCTGGCCAAGGCAATCCACGAGTTTCATACGTTTCTGCAGCGTCGTTTCAACTATCCGCCAATCAGCCCCTACTCCATTCTAGGCATCGGCAAAGGCGTGCCCCGGGTGGATGCTCGCATTATCAGCGAGGATCAGTACCAATCTGTTCTTCAGACGCTCGGCACCTGCGGTCTGGAGTTGCGTACGCCGCGCTTGGTCACAGCAGCGAGACTGTTGTTGATACTGGGGTTTCGGTTGGGGTTGCGGCGTAACGAGGCTCTAAAGCTGCGCCTATGCGATTTGCATTTGCCCGAGTATTCGACAGAGGACGCAGCACGTATTCAGGCGCGCCACCCGAACATGCGCAGACTATCCAGCGACGAACAGGCCGGACTAGAGCTGCCGGTTGATCTGCTCATTCGCCCCCATGCACAGCGCGGGTTGAAAACCCTGAATGCCGTTCGGCGTTTGCCGCTACGAGAGGTCCTCGAACCCGATGAGCTCACGCTGCTGATCAACTGGTATCGAGAGCGGCGGGCTGAGGAACGCATCAATCCAACCTCGGATTTCCTGTTCTGTATCCCGCAGTTGAAAACTCAATGGATCAGCGAAAGCGCTCTGTTCCCGGCCCTGCATAACTGTATGCGCGCAGTGACTGGCTCTGAGTTCCTGCACTACCACCACCTGCGACATTCCTGCGCAACATGGCTGTTTTTCAAACTGATGGCGGCGCATAACCGCCTCTCACCCGAGCTGATTTTCCATGATCTACCCCTGACAGTCCGCTGGCTGAGGGATGACCTCAGATTGCGCAAAGCAATGCTGCCCACAGACGGCCCTACCCGGAAAATCGTTCATATTGTCAGCGCCATTCTTGGGCATGGCAGCCCAAAAACTACGCTGCTGCATTACATTCACAGCCTGCCGCAGGTCATGGCCATGATGTGGCAATGGAACCCCCAAAATTGGCTATTCAACGCTGCAAACGTTGCTCATATAGGTGGCGTCAGCCAGCCCACCAAAAAAGCTGAGTATGTTGATGGCATTTCAGTTGACTGCGGTGTGCTGCTCGACGTCATTGGCCGCATAAAGCCGCTCAAAGACATCCGTCGTGCTCGGAAAAAATCACATCCAGTTCAGGCTCAGCAGGTGGATCAAAACTGGGCGATGAGGCGAATTCAAGCTATCGAGTCGATGCTGGCGTATGCCTCATATGTAGAGCAGACAGGCCGCGAGGTCAACCTTGATTGGGTCGAGTTCTCTGCCGAAGAGCGCGAAATGATTCTGGAGCGGGCACGCTGTATCCGCGATATGCGGCAGCGCCCAGGAGCCCGCGGCGCAAGCCCTAAACACAGGCTGCAACCTGCTCTGCACGCAAAAGCATCGCTGTCGCTGTCGCCATCGCCGCCAAAGCATGGAGCGCGTGAAGGGGTGATCGACTATGCACAGCGCCTCTACGACCTGTTCGAAGGCCCCGACAGCGATCGCGCCCAGCGTGTTATTGATGATTTTGTTGAGCGCTGTTGGAAGACGGAAACCACGCTGCGATTCCAGCGTGATCGTGACGAAGACCATGCACAGGACTATTTGTGGCTGCTCAGTGCGATAGGTGTTCCGACTCAATCTATTGAGCTGATCATTTATGACACCAACAAGCCGAGGACAACCAAGTCCTACTGGCGCCAGCAACTTGGGAGTATTCGCCGGCCGTTCAGTCAGCACGCGCCAGAGAGCAACGATGTAGCGAACCTACACCTGGGGATCAGGGCGAAGCTTGAGTTGAAGGATCAAGCCAAGCAGAACCATCACCCCGGTGCTGCCTTGCGCTATCTGATGCTGATGGCTTCCATCGACTGGCATTTCCGCGCCTGACCAAGTCCGGAGGGCGTTCAGCCCTCCGGATCATCCTGCAGCTCCAGCAAGTCCCCCACCTGGCAGTTCAGGTACTGGCAGATCGTTTCCAGGTCCTTGAGTTCCACCCGTTGCGCGGTCTCGTGATAGAGCCGCGTGAGGGTTCCGCGGTTGATCCCCGTGTCCCTGACCACGTCACTGATCTTCAGTTTCCGCTCGCCCAGTAAGCGAGATAAATGGCACTTGACCATCCTAATCTCCAAAAAATGATCTGCAGAAGATCATTTTGATCTTGCAAAGCTCAAAATGAGCGTTATATTGATCTACAGGAGATCATTATGAGTATCCATAAGCTCATAAGAATCCGCTGTCGTTCAATTTAGCAGAGAGGGCATAACCATGTCTCACACATACCTGACTACCGAGGAACTGGCCACGCGCATGAAGTACGACGCGCGCACCATCCGTAATCGCTTGAAAGATTCAGTCCTGCTGGAAGGGATTCACTACTTTCGCCCCTTTGGCGGCCGCAAGATCCTTTTCATCTGGGAAGCCGTCGAGGAAGACATGCAGAAATTCTCGCGGACTTCCGGGCTGGTCCCTATGGCCGGCGGGGGCATCTGCCATGGGTAAGATTCGTGCCCGCGCCGATAACGAGAAGTTGTTCTTTGACTTCACCTACCTCGATCAGCGCTGCCGCGAGCAGACCACGCTGCCTGATACGCCCGCTAACCGGAAAAAACTGCAGAAGATCCTGGAGCGCATCGAAGCAGAAATCACTCTTGGGAGCTTCGACTATGCCACCTACTTCCCTCAAAGCAGCAAAGTACTGGAGATCAGTAGGCTGCAGGCTGGCTGTGCATCGCTGAAAACACCACTGTTCAAGGATTTTGCTGAACTGTGGTTTGAGGAGATGAGGGTCGAGTGGCGTGATACGCACGCCAAAACAGTGCGCCTTACTCTGGATAAGCACTTGCTGCCTGAGTTCGGCAAAAAAGAGGTCAGCGCCATCACCAAAGCAGAGCTTCTGTCTTTCCGCTCGGCACTCGGCAAAGTCCCCGGGCAGAAAGGTCAGAGTCTGACAGCGACGCGAATCAACCACATCATGACGCCATTGCGCATGATCCTTAGTGAGGCAGCTGACCGCTTCGAGTTTACCTCGCCATACCTCAACATCAAATCACTGAAAGTCCCCAAGACAGACGTGGAACCCTTCACCCTGGATGAGGTGCTACAGATTCTCGGTGCCGTACGTGAGGACTTTCGCAACTACTACACCGTGCGCTTCTTCACCGGAATGCGCACAGCCGAAGTTGATGGTTTGCAGTGGAAGTATGTCGACTTTCAGCGTCGGCAGATTCTGATCCGTGAAACCTGGGTGGGCGGCAAGCTCGATTACACCAAGAACGACGGCTCACAGCGTGAAATCGACATGTCCGAGCCGGTTTACCAGGCACTCATCGGCCAGCGGGAGAAAACCGGCAGCGGCCAGTTCGTCTTCTGCACCCGCGAAGGTACGCCGCACGCATACCGCAACATCAACGACCGGGTGTGGTACCCGCTGCTGCGACACCTGGGTTTGCGCAGGCGGCGTCCCTACCAAACCCGCCATACAGCCGCGACCCTGTGGTTGGCGGCTGGTGAAAACCCGGAGTGGATCGCCCGGCAGATGGGGCACACCACCACCGAGATGCTGTTCCGGGTTTATTCGCGCTATGTCCCCAACTTGACCCGCCGTGATGGCAGTGCCTTCGACAACCTGATCAAAGCCAATCTCAAGGCCTGAGGAGTTCCACCATGAAACTAATCAAGCGCGACAACGTGACCCCTCTGCATCCATCGATGGAGGCTCGCGAGCATAAGTACCTCAAGCATCTGGCCTCAGCCATGAGTCACTACCTTGAGAACCCACATGGCACCGAGCTGATCTGCGTCCTCGGCTCTGGCTACGAGAAGGATAACCGGCATGCCCTCGAAACCTGGGTCGCCTACCACCGCAACGAAGTTTTCGAAAAACGCCTGGAGGGTCGTAGCCCGCTGGACTTCCTGATCGAGAAGCTTGAGAGCCTGTTGGGTAACTAAGTTCGAAGGGGCCGAAAGGCCCCTTCATTGTTCTGCCTCGACAGTGGTGGACCTGTTCTCGTTATTCGTCAATCTTGGTTTGGATGGAGTCTCCGATCCCACTGTCGGGAACGCTCAACTTGAACATGTAGTCAGGCAGTTAAAGACCCGGGTTGAAGGATTGGTTTACTATCCAAGCCGCGAACCAGAGCACATTTTTCTCCTGCCCGCTGATGGGTAAGAGGGAGGCCGGGAGTACAGGGACAGTGGTAAACAAGCAGCGCGTATTGGCCAGCTGGGTTGGCGGGAATGATCTCAAAGCAGTCGCAGGTGCTGAGGCAGGCCCGATTCTGGCGACCCTGAACACGGAGTCCTTTGATGGTGTCGAGCTACTTTGCTCATACCCTTCCGAACGCGTTGCCCCCTATCTGAACTGGCTGCGCAAACAGGTCGATGTACCCATCACTGCGCATTACGTGTCCTTGTCTTCCCCTGTTCATTTCGGGGAGATCTACCAGGCAGCCAGTCAGCATTTAAAGCGCCTGAATACTTCCGCTAATCAGCTCTCCATTCTGCTCAGCCCTGGCACGCCGGCCATGCAAGCGGTGTGGATTCTGCTGGGTAAAACGCGATACCCGGCGACCTTCTACCAGTCCTCACTTGAGCAAGGTGTTCAGCAGGTCGAGGTGCCGTTTGAAATCGCGGCCGAGTATGTGCCTGCTGCCAATACCATCAGCACCGACAAGTTGGTTCAGCTCGCTGGGCTGGATGCTCCTGTGGATGCAGCCTTCGACAGCATCGTGACGCAGAGCGAGCGCATGCTGGCCCTCAAGGCGCAGGCGCAGATACTCGCGGCGAAGCAGGTGCCGGTGCTGATTTACGGCGAAACCGGCACCGGCAAAGAGCTGTTTGCCCGCGCCATTCACAATGCCGGCCCACGTTCTGCAGCGCCCTTTGTTGCGGTGAACTGCGGGGCCATCGTGCCGGAGCTGATCGACTCCACCCTGTTTGGCCACAAAAAGGGTGCATTCACCGGCGCGATTGCGGATCGGCCCGGGGTGTTCCAGCAGGCCCACGGCGGCACGCTGTTTCTCGATGAGTTCGGTGAGCTGACGCCGGATGTGCAGGTGCGACTGCTGCGTGTACTGCAGGAAGGCACCTTCACCCCGGTAGGTTCCAATCAGGAGCTCAAGGTCGACGTACGGCTGATCACCGCCACTCACCGTAATCTGATGCAGGAAGTCGCTCACGGGCGCTTCCGTGAAGACCTGTTCTATCGCATCGCCGTGGGTGTGCTGCACCTCCCGCCGCTCAGAGAGCGTGAAGGTGATCTGCTGTTACTGTCGGAAAGGCTGCTGGCGGGCATTGCCAGCCAGGACGCCAGCCTCGGCGATAAGAAAATTTCCGCCGAAGCAAAAAATCTTATTCTTCAACACCACTGGCGTGGCAACGTCCGCGAACTGCAATCCACCTTGTTGCGCGCAGCGCTCTGGTGTCCGGGCGATTTGATTGCTGCTCACGATATCGAGCAAGCACTGTTCAAACTGCCGCAAGCGCAGGCTGATGTATTGGCCATGGATGTTACACAAGGTATTGATCTGCAACAGGTAATGGCCGAAGTGGCAGGGCATTATCTGCGTAAAGCGCTGACGCTTACCGGCAATAACAAGACCCGTGCAGCCAGCCTGCTGGGCCTCAAAAGCCAGCAAACGCTGAGCAATTGGATGGACAAATACGGCATCGAATAAAACTGGCACGGTCCTCGCTATAGGACCGACATGGACAGAATCGCCTTTATGAAATCAGTCAACTTTGAGTTCCTCCGCCCCGGTAACGAGCTGCTAGCTAACCTCGCCGGTCTTGCCGAGGCTGTACTACACATCGATCCGGGCAGCGCGCTCACCCGTCTGCGCAGCTTCGCCGAAGAGCTGACCAAAGCCATCTACAAGGAAGAACTGCTGCCGCGCATGCCGCAGTCGAGTTTCTACGACCTGGTAAAAAACCCGGTGTTTGTTGATTGCGTCAGCAAGCCCCTGGTGCATCAGATCAACTTCCTGCGCATTCAGGGCAACGACACCGCCCACGGTGCCGAAGGTGATTTGCGCAATGCCCAGCTGGCCCTGAAGACCGCCTACCAGTTGGCCATGTACATGGCCATCAAGTACTACGGCACCGCGCAGGCCTCGATCCCCGAGTTTGCCGAGGTCAAAGACCCAACAGCGATGTTGGCCAGCCTGCAGAAAACCGTCTCCAGCTACGAGAAGGAACTCAACCAGCAGCAGGAAGAACTGCAGCGCGTGATGGACAAGCTGGAGCAGGAGCGTACCCGCCACCTCGACAAGATCGACGCACCCGCCAAACCTGACCAGCAAAAGCGTCAGCAACAGAGCCAGCAGGTGGCCGACAGCCTGCAGTGGAACGAGGCCAAGACCCGCGCATTGCTGATCGACGCCATGCTCCTGCAAGCCGGCTGGGATGTCAGCAATCCCGCGCAGGTCGGCCAGGAAGTGGACGTCGATTTCCCCGACAACGTCTCCGGCAAGGGCCGTGCGGACTACGTGCTGTGGGGCGACAACGGCCAGCCTCTGGCCGTGATCGAGGCCAAGAAATCCGGCAATGTCAGCCTGCAAGCCGGGCGCGAACAGGCCCGCATGTACGCCGATGGCTTCGAGCGCATGGGCATGCAGCGCCCGGTGATTTTCTACAGCAACGGCTACGAAACCTTTATCTGGGACGACAAGCAGTACAACACCTATCGCCCGGTGTACGGCATCTACAGCAAGGACAGCCTGGAATACCTCGCCTATCAGCGCCAGTACCGCGTCCCCGCGCTGGAGAAACACAACCCAGAGCTGAGCATTGCCGACCGCCCCTACCAGATCGAGGCGATCAAAACCGTCGCAGCCCACTTTCAGCAGCAGCGCCGTAAAGCCTTGATCATCCAGGCCACGGGCACCGGCAAAACCCGCGTAGCTATCGCCCTGGCAGAATTGCTGCTGCGCACTGGCTGGGCCAAGCGCGTGCTGTTCCTCTGCGACCGCAAAGAGCTGCGCGTCCAGGCTGATGAGGCCTTCAAGCAAAACCTGCCCAGCGAGCCGCGCTGCGTTATTGGCGAAACCGGCAAGGTTGATCAGACCGCCCGCGTCTACATTGCCACCTACCCAGGCATGATGAATCGCTTCGCTCAGCTTGATGTGGGCTTCTTCGACCTGATCATCGCCGACGAAAGCCACCGCAGCATCTACAACAAATACCGCGACCTGTTCGACTATTTCGACGCGCTGCAGATTGGTCTAACCGCCACCCCGGTGAAGTTCATCAGCCGCAACACCTTCGATATTTTCGACTGCGAAACTACCGACCCCACTTTCGAGTTCGGCCTGGATGCCGCTATCAACAACGAGCCGCCGTATCTGACGCCGTTCCGCGTGCGTGACCTCACCACCGATTTTTTGCGTGACGGCATCCACTACAACGACCTGAGTGACGCGCAGAAGCGCCAGCTGGAAGAGGACCTCGGCGAAGAAGAAGCCAAACGCACCACCATCCCCGGCAGGGACATCGGCCGCAAAATCTTCAGCGAAGACACCGACCGCATCATCCTGGAAAACCTGATCAACAACGGCATCAAGGATGAGACCGGCTCACTGGTCGGCAAAACTATCGTCTTCGCCCAGCGCCAGGACCACGCCGAGCACCTGGAAAAGCTCTTCTGCAAGCTCTACCCGCAATACGGCACCAAGGTCTGCAAGGTCATCCACAACGCCATCCCGCATGTGGACACCCTGATCAAGGAGTTCAAAAAGCCGGATAACGACTTCCGCATCGCCATCTCGGTCGACATGCTCGACACCGGCATCGATGTGCCCGAAGTGGTCAACCTGGTGTTCGCCAAACCGGTGAAATCCTGGGTCAAGTTCTGGCAGATGATCGGCCGCGGCACGCGCCTGCGCCCCAACCTGTTTGGCCCCGGTAAAGACAAAACCGAGTTTTTGATCTTCGACCACTACGGCAACTTCGATTTCTTCGAGCAGGAATATCAAGAGCCGGAAGACACCGGCAGCAAATCCCTGCTGCAAACCACCTTCGAAACCCGCCTTGCGCTGGCCCAAGCCGCCCTGCGCCACAACCATGCCGCCGCCTTCGATGCCGCCATTGCCCTGCTGCGTGCCGACATCAACGACCTGCCCGACACCAGCGTGGCGGTAAAGCGTGAGCTGCGCGCCGTGCACCAGTTGCAGCAAACCCAGCAGCTGCAGCAGTTTGATGGCAAAACCCAGCACCTGCTGGCCAACACCATTGCCCCGCTGATGTCGGCCCGCGTGCTGCGCGACAAACACGCCACTGCGCTGGACAAACTCATCGCCGGTATTCAGTGCTGCTTGGTCGAGCAGGCCACCTGCTTTGAGGACGGCAAGATCGATCTGCTGGCCGAGTTGGACAAGCTCGCCGTCAACATTCAGGCCGTCCGTCAGAAGGATGCACTGATCGCCGAAGTACGCAGCGCCGACTTCTGGCTGCAGCCGAGCATCGACAAGCTGGAAAACGCCCGCAAGGAACTGCGCGGCATCATGAAATACCGGCAAACCGGCAGCACCGGCGGTTATGCCATGCCCAGCACCCGTACTGGCGACGACGGCGTGCAAGTGAATGAGCGCAAGGTGGTGATTGCTGGTGCCAGCGAGGCCATGATCTACCGCCGCCGCCTCAAGGACATCCTTGCCGGCATGCTCGCCGCCAACCCGACCCTGCAGAAAATCCACAAGGGCGAGCCTATTGCCGAGACTGAGCTGAAAACGCTGACCTCGACCATCCTCACCAGCCACCCCGGCGTAAGCCTGGAGGTGCTTAACGAGTTCTACGGTCGCACAGCGGATCAACTGCACCTCACCGTGCGCGAAATCATCGGCCTGGATGCATACGCCATTGAGGAACACTTCAAACAGTTCCTCCATGCCCATCCCGGCCTCACCGCTCAGCAGGTGCGCTTTATGAATCTGCTGAAAAACTACATCGCTCAGCACGGCAGCATCGTGATTGAAACACTCTACGACGTGCCGTTTTCCAGCATCTCCCACGAGGGCATCGACGGCGTCTTCGCCCCCACCGATGTAACTGAGTTGGTCGCCGTGCTTAAGCCCTTTTTGCGCGGGAACACCCCGCCAGCCAGTCACTAGGAGTGATTATGCAAGCCAGCCAATGGACGACTGAAATCATCGTAATCTGCGTGATCGCAGCTCTGGCCAGTCTGGTACTCGGCTATGTTGTCGCAGCCCTGCGGCAAGGGCGGCAACTAAGCCGGCTCACCTCGCAGCTTGAGCAAGCGCAACAAGCACAGGTGTCAGCAGTAGCTGCCAGTTCGGCGCTGAGCGAGCAACTCAAGGCCGCAGAGTCACGCGGCCAGGCGCTTCAAATCGAAGAAAGCGCATTGAAGGCCAAACTTCAGGCAGCCCTCAACAATGAAGTGCGGCTGAGCAAAGAGCAGCAAGAGGCCAAGGATCGTCATGCAGCCCTTGAGTTAAAGCTGGAGCAGACCGCCAAACTGCATCACCACGCGGTCACTCAGCATGAAGCAGCGCAGACGGAAATCCGCAGCCTCAAAGCAAATGTTGAGGACTATCAAAAGCGCCTTGACCTGGCCCTGGCTGATCTTGAAAAAGAGCGTGAAGCGGTCAGTAAGCTGAAGTCTGAATTGGCGCAGGAAGGTAAAAGCGCCAAGGGCTTCGAGGAGGCAAACAACGAAGCCCGCGCCCAGCTGGTTGACCTGAAAGGGCAGTTGAAGGTCGCAGACGATAAGCTCGCAGCGCTGCAGGGTGAATTCGCTGAGGTCAAACGCCTGGAAACCAAACTCAAAGCTGAGTTGGACGAGCGCGAGGCCAGCCACGCCCGCGAACTGGCCAACTTCGAGCAGCAGAAGGCTAGCTTGAGCGAACACTTCAAGGTGCTTTCCAACGAAATCCTTGAGGCCAAAACCAAGTCACTGCAGGAAAGCAGCCAGCTTTCCCTGAGTGCGGTGATGAATCCCTTCCAGCAGTCCATCGACACCTTCAAGCGCGAAGTGCAGGAGATCCATCACCGCGAAACCACCCAGCAGGGTGAGCTGCGCAAAGAGCTGGAATCGCTCAAGGCACTCAACCAGCAGATCACTACCGAGGCCCACGAGCTGTCTACCGCGTTGCGCGGCCAGAAGAAGCTGCAAGGCAACTGGGGGGAGCTGGTGCTGGAGAACGTACTTGAACGCTCCGGCCTGCAACTGGGCAAGGACTACCAGCGCGAAGTCAGCATCACCACGGAAGAGGGCACGCAGCGCCCTGATGCGGTGGTGTACCTGCCGCAAGGCAAGCACCTGATCATCGATGCAAAGGTCTCGCTCAATGCCTATACCCGCTTCGTCAATGCCGAAGACGAAGGCGAGCGCGCGATTGCCCTCAAGGAGCACGTGCAGGCTGTCAGCAGCCGCATCAAAGAGCTGGCCGATCGCGATTACTACAAGCTGCCAGGCCTGAATTCGCCGGACATGGTATTTATGTTCATCCCCATCGAGTCGGCCTTCGTCGAGGCACTCAAGGCCGACGAAACCCTGTTCCAGAAAGCCATTGAGAACAATGTGCTGGTGGCCACACCAACCACTCTGCTGACCAGCCTTAACATCGTGCGCCAGCTCTGGCGTTATGAAGACCAGAACAAGCACACTGCCGCCCTGGCCAGCCGGGCAGAGGCCGTGTTCAAAAAGCTCAACACCTTTTTGGCCAGCTTCGAGAAAATTAAAAAAGGCCTGGAAACCGCCACCGAGGCCTACGTCAAAGCCGAGGGCCAACTGGTCAGCGGCAAGGGCAACCTGGTCAAACAGGTGGGCGAATTCAAGAACCTGGCACCCGCTATCAAAGCGCAGCTACCGGCCTATTTCGTCGACAAGGCTGCGCTGGAAATCGACTTTATCCCTGCCGAGCAGAACATCGCCGCGCTGATCGACAGCGCCGACGATGAAGATTTGCTGGCAGAAACTGACACTGAAACCGAATACGAGACTGCTTAATGCTCACTGGCAAAATCCGCAACGATATCGACAAGCTCTGGGAAAAATTCTGGACTGGTGGCATCACCAACCCGCTGACTGTGATTGAGCAGATCAGCTACCTGATGTTCGCCCGCATGCTCGACATGCAGGAAGACGTGGCTGAGCGTAAGGCCAACCGCACCGGCAAGCCCTTCGAGCGCCTGTTCCCCAATACCCCGGACGGCCAACTGCTGCGCTGGAAGAACTTCCGCAACATGAGCGGCAAGGAGCTGCACAGCCACCTCAAGCAGAAGGTCTACCCGTTCTTCGCCCAACTCGGCGGCGCTGAAGGCGAGGGCGGTGAGCGCGAAGGCCTCGGCCATATCAGCGAATACATGCAAGACGCCGATCTGGAGATAAAAAACGAGTCCGTACTCACTTCCGCCGTGGAGATGGTCAACGACCTGCCGCTGACCCAGAGCGATGTGAAAGGCGATATCTACGAATACCTGCTGAGCAAGCTCACCACCGCCGGCATCAACGGCCAGTTCCGCACGCCGCGCCACATCATCGATGCGATGATCGAGCTGATCGCCCCGCAGCCCACCGAGGTCATTTGCGACCCGGCCTGCGGCACCGCCGGCTTCCTGGCCCGCACCATGGAATACCTCAACCGCGTGCACTCCAGCCCGGAAGGCACCTTCACCGACGAAGACGGCAACCTGCATTACTCCGGTGACCTGCTCGAACCCTACCGCCAGCATATCAACAGCCAGATGTTCTGGGGCTTCGACTTCGACACCACCATGCTGCGCGTCTCCAGCATGAACATGATGCTGCACGGCGTGAACGGCGCGAACATCCGCTATCAGGACTCCCTGAGCAAATCCATCAAGGAGCACTACCCGCGTCAGGAGCAGGACTTCTTCGACGTGGTGCTGGCCAACCCGCCGTTCAAAGGCAGCCTGGACGAAACCAACACCAACCCCGACGTGCTCGGCCTGGTGAAAACCAAAAAGACCGAACTGCTGTTCGTCGCCCATATCCTCCGCTCACTCAAGCTTGGCGGCCGTGCCGCTGTGATCGTGCCTGACGGCGTCGTGTTCGGTTCCAGCAAGGCCCACCAGCAACTGCGTCAGGAGCTGTTGGATAACAACCAGCTGGAAGGCATCGTCAGCCTGCCCAGCGGCGTGTTCAAACCCTACGCTGGCGTCAGCACCGCCATCCTGATTTTCACCAAAGGCGGCACCACCGAACGCGTGTGGTTCTACGACCTGCAAGCCGACGGTTATTCGCTGGACGACAAACGCACCGAGCTGAAAGGCGAAGGTAGCAACGACCTGCCCGACGCCATCGCCCAGTGGCACAAATATCGGCAGATGGTCGAAAGCAATCTCAGCGCCAGCACCATCAATACCCTGTTTGGCGACAAGCGCAAAAAGGCCTTTGTCGTGCCCGCCGAAGATATCGTGGCCAACAAGTACGACCTCTCCATCAACCGCTACAAGGAAGTGGAGTACCAGCAGGAAGCTTTTGAGGACCCGAAGGTGATTCTGCAGCGGCTCAAAGGGCTGGAGCAGGAAATTCTGGCGGATCTGGATGAGCTGGAGGAGATGCTGTGAGTTGGCCTTTGGTGAAGCTTGGAGCGGTCTGCAAGCTGGTAAATGGTGATAGAGGAACGAACTACCCTTCCAAAGACAGTGTTTTGTCGCATGGCATACCTTTCATAAATGCTGGAAATCTTACGGAAGAACACTCGATAGTTTGTTCTGGGGCAAATTATATTTCAGAAGAAAGATATGATTTGTTGAGTAATGGAAAGGTCCAGTATGGGGATATTTTATTTTGCCTTCGAGGTTCACTTGGCAAATTTGCTGTGGTTGACTCATCGGTCCCCAAAGGAGCTATAGCCTCTTCTCTCGTAATTATTAGGCCTGACAAATCAATTTGTGAGAATTATTTGAAAAACTACTTGCGAAGCACGTTGTGTGCTCGTGAAATATCCCGCTTTGAAAATGGTGCAGCCCAGCCAAACCTGTCAGCTAAGGACCTAAGGGAGTTTGAGATCCCCCTCCCACCCCTGCCCGAACAGAAGCGCATCGCCACCATACTCGACAAGGCTGACGCCATTCGCCGCAAACGCCAGCAAGCCATCCAGCTCGCCGACGACTTCCTCCGCGCCGTGTTTCTGGACATGCTCGGCGACCCGGTGACAAATCCGAAGGGGTGGCCCAAGAAAAGCCTTAAATTACTGGGTAAGTCAGCTACTGGGAGGACGCCCCCGAGTGAAAAAGCTGATATGTGGGGCGAAGGCTTGCCTTTCGTAACCCCTGGTGATTTGTCTGGCCGTGTGGACTCCTCGGTACGAGAGGTAACCCAAGAGGGGGCTGAACATTCAAAAGTATGTCGCACAGGTAGCCTGTTGGTTTGTTGTATCGGGGCCACTATTGGAAAGGTTGGAATTGCTGGGTGTCCGGTGGCATTTAATCAGCAGATAAATGCACAGGAGTGGGGGGCGGAGATTTTAGATGTTTATGGTTATTTTGTTTTTAAGCTGTTCCCTGATCTGGTCAGAGAGAGAGCAATTCAAACCACACTTCCGATTCTGAAAAAGTCACTGTTTGACGAAATTGAAATCCCGGTGCCTACCAAAGGGATCCAAGAGAAATTTGCTGTCCTTGCTCAGAAAATATCTTCGTTTAGTGCGCGCCACGAATCTGGGGTCGAGATGCCAATTTTCGAGTCGCTATCTCAACTGGCGTTTTCAGGACAGCTGTAGATAAGGAAATCACCATGCGCCTCAAGTCCGTCAAGCTCCCCCATTTCCGCGGCTACCGCGCCACCACGGTCATTCCCATCGACGAAGCTATGACGGGCATCGTCGGCCGCAATGACTATGGCAAGTCGACCATCCTCGAAGCCTTGAGGCTCGTTATCGAGAGCGTGGGTGAGCGTATTAGAACTGAAAAGCTTAATTGCGCCACTGAACAAAAATGTCTTTCAGGGTGGCGCTAGCCAAGGGAGTCACCATACACCGTGATTACTTCTGCTGATATGGATTGACTGTATTGGCGCATTTAGTCATTTTGAGCAGATCGGCGTAGCTGATCTTTTAGTTAATGGAGCTTTGATAATGTCTGAACTTCAAATTGCTGTCGTCACCGAAGAGTCCCAGCGTAAGCAGAAGATCCTCAAAGAAATTCGCGAAGAACTTCACCGCATCCGCAGTTACACGCCAAAGGTGGGTGTTTTTGGTGACTCAGGCGTTGGTAAATCAAGCCTATGTAATGCACTGTTTGGTCGAGATGTTGCAGCCATCAGTGATGTTGAAGCCTGTACTCGACAGCCTCAGGAAATACTCATTTCCAATGGTGATGCTGGCGGGCTTGTACTGGTTGACGTGCCCGGCGTCGGCGAGGATCCGGCTCGTCATAAAGAGTACGTAGAACTTTATAAAAGCTTAGTGCCCAACTTGGACTTGGTTATTTGGGCTATTAAAGCTGATGACCGTAAATATTTATCTGCCCTGGAAGTTTATGAAGAAGTGCTGAGCCCTGCGGTTAGCTCATGCCCAGTGCTTTTTGTGATTACCCAGGTAGATAAGACCAATCCTGTACGTGGTTGGGATGTTGAAAACCATCGCCCGGGCGTTGAGCAAGAGCAAAATATCATTAAGAAGATTAATGACATTTCATCCCGCTTTAATGTATCGACTAACAAGATCGTACCTGTAGCGGCTGAGGAGTCTTATAACCTCAAGGAGGTTGTCGATAAGGTTGTGGATGTTTTGCCTGCCGAGAAGCGATTTTCCTTTACCCGTGAAGCGAAAGAAGAAAACGTCTCGGAAGCGGCACAGCAAAAAGCGGAAGAAGGCGTCTGGGATCACATCAAAGAGAAGTTCTCGGGTGTAATCGAGTATGTCAAAGAAGACTTGCTCGACACAGTTGCCGACACCGTTAGGGAGTATGGGCCGAAAGTAATTGCGTACGCTAAAGTCGCATTGGTTGGTTGGCTTGCAAAACGGTTCTAACTCGACTGTGGCCTGGCCTTGAAACTATTAAGGCCAGGCTTTAAGAGAGAATTTTAACTGGCGACTAGTCTTAGTTTTTAGATGGTAGTTATTTTAAGGCAACATGGTTATTGTATTGAGATAAGAGTTTCATAGCTTTGCCAAAGTTTCAGTGCCTTCACCCCGCACATTTTCTTCGACGATCAAGATGTGCACCTGGAAGCGGCAGTCAACTTGGTGCCTTCAGGCAAAGTGCCGTATCTCACTAAATCCGTTCTTTCTGGCTTGCAGGTTGTTTCTGTCGAGTAAAGCGCCTGCCAAGCACGCAAAGGAATGTCTATGTCTTCGCAAAAATACTCCGTAAACCAACACCTGATCGAAACCCTGCTCAGCTGGGTGAAGTCCGGTGAGATCGCTATTCCGGAAATCCAGCGGCCTTTTGTGTGGGATGCCAGCAAGGTGCGTGTTTCCAGTGGTTTCAATTGCGGCGGATTACGCGTTTCTGAGGAGGCCACATGTCGGGTTTAAGAAGTGCTTTGTCTGCCATGTTGAAAGGGCTGGGTTTGGTTTTTGAAGCGGTTAACAGATCGCTTACAACGCTCAACGATTCTTCGGTTGCATATAACCGCTCACTTAAGGAGCGCCTTGAGGCCGGAAGGACGCCTGCGCTAGAGACGACTGCGGCAGTTTTAGAGGCTCAAATTGCTTGTCCGGATTTTTTTCGCTTTTCAAAGCGTCAAGTTGCGGGGAAGCGCAAGGAGCTTTTGCTTGCCTATGAGGAATTGGCAGGGCGCCTAACTGGAGAAGCGGCTGCTGAAGTTTTGCTGAAAATGCAGAGGCTCCAAGCGCTAATTGACGGCAAGGCTGCGGGGTAACCTTTGTGTGCGGTAAGTAATTCTCTGATCTTTGTATGGATTCGCCCGGTCGAG
Source organism: Gammaproteobacteria bacterium (assembly GCA_018827205.1). GTDB lineage: Bacteria > Pseudomonadota > Gammaproteobacteria > Pseudomonadales > Pseudomonadaceae > Aquipseudomonas. The sequence continues at coordinate 48,237 of JAHJXZ010000011.1, read as the reverse complement.
TAAGGGAAATGAATGGTTTCGGATAACTTTGTTCCGCTGCAGTCACGCTGGCCCGAGCTGTATCAGCACGCCGCCTTTGCTGAACGCTATGTGTTTGCCGACCCGCACACCGCGGCCATTAAACTCCGCTGTTTTGCAGAGGTACTGGTTGGCGTTCTCTACCGGGATTTGTGTCTGCCCAGTGAACCGGCCGATGGGTTCTTCGAGAAGCTCAAATACCCGGCCTTTGAGGAAGTGGTTGGCTACAGCGTGCTGCAGAAACTGCACGCCTTGCGGATGATCGGCAATAAAGCCGCCCACGGTAGTTTTATCGATGCCAGTGTCTCCCTTTCCCTGCTTGGGGATGCGTATCTGATCGGTCAGTGGCTCTACAAGACCTATAGCGGTGAGTCTGCCGATGCCTATCCGCCTTTCACGGCTCCTGCTGAAGCCACGGCGCCGGGCAGCCCTGCAGAAGACCGTGCCGAGCAGTTGGCCATGGCGAAAGACGAGTTGAGCCGCCTGGAAGCCGCAGAGAAAGGCGCGTTAATCACCACGGCACCTGATCAGGCCAGGCTGGATGATTTCAAGGGCGCCTCGGCCCAGGCCCTGGACAGTATCGATTTCAACGCCGCGAACACGCGCAGGCATCTTAGTATTCACGACGCGTTTGCCGGCTATACGTTGACCAACGGGCAGGCGGAACTGGTCAAGCAGATCGAACAATTCCTCGGTAGCAAGACGGAGAGCGTATTCCTTCTCAAAGGCTACGCGGGCACGGGGAAGACCTTTATCACCAAGGGGCTGACCGAGTATTTCCGCGCGATTGGTCGCAACTATGTGCTCGCCGCACCCACCGGCAAGGCGTCGAAGGTGATCGCCAGCAAAACCCAATCACCCGCTTACACGCTGCATAAGACCATCTATTCGTTCGACGATATTGCTGAGTATCGAGACGACGATACCGACGGCACCGAGACCTTTAAGTTTTACGCGCAACTAGCGGTGAACAGCCTCTCGGCCGATACGGTGTACATCGTCGATGAGGCGTCGATGGTGGCCGATATCTATCAGGAGGCTGAGTTCTTCCGCTTCGGTACGGGTTACTTGCTGGCCGACTTTCTCAAGTTTGTGAATCTGGATCATAACGATCACAGCAAGAAGGTGATTTTCATCGGCGACGATGCGCAGCTGCCGCCGGTGGGCATGAACTTCTCACCCGCGTTGGACGCGGATTATCTGTTTCGCCATCACCACGCACGCGCCACCGGCTTCGAGTTGTCGGAGGTGGTGCGGCAGAAATCGGCCAGCGGGATCATCGCCAACGCACTGCCGCTGCGTCGCTCGCTTGAGACCAAGGTGTTCAATAACCTGACGATGGATTTCGACTATCCAGAGGTTGAGAGGGTTGAACATCAGGATCTACTACCGCGCTATCTGGAGTCCTGCGGCGGCAAGATCAACGGAGAGTCCATCGTCATCGCCCATTCCAACTCTGATGTTGGCGACTACAACCGGGCAATTCGCGAGCACTTTTTCCCCGGCAACGAGGAAGTGATGCCGAATGACAAAGTGATGGCTGTCGCCAATAGCAACGCCTACGGGATGTTTATCTCCAACGGCGACTTCGGCGTGATACGTCAGGTGCTCGGGCCCGCCGAGAAGCGCACCGTCAAGTTGAAAAGAAAAAATCCCGATTCAGGATTAGTTGAAGAAATATACGTTTCTCTGCTGTTCAAGGATGTGGTTGTCGGCTTCAGGGAGCTCGATGGTAGCCCCCGGTTTTTCCAAGCCAAGATCATCGAGGATCTGCTGTATAGCAAAGAGCCTGCGCTGTCCTCCGATCAGCACAAGGCCCTCTACGTCGATTTCCGCATGCGCAACTCGGGGTTGGACAGCAAGAATACGGCGTTCAAGCACACCTTGAAGGCGGATCCCTATTTCAACGCTCTGCGGCTCAAGTTCGGCTACGCCATCACCTGCCACAAGGCCCAGGGCAGTGAATGGAACAACGTGTTTGTGAAATGCAAAAGCCACCAAAGCCAGCTGACGGCCGACTATTTCCGCTGGCTCTATACGGCGATCACGCGAACGGCGCGCAACCTGTATCTGCTTGACCCACCAAGTATCCAGCCATGGAGCGGCATCGAAATGGTCTCGAACCCTGCTCTGGCGATGCTCGTCGCAGTAAAACCACAAGAAGCCGCCGCCCCCATTGCCCCGCCGTCTATTGCTCCGGCTGTTTCGCAGGGGGAGTCCGAAACCTTTGGCATTCCCGCGAGCGCGACGTTACTGCGTTCCTTGCTGGCTGAGGTGCGTAAGCTAATTGAGGGTCGGGGCGTGAGCATCGAGGATGTCCACCACAACCAGTACCAAGAGGTTTACTACTTCAGGCGCGAAGCGGAGTCTGCCCGTATAGACATCGCCTACAACAGCAAGAACAAGATTACCGGCGTGGCTGCCCCTCATCTCTCAGAACTGGGTGCCGAGCTTACCGCTCTGTTTTCTGCTCTAAAGGGGCTACCGCTTGCAGCAAGTGGTGAGTCCACTGTAGCCAAGGTGCATTTCTCCAAGCAGTTCCTCAATGATTTCCACGCAAAAATGCTCACGCTGTGTGACGTTACAGGCATCACCGTCCAGAAAGTCGTCGAACAGCAATGGTGCCAGCGCTACAGCTTTGCCAGGGACCGCGAGGTTGCCGTTTTCGATGTCTGGTACAACGGCAAAGATCAATTCACGAAGTGCCAGCCGGTGATAACCGCATGCTCTCCCGGCGCATTGGCTGGAGAAGTGGGCCAGTTGCTTACACAAGGAATGCAGGCGTGATTACCAACAAGGAAGTATTCGCCAAGCGTAAAGAAGGCGCCATCGACGAGGCTTACAAGCTGGCGCTTGAGCTGATGGCAGCCCCGCAGGTTGATGACTGGGATCGAAAGGCATTCGGCTGGTGCTTGATCGACCTCATCAAGCGCGACGTCAAACATGGCAGCACGGAGAACCTGCCCCATTACCGCATGCAGTTAGAAAGTATTGAGTTCGATCCCTCTGACGATGTCCTCACCAAGGGTATTCGCAATGCGCTATCGCTGTGCAATCCCTTCGGTAAGCAGATCAGCGAAGCGAAAGCGCTGAGCAAGAATGGCCGGCATGCAGAAGCAGCAACCATTTACCGCAAGGTCTGGGCGAATGGGGCCGCCGATCAGGAAATCCAGACCAGCTTCGGCTGGGAGCTGTACAAGCAAGCCAAGGAGCTGATGGCTGGCGAAAACGTTAACCTCGGAGCGGTCAAACGTAATCTAAGCGATTACCTCAAGCTAGACCTCGACAAGCCTTCTGTTCTCCACTCCTGCGTACTGCAGTTGGCCGCCAAACTGGCCGGCCAAGACAAACTTGGCATGCTGGCGTTTTCCCGGCAGTGGAATTTCAAGTACCTGCGTCCTGATGATTTCGAGCGCTACCGTGCTGAGGATGGCAAGGAATATCCATCATTGGCTGAGAAGGTCATCCAGCACGCGGGCAAGGAAGCCGCTGCTTCTGAACATGCTGAAGAACAGGCGTACATGCTGCCGTTCATTGATCTGGCCATCGAACGCTTCCAAGACAATGTGTTCCTCAAACTGAACAAGGCGAAAGTGCTGCTCGCATTGGGCCGGCATGACGAGGCATTGGCCTTTGGCATTGCCGTTACCAAGGCGAAGTCAAACGACTACTGGGCTTGGGGGTTGCTCGGTGAAATTGTTTCACAGAAAGATCCGGAAGCCGCTTACGCCTGTTATTGCAAAGCGCTGACTTGTCCGGCTGAGGTTAAGTTCACGGGGAAAATACGGTTAAAAATCGCCCAGCGCATGCTGGAAGTGAATGACTATGCCGCAGCCAAGCATGAAGTGGAGGCCATCCTTCAGTCCAAGGAGCAGGAGGGGCACAAAGTCCCCGAATCCATTGCCGAGATGGCTGCACAGGCGTGGTTTACCGAGACGCAGGCTAAGACATCCAACCGGGATTACTACCGAGCTCATGCAGCAGCTGCCGAGGCGCTGCTGTTTGACGACTTGCCCTGGATCGATGCCAATGTTGGCGATACCTTCGTTGTCCCAGGCAAGGATGGCAAAAAGGACAAGACGAAAAGACGAGTGTTCTTACGCACGTCGTCTATACCCACTGAAATATCCATCCCAGACGCAAAACTAGGCCGTATGAAACTGGCTGCGGGCGATGCAGTCAGGGTCAAGGGCGAGTTTGATGAAGATCAGCGATTCAATTTCTTCGTGCTAGAAAGCCGGCATGCAGAAACACCGTGGGATATCGCGCCCGAGCTTTTAGGGGTTGTGAACCAGGTGAATGAGGACAAACAGGCCATTCGATACATCGTCAGCCGGGAGATCAATGGCGAGATCCCGATGTCGGCATTGCCGTGTGCGTTTGCCGAGGGCGATGCCATCGAGGTGCAGCTTGTTCGCTATGTTTCAAAGCGGGGGCCCCAGCACCGTGTGCTTGCAGTGAAAGCAAGCGAGAAAGTGCCCGGCGATCTGTTGCGCAAGGACTTCACCGAGCCGGTTCGCGTCTCTAACGGCATGGGCTTTACCCCGAGCGAAATATTTATTCCTCCGCCGCTGGTGGAGCGCTGCGAGATCGAAGACGGTCAGCAGGTTTCCGGTACGGCGGTACAGGTCTACAACAAGAAGCGTGAAAGCTGGGGATGGAAGGCTGTATCCATTCAACCGTCTTAGGCGACTGCTCGTTGGTCTTTCTTTGGCTCTTTTGAGAATTACGAATAATTGCGAAAGAAAATTCTGCAGTCAGGCTTTTTCAAGGCAGCCCTCCTTACGGCTGCCCCAAGCCTGATCATGGGAGCGCTGCCTTTGCTGGGTTATGCGCCGTGGGGGCGTACCAGCTTGGAGGTTGTTGTTTTCTTTGTGGTGGTTTATTCCGCCATCCATGTGCTTGTTGCGCTGCTGGTTATGCTGGTGAGCCGAAAGTGGCGGGAGTATTTCCCGGTCATCATGCTGGGTGTGCTTCTAGGCGGCCTTGCCGGTTTGCAGGCGGGAACAGCAATGAGAATGAAAGCCTATGAGTTGGCGGGTGATCGTGCTGCGGTGCTGGTCAGCGCGATAGAGCACTACATAGAGACTACAGGAGCGCCACCTGAGCGCCTGGAGCAACTGGTGCCTGACTTTGTTGAGGCGATCCCAGGCAGGCTGCCGCCACTTGAGATTGTAACGGGCGAGGCGGCTCTCAAAGGTTTCTATGGCAATCAATGGGCACTGCTATTCAAAGCGGGTAGTGGTTTGAACTGGGATCAACTCGTTTATTTACCAAAGCAGAATTATGACCAGGTCGAATCGAAAACCCTGCTGGGGCGCTGGGCATACCTCCACGAGTGATCATGTGGTTTTCGCTGCCGGCGCTGCCGGCAGGCAGTCGGCCTCGGTCTGTGCGTCTGCAGATGCAGGGTGGACCCCATCAATGACATCGAAGCTATAGCAATTTGCTACCATCGGGCAAAATGCCATACCGGGCCTGCAGCCCTCTGTCGCAGCCGCTGGCCGCTCTTGGTAGGTTGCTTTCACGTTTGCAAAGGAGTGCACATGTCTTCGCAAAAATATTCCGTCAATCAGCACCTGATTGAAACGCTGCTGAGTTGGGTTAAATCCGGTGAAATCGCCATTCCGGAAATCCAGCGGCCATTCGTGTGGGATGCCACCAAGGTGCGCGATCTGATGGACAGCCTGTATCAAGGCTTTCCAGTGGGTTACATCATTGCCTGGCGTAACCCGACGGTGAAGCTGAAAGACGGCTCGCTGGCCGAGGGCAAGAAGGTGCTGATTGATGGCCAGCAGCGGGTCACGGCGCTGACAGCCGCCATTGCCGGGCAGCAGGTGGTCAATCAGGATTACCAGCAGGTGCGTATCCGCATCGCCTTCCACCCTATCGAAGAACGCTTTGAGGTCAGTAACCCCGCCATTGAGAAGGACAAAACCTGGCTACCTGATATCGCCCCCATCGTTAATGGCGAGCTGCGGTCTTACAAGGTGGCGAGAGACTATCTCAAGCTAAATCCAGATGTGAAAGAAGATCTGGTTTTCGAGCGCCTGGACAGGTTGTGCGATATCACCAAAAAACAGATCGGCCTGATCGAGTTGGCGGCGGATCTGGATATCGAGACGGTCACCGAGATCTTTATCCGCATCAACTCCAAGGGCGTGGTGCTCAGTCAGGCGGACTTCGTCATGTCGAAAATCGCCGCTAACGAGGAGTTCGACGGCAACACCCTGCGCAAGGCCATCGACTACTTCTGCCACCTGTCCATCGCGCCAGAGTTCTACGCGCACATTGAAAACAACGACAAGACCTTCGTGCAGACCGACTACTTCCGCGCCATGCGCTGGTTGAAGGGTGAGAACGACGACCTCTACGACCCCAGCTATTCGGACATGCTGCGCGTGGCCTTCACCACCAAGTTCAACCGTGGGCGGCTCTCGGATCTGGTTGGGCTGCTCTCGGGCCGTAACTTCGAGACCCGCAGCTACGAGAAGGAAATTGAAGAAGCTTCATTCAAGACTTTGAGCGAAGGGGTGAAGGAGTTCATCAACGAAACGCACTTCAAACGATTCCTGATGATCATCCGCTCGGCCGGATACGTGGACAGCTCGATGATCGGCTCGGTCAACGCACTCAACTTCGCCTACGTGCTGTACCTCAAGCTCAAGCGCGACCTGGGCAACAACCCCAATATCGAAAGCTGGGTGCGGCGCTGGTTCGTCATGTCGCTGCTGACAGGGCGTTACTCGGGTTCACCGGAGTCACGCTTCGATAAGGACATCAAGGCCATACATGACAGGCCGTTTGCCGATGTGTTGGCGGAGATCGAAGCGGCTGAACTGTCTGACGCCTTCTGGGACTTCGGCCTGCCGCAGTCGCTGAACACCTCTTCCGTCAACGCTCCGGCTATCAAGGTGTTCTGGGCCGCGCAAGCCAATCGGGGTGACAAGGGCTTCCTGTCCAAAGACATCACCGTGCGCGACATGCTTACGCACCACGGCGATATCCATCACATCTTCCCAAAGAACTTCCTGAAGCAGCGGGGGCTGCTCAGAAGCAAGTACAACCAAGTGGCCAACTACGTTTATGTGCAGCAGGAAGTGAACATCAAGATCGGCGACACCGCCCCGGCCGCTTATATGGCGAAGGTCTTTGACCAGTGTCAGCAAGGCGCAGCGCACTATGGTGCGATCATCAGCCTGGAAGACCTTAAGGCCAACCTGGCTGCCAACTGCCTCCCGCATGACCTCGCTGCCTATCAGCCTGAGCAGTTCGAAGCCTTCCTGGCCGAGCGCCGCCGGTTGATGGCGCAGAAGATTAAGCAGTATTACCGGGAATTGTGATCGCGCACTGGTAGGTCAACCGAGAGCTATCTCAGTGCAGCAGGTTAAGTCACGTTGCAAGTTTTGAGTCCGTTGTTCGGTCGTGCATGCTCAATCAAGGAAGTAGCTCATGCCTCAATCTGTATTCAAATTCTCCAGCTGGCTCGGCACATTTCTTCAGCGCCGAGGTCTTCATTCTCCTGATTCTCGTGGGCTGTATGCCTATCACTGCAGTCACGAAGAGTACCTTGACCTGTTGCACCAGCTCAGGGAGCTAGGCTCCTTCGATCAGGCCGTGAATGATATGGCCGCAAGCGCTTGTTTGGTTCTCTTCTGCTCTGAGTGGTATCGCCGCGAGTATCAGCGTGATCATGGCTGGAGCTGGGAGCCGATCTGGAAAACCTTGGGGTATAGCCTTTCTTCAGGCGATTTGGCCAAAACAATTCCCAAAGGATTGGAGCGCTACTGGACGCGCCCAATGCACTTCTATGAGTCCGAGCGCAGGGACTTTCTTGGCTCATTATTCAGTGAGGGAGGGCTTCCTTTTCAAGTACTGCGCGAAGGTGGAAGCCGCTTCCAGACGCTTTTTGATCGTGTGCTCAAACAGTATGACCAGTGGCACATCCTGGGCTACAGCACTGCACAGCAGGTAGAGCAACAGTTGGAAAAGGCGAACCTACCACAGGTGTTTGCCACGCAGACTTCAGTAGAGCTGATTGCGCATATGGCCGATCAGCTAGTGTCTCTGGTGCGTGACTATGGCCTGGTGCAGGCCGACGAGCCGGTTGCCCGCTTAGATGCCATGAATCCCAAATGGCGTGAATTGTTCCCACTACCGCTGGATAACCAAACCGGCAGTGAATTACTTAACGGGTTGCTAAAAACTGCCACCGTTGAAGGTGGAAGGCGTCGCAAGGCGTCTGGCGGCTGGGCCTGCCGACACTATTGGCACGAAGCTCAACCCAGTGAGCTGAAGGTGCAGGTGTCGCTGCCGGCAGAAGTGGTTTTTCAATTAACCATGCAGCCCTCTACCACGCGCTTCGAGCTTGCGATTCTAGAAGGCGAAGCGGTCATCGCTAACCTAGGCCCAGGTTATGCCGTTGTGGATAACGCTGTCGCACGCATCAGGCTGCGGCAACGGGAGGTTATGGGGCGCCGTCGCGATTGCTCTTTACCATTGAGCCTGGTGGCCATGGCTGGGGGGATGTTCATCGCTTCTTTACCCATTGAGAACAGCACCATAGCCCTTGGCGAAGTTCCAGTAGGTTTTGAACCGCTCAATGACCGCTGGCAGTTCTGTGGCCAGGCTTCGTTCAATTGCGCCGCCGAGGAGCTAATGCTCCTGTTACCGCCCAATAGCGTTTTGCTTCGCGAAGAGGACTGCGGCGATGCCTGCATCTCTGATATGCCTTCGGCACTGGCTCTGCGCACATTAAAAGTACAGGGTAAAACCGAGTTCAAAGTTGACTGTGATGGGCTTTACAGAATTCGTACGGGGCACTCTGCCGGTTCGGCTTTCGGCTTGGAACTGGTCGGTAGCGAGCTTGGCTGGGCAACAAAACCTGCAGTCACTTTTGTAGGTCTGCCTAGGGTGCAATGGCCTGGTGCTTCCGACGAGCTGCAAAAACAAGGTGGTGATCTTTACGTTGGCGGTAAACAACCCGGCACTGGTGTTTTGCAGGAAATGCTCGGCGCTCAATATGTGGCAGTTCGCAACCGCAGTGGAGACACGTTGTTGCGCCGCAGGATAGGTATCCTGCCGGCTGATTTCCGTCTTGAATTGCGTAGCGGCGAAAGGCCAGGACAGGGCAGCATTCTGGTGCATAGCCAGCAACGTTGCCTGTTACAGGTGATGGATGACGGTCTTATAACTCAGAAGGTTAAGCGGGAGGGCCACACCGAGCTCAAACTCTCAACAGAGGGTTTGCCGCCGATCAGGCTGCGTCTTTCAGTCACGCCAAGCTTGCTTTCAGATCCGGTTGAAATTGAGCTGCCTTTCCCCAACTCGGGCTGCCTAGCCATTGATGGCAGTGGTAAGCAGCTCAAGCGCGACATCAGTGTTGATGATCTGCTGGGCGCGCGAATTTATTTGTTTGGCCGCAACGGTGCACCCACCAAATTCGGATTGGAATTGACCCTCAAGGGCAATACTGCCAAGAACGCGTCCTATCGTTGGTCCTACACAGCTACCGAAAAGCCTTTAGAAATTAGTCTGTTCAGCATCCGTGAGCAGATAGTTGATTTGCTTTCACTGCAGTCCGGTATCGATCAGGTGGTCGATTTAAGGGTATTCGGACATGGTCAGGACGCCAATTTCCGTGTGCGTAAGTATGCAATGGAGATGTTGCTGGATCGTGATCGTCAGGTGCTACGCGCTGCCAATTTGCAGGAGGGCAGTGCCGCGTTACCTGAACCGATTTTGATGCTGCTGCATGAGCCGATGCGCGGTGCCGTTCACCTCAGTTCACGTACTAGCGAAGGCGTACCCACCGGTGAGTTTGAGCTGCCGGCATTGGTGGAGAAAAATGGCCCCTGGCTGGTGTTGCCTAAGCAGGGATCACCTGCCTCTTTCAGGCCGCTGTTTATTTTCGGTGGTTGGGAACCGGTCCCGAATAGTGATGATGCCCAAAGCCTGCAAAAAGCTGTTCTGACCTTTGATCATGCCTCTCCTGTCAGTTCATTTGGGCCTGTTTTGGACTCCATGGCCGTGAACCCTATGCACAGCGGATGGCAGTTTCTGAGGTCGTTGTATGAGGGTTACGGTTATCTGCCTTTAGCAACGTTCGAGGTCTGGAAAGCACTTGTGGGTCATACCCGTGCATTGTCGATGGCGCTTTTAAAATTTGAGATGGATCCAAAGTTTTTGAGCCGGATTGAAGCTGAGTTCCCGGTTTTTTGGGAATTCTTGCCTGTTAACGAAATACATCTGGCCGCCAGGCGCTACGGTGCATTTCTTAAGATTAAGGGGGTTGCAGAGGAAGCTATTTCGGCGCTGATTGGCAGGATGTTCAGCCGGCTAGGTGAGGTTTTTCCGACCTATGGAGAAAGCGTTCAGCAACATCTGTTAGGAAAAGCTTTAAGTCCTGAGCGCCAAATGCCTCTCGACATATTCCAGGGAATAGTTCACGGCTGGTATCACCAATTGATGCGAGATCGTAGTGATGCGACGTGGCCTGAGTATGGTGGCAAGAGGCTGGCGCGTTGGTACGAGAAGCAGAATGAGTCGGTGATTTCTTTCCGTCTGGAAATGGATTACCGCAATGCTGTTGTCTATCTGCCGGTTTTCGCTGCTGCTGTGGCGAGCGGTAAAGCACAGTTTTCAGATGTTTTTGACGACAGTGTCGAGGCGATATTTTTCCTGCGACAGGTTCGCGATTTCGATTCGAGCTGGTTCAGCAGCATTTACCAGTATTGTTTGCTGAGCAACCTCATGGCTATGCATAAGGCAGTACCAGTCAATGGATAAGTATTTTTCTTCGCTTGTCGAGCAGGCGCTGTCTCGCACTACAGAGTCAACCTTGAGTGTTTTGAGCATCACCGACCCTGGCTTGCGTGAGCACCTTGGTGGGCTTATGCGCGCAGAGTGTGGCAAGGAGGGCTCTTTCCTAGCCCCGCCCTTGTTTGAGCAAACCTTCGGCTGGGAAGAGTCGCCTTTTACGATGGCGCAACTGGCCGCTCAAGAGCATCTACTCAGCAAGGAGGTCGTAGCTTCGCTTGATGGTAAAGCCAATGGCCGTTACCGATTTGGCGCGACCTGGAGACCGTTCACGCATCAATTGGCCAGCTGGCGCTCCCTTCTAGAAAAGAAGCACTCAGTAGTGGTTACCAGTGGTACAGGCTCCGGTAAGACCGAGTGCTTTATGGTCCCGGTGCTTGATGACCTTTATAGGGAGTACCGCGATACCGGAAGCAAGCCTTTGGTTGGTGTCCGAGCACTTTTTCTCTATCCGCTTAACGCTCTGATTAACTCGCAGCGCGAGCGTCTGAACGCTTGGACACAGAGCTTTGGCTCTGGGATTCGTTATTGTTTGTATAACGGTAATACCGAGGAGTTACAGGCCAAAAAGCGCACCGAGCAGATTGAGCGCCCCAACGAAATCCTGTCGCGCGAGCTGATGCGCGAGCAGCCAGCCCCGATCCTGGTGACCAACGGCACCATGCTTGAATACATGTTAGTGCGTCAGGTCGATGCGCCTATTGTGCGCAAGTCGAGAGAGCAGAAATCTCTGCGCTGGATTGTCCTAGATGAGGCTCATACCTATGTAGGCTCGCAGGCTGCAGAGCTGGCACTGCAGTTACGACGCGTGATGACTGCCTTTGGTGTTACGCCTAAGGACGTTCGCTTTGTTGCGACCTCCGCAACCATTGCTGGTGATGATGCTGCAGAGCAACTGAAACAGTTCCTCTCCGATTTGTCCGGGGTGCCTATCAGTCAGATTGATGTATGGGGCGGTAAGCGCGTTATTCCGGAACTTGCATCGTGCCAGCAGACACCGGTCAACTTGCAGCAACTTGAGTCTATGCCTGCTGTAAATCACGACGACCCGGAGATTCACCCCGACCGTTATGACGCGCTTGTGCACTCTCCTCTGGCTCGCGCTTTGAGGCATGTACTGGTGAGTGCCTCTAAGCCGTTGAAACTGACCGAGATGGCCAGTTACATGAGTCGAGAGCAGGGGCAACCGTTAACCCAAGATGAGGTCTTGCGCTGGTTGGATCTGTGCTCTGGCACTCGCCCCAATGAGTCTGAGCTTGCATTTCTGAAGCTGCGTGCTCACTTCTTTCAGCGTACGACCCACGGTCTGTGGGCGTGTTTTGATAAGCACTGCTCAGCAAAGAAAGGAACACCGCTGCAAGACAAGTGGCCCTTTGGCTATGTGTATGTGAGCCAGCGCCAGACCTGTTCCTGTGGCAGCCCGGTTTTCGAATTAGCGTTCTGCAATGATTGCAATGAGCCTCACTTGTTGGCTCGTGATAAAGGCGGAAAGTTGATTCAGTGGGAGAGTTCAGGTGGGGATGAGTTCTCGCTGCAGTCAGAAATGCCAAGCGAAGATGATCAATCTGAAGCTAACGCTGCAGTTGGTTCAATCAAAGTCCCCGTCATTCTCTGCTCCGCTGAAAATCTTTCAGATGAGTTTAGGCTCGTCGAGTTTGATCATGAAACAGGTAGTTTTTTCGCCAACACTGGCACAGGTGAGCGGCTTGGCCTAAATGATCAGGATTTGATTTGTAGTCGCAAAGACTGCAGGTATAGCGGGTTTCAGGGTGCTTTCCCTTTTCGGCGCGCAATGTTGGGCGGCCCTTTTTATGTGGCGAACGCCGTTCCCACTGTTCTGGAGTATTGCCAGGACTATCAAGATGAAGATCAGAAACCGGCGTTTGGTCCACAGTCGCTGCCAGGACGTGGACGTAGGCTGATTACCTTTACAGACAGTCGCCAAGGCACGGCACGTATGGCTGTACGTATGCAACAGGAGGCTGAACGCAGCAGATTGCGGGGGCTCGTTGTAGAGATTTTGAACTGGCATCAAAAGAGCTACGGCAGTGACCAGGCATCATCCAGCAACGTTGATCCCGAGGTGCTACAGCAACTAGTTGTTAAAGCAAAAGAAGAGGTGGCGCTATACCGCAGCCTTGATATCAAGCAAGAGGTTAAGGTCGCTGAGGACAAGGTCGCACGACTTACAGCACTACTTGCAGCATCGAATGGTGAAAAGATCAGGCCGTCACTCATTTCTTTGGCGTGGTCAGAGCTTGTAAATGAGCTCAGGCAGCGTGCGGATATCCAAGATAAAGGCCCTATGTTACGTGTGAACATGTATCAGAAGCCTGAGATATTTAAAGAGTCAGATGGGCCACAAAAGCTTGCCGAAATGCTGCTTTTCCGCGAGTTCCGGCGTCGCCCAAAACGCCAAAACAGCTTAGAAACTCAAGGGCTGGTGAAGGTCGGGTATGTTGGGTTAAACAAGATTCAAGAGCCCCCAGCCCATTGGCTGCAGAAGGGACTAAGCCTGGAAGACTGGCGCGACTTCCTAAAAGTTGCGCTGGATTTTCATGTGCGTGAAAACAGCTTCATCCAGATGGCTGAGGAGTGGAAGGACTGGATTGGTAGTCGTTTTTCCTCCAAAACCCTGCGTCAGCCTGATTCGAAAGAAGCTGATGAAAATCGAGTGAAACGCTGGCCACAGATTCGTAATGGCAACCACTCACACCGCCTGACCAAGCTGCTGCTTTTGGGAGCAGGGTTGAATCCTTCAAGCTCATCTGATGTTGACTTGGTTAATTCCTGGTTAAAGGCCGCATGGATCCAGTTGACCAAACCTGGTGCAGCTTTGAAGCCTGATGAGAACCGGCACTTTTTGCCTAAAGAGCACATGCTGTTTTCGTTGGTTGATCAAGCATTTGTTTGCCCCATTACCAATAAGCTTCTTGATACGACCTTTAAAGGATTTACCCCTTACCTACCTGCGCACTTGGATTTTTCCCAATTTAGCGATGAGAAGCGAAAAAGTTTTGTGTGTGAGCCAGTTGAGCTCCCCAGTGTTTGGGAGCTGGATCGCTCGCAGGAGGATTATGCCCTCGGCCTTGCGAAGATCAGAGTTCAGGTAGCGGCCGACACTCATGTCACTGGCTTACGCGCGCGTAATCTCTGGACAGATATCAATGATCGGGCTGTGGAAGGCGGCTTCTATTACCGCACCGCGGAGCACTCGGCCCAGCAGTCTTCCGAGCGCTTAGGGGACTATGAGGACAAATTTAAAAGAGGTGAAATCAACGTACTGAACTGCTCCACCACCATGGAGATGGGGGTGGACATCGGCGGTATTTCTGCCGTGGTGATGAACAATGTGCCGCCACACCCGGCCAATTATCTCCAGCGCGCCGGTCGGGCAGGTCGTAGCAAAGAATCAAGAGCACTCGCTTATACGCTTTGCAAAAACAATCCCCACGACCAGCAAGTCTTCGCCAACCCTAGTTGGCCGTTTGAAACAAAAATCCCTGCCCCCGCAGTGGCTCTAAACTCAGCTCGGCTTGTGCAGCGGCACGTGAATTCATTGCTGCTTTCTGACTTCCTCTGCAATGTTGTTGGCCCAACTCAAACCGAGAAAACCAGTCTCACTGCGCAATGGTTCTATGACGACACTACCGGGGGTTCGCAGTGCGATCGCTTTCTTGAGCGTTTAGGCCTCGCTGTTTGCGACATTGATGAAGCGCTTTCGTTGCTGGTCAAAGGAACTGCTCTGGCAGGGATTACGCCAGATCAGTTACGTAGGCGTTCAATGGATCAGCTAAAAGAACTGCAGGGTCGCTGGCTGGGGAGCTACTGCTATCTGCTGTCTGAAGAACAGCAGGCCAAGCCTAACAGCCCATACCTGAAGCGCCTTCAAGTCGAGAAGGCCCGCCACTGCAATGAATACCTGCTCCGTGACTTATCTGCTCGTACCTTCCTGCCGGGCTACGGATTTCCGACAGATGTAGTCAACTTCGACAATTTCACAATTGAGGACTACATCCGTGAAAAAGGGGCCGGGAGTAAGGTAAAGCACGACCGTGAGGACAACGTGTCGCGTTATAAAGGGCTACCCTCTCGCAACCTCGCGATTGCCATTCGAGAGTATGCGCCCGGTGCCGAGATTGTTTTGGATGGGCGAGTCTTCAAGTCCGCTGGTGTTTCTTTGCATTGGCATAATCTCAATGCCGGCAGCAGTGAAGCTCAGAAGATGGATATCGCGTGGCGTTGTGACGTCTGCGGCGAGCTCGGCTATGAGGAAGGGTTGGTCAAAATTGATGAGCTAATTTGTACTAATAACGAATGCCTATCCGTCATTAAGCCGTCGAATATCCGCAAGGTACTGCAGCCATCTGGTTTTGTTTCTGATGCCTATCAGTCAGCTTCAAACGATATCCAGCATCAGAAGTTTATTCCTGTTGAAACCGCCTGGGTCTTTGTTAAGGCCCCTAAAACCCCGCTACCAAATCCAGCCGTAGGCTCGATGGCCTATGGTGCGGATGGTCAAGTTTTTCACCACAGTGCGGGTGAGAACGGTGCTGGGTTTGCCCTGTGCATGAGCTGTGGGCGCGCGGAATCTATGCTGACAGCAGATGATTTCCCTCAGGGTCTTTCACCTTCTGGCGAGCACTTTCCGCCCCGGCCTGGTAAGGACGATAAAGACCAGAACAATAAGCGGCTGCCTTGCCAAGGCAGTGGCAATATTGTCCCCAACGTCAGCCTGGGTGTTACCTCCTTTACTGACGTTTTTGAATTGACGCTGCAGCACCCTATCAAAGGCGAGTACATCCCAGACAACGACCAGGGGCGTTGTATCGCGATGACTCTCGCTGTTGCCATGCGCATAGCTCTTGGCGAGATACTAGGGATTTCGGCTTCTGAGCTTGGTTATGCAACGCGGCCAAGTAAGCTGGAAAATGGTCAGCCCATCAGAATTTTGCAGCTTTACGATGTAATCAGCGGAGGGGCCGGGTTCGCCTCTAGCGCTCCGCTGCATATAGAAAATCTGCTTAGGAAGATGGTTGAGACTCTGCACTGTTCCCATTGTGAGAGTGGTTGCAGCGAATGCTTGTTGGACTCCCAGACCCGCCATGACCATGACAAGCTGGACCGAAAACTAGCTTTAGACTGGCTCGGTGATGAGTTTGTCCATTACGTAGGACTTTCATCTGAAGACAAGCTTTCCCTGGCAGACGGGCAATATGCGCCTGGCAGTATCGAGACCGTTCTGCGTCGATTGATCAATGAGGGCGTGGAGAAATTAACACTGGTAGCCTCAGGGGAACCGGCTGAATGGGACCTCTTGGCCCCGCAGTTCCGTAAGGCGATCCATGGCTATTTGCATATTGATGAGCTGACCGTTGAGCTTCTTGTGCCGAATGGCATCACCGATGAAGACCTTTTACAGGACCTGGTGCGCCTTTCTCTACTCGGCGTAAGTATCGGCTGTTATTCGCCTGATCGAGACACGCATGTTGCCGTACAGGCAAGCAGAGCAAGCGAGATAATCACACTGGCTTCGCGCTCTGAGCAGGCCGTTATACCTGGGCCTAAGTGGCATCAGAGTGATGCGCTTGTGGTTATTTCCCGATCTCAACCTGCTCTTCGCTGGACGGAATTTGACCTTGCAAGCCCCGCGAGCAGGCCTTCCGACGGTAGCGTGATCATCGACTTGCCGATTCACCAAGAACTCAATGGCCCTTTGCTGACTTTTGGTGAGCGCTTCTGGGGGCTTCTCTCGGAGAACCCGCTCATTGCTGACGTAATGACAACTGCAACCATCAGCAGAATTAACTACTCGGACCGATACATCCAAAACCCAGCCGTGATCACGATTTTGGGTACTTTGTTCAAGTTTCTAAAAGGGCGTATCGCTGCCGATGCACAGCTGCAGGTTTCCACGCTCTTCAAATCCGGAAAGCTGCAAGGTCGCAAAGCCTTTGATGATTGGGCCAGGCAGGACGACTTTGAGTTTTTCGTCAGCAAATGGCTGTCGGCTATGGCGGGTCAGGCCGTCGATCTTCTGGTTGAAACATCAAACCGCGATGTCCCTCACCGCCGCCGACTTGATCTTGAATTTGAGGACGGCAGGAGCCTTCGGGTCAGGTTCGACCAAGGCATTGCCTATTGGCAGGTCCGTTTTGGCTCGCATGCAGACATGTGGTTCGACTTTGACCTTGAGGCTCAAGATCAACTGATGCATATGGCTAAAGTGGTCGAAACAGCAAAGGTGCAGAACTCAGAGCAGAATTGGGCTACGGATGTTCTGGTGGAGTTGAGACGTATCTAAGTAAGTCCGTATACGGATCATCCCAACTACAGGCGTATTTCTTGGCTGAGCCATCGACAGCTATTTGGTGGCATGGCCGTTTTGCGACGTAAAAAAATTTACCATGACATAAGGGATGCTACTTGTGTCGTAATGTCCTCGGCCTTTACGAGTACGTAACATGCTGTTTTCAAAGGAAAACACGAGTTGGCACGGAATGCGCTAAAAGGACAGAAACACCTGATTACCAAGGAAGTATGAAAATGTCAGAACTCAAAAAATTCCAAGTCCAAACCGCTCGCCCGCTGCCAATAATCGTAATGGCAGATACCAGCGGCAGTATGTCGGTCGATGGCAAGATCGAAGCCCTGAACAAAGGGCTCAAGGACATGATCACCAGCTTTGCTGGCGAAAGTCGTTTGCGTGCTGAGCTTCAGGTTAGCTTGATTACCTTTGGCGGCAGCCAGGCTGAGTTGAACCTCCCGCTCACACCGGCTCATCAGCTACAGGGCTTCACGCGGCTGGTAGCAGAGGGTATGACCCCATTGGGCGGTGCTTTGACACTGGCTTACGACATGATCGAAGACAAGGACTGCATTCCCTCTCGAGCCTACAAACCGGTAATCGTGCTGGTTTCCGACGGTTACCCGAATGATGACTGGCAAGCCCCCTTTGCTCGCCTGGTCAACGGTGAGCGTTCGTCCAAGGCCACTCGTTTTGCTATGGCTATTGGTGCTGATGCAGATGAAGCCATGCTCAGCGACTTCGCCAATGACCCAGAGGCCCCGTTATTCCGCGCTGAAAATGCGGGCGACATCTATCGGTTCTTCCGCGCAGTAACTATGAGCGTCAGCGCGCGCAGCCAGTCGGCCACGCCTAATCAATCAACTCCACTGCAGATCCCCAGCTCAGACGATCAAGACTGGGAGTTCTGATGCGCTTGTTGGCAAGCGGGGCTTCGGTGCGGGGCCCTGCTCATTTTTTGGACGGCTCACCGAATCAAGATGCCCTGTGTGTCAGCGGCCTCACAGGCGGGAGGTGCATTGCAGTGGCTGACGGACTGGGCAGCCGCCCGCTGAGCCATCTGGGTTCACGTAAAGCCGTGCAACTGTTCAGGCAACTCGCCCGCCAACAGCGTGGCATTGCCCATGAGTCGGTAGCCCACAACCTGCGTGATGCCTGGCTGGCTCACTTTGGTGAGCGCTATCGGCTGCATGAAACAACCTGCCTCTGGGCCAGGGTAAACGATCAGGGTCACGGTGTGGCGGGCCAGGTTGGCGATGGCTTATTGCTAGTCAGGAGTCAGGGTGTGTTCAGAATCGTAACTGATGCGCGCCAAGGCTTTGGCAATCTGACCACGACCTTGGCGCAGGCGGCAGAGGCCGACTGCAGCCTAACTTTCGCGCTGTGCCAGGCCGGTGACGGCGTGTTGCTCATGACCGATGGCATCTCGGATGACCTGATTCCGGAACAGCTGGAGCCATTCTTCGATGCGATTTATCAACGTCAGCTGAGCAGCAGCAAACGCCGCATGCGCCAGTGGCTGACCCGGGAATTAAACGGGTGGTCCACTCCACGTCATGGCGATGACAAGACAATCGCTGGAATATTCAGAACGGATTGAAGCAGATGAGCACGAACAAAGCCGCGCCGCAGAAGCCGCGCATGGTGCAGGACAGTAAAGGTTCGGTTTACGAGCTCACGAGTGAGTTGAGTAGCGGGGGACAGGGTATCGTTTACCGTACCCAGTACCCACAGGTTCTGATCAAGGGCTTTACCAATAAGGATGAGCAGGCGCGCCGTCGTTGGCGTGAGCATATTGAATGGCTGACCCGGCAGGATCTGGCTGGTTTGAAGCTGGCTAGACCGCTTGCACTCCTGGCTGAGCCGCGTTGCGGTTATGTGATGGAACTGATGGACGGGCTGGTGCCTTTGCAGGGGCTGCTGGACAGTTTTGTTAACGCTGAGGAAGAGGCACCTGAAGACTATCTGCGCCAGGGCGGTTTGCGCCGGCGTGTCCGCATTCTGGGCCAGATGGCCAGAACGCTGAATCAGTTGCACGGGCGGGGCATGCTCTACGGTGATCTGTCGCCGAGCAATATCTTTGTCTCGGACGATGCTGCACATGCCGAGACCTGGTTGATTGACTGCGACAACATCAGCCTCGATAGCCACAGCGGCTCGAACCTGCATACCGTTGACTATGGCGCACCTGAAGTGGAGCGCGGTGAGGCGTTGCTGTCCAGCCTGACTGACTGCTGGAGCTTCGCCGTAATCGCCTATCAGTTGCTGACACATAACCACCCGTTCAAGGGTGAGATGGTCAGTGACGGTGAGCCTGAAGTCGAAGACGCCGCGCTGCGCGGTGAGCACCCCTGGGTCAACGATAGCGCGGACGACAGTAACGCTTGCTTCGTTAATCTGCCGCTGCAGTTGCTGGAGCACAGCAAGCTGCCCCAGCTGTTTAGACGTTGCTTTGAGGCTGGGCGAGCCAGCCCCTATGAGCGCCCGGCTATAGCCGAGTGGCTTGAGGCGCTGGTTGAAGTGGATGAGCGCATGTACTGCTGCCCGGACTGTGGCAGTAACAGCCTGTTGCCAGTGGACTTGCGGGCAGCGGACGAGGCGGAGTGTTTTTTCTGTGAGGCGACAGCTGACAGCCGTCTGGTTCTGTTTGAGGAATTCATTGCCTTGCCTGCCGAGCAGGACGGGGACGGGGACGGGGAGATTCCTCAAGAGCTGGTGGCGACGGGGCGAAAGGTCTGGTTGCAGTCGGGAGGGGAGGTTGAGCTCAAGCGCTTGCTGCCGACGTTCAGCTATGACCGTTGGCCGGCTGACCATGTCCGCATCGAGTACAGCGACAAAGGCCTGGGGATTTACCCGCTGCCTGATAGCCAGTTGCAGTTGCAGCGCGGGGAAACCATTAAACCGTTGCAGCGTTATCAGGGGCTCAAGGAGAGCCTGCGTGGCAAGGATGAGGAACCCTTCCTGATCCATGTAGGTGAGCCGGCGAAGTCAGGTCATAAGGACTCCGGGTTGCCCTCCAGTAAAGTCGTCTGGCAGTTCCGGTGGTGATGGCAAATGGAATTTAAAGATTTCCCCATGCTGTCAGCCGATGTGCTGGCGCTTTCTACAGATGAGTCCGTGGATGCCTTGCAGGACGGGCAGGCGATTTTCCTGCAGCGCTATCAGGATGACTGGCTGGCGGTGCAGGGGGATGTGCGCATCCGCGTCAGTTGTACCAAGGCTGATTCTGAAATGTTTGGCCTTCTGGCCCTGCGTGATCAGACCCGCTGGTTGTTGACCGGCACGAAGAAAAACAAGCTGCTGGTGCAATACTGCGCACCGGTTGAAGTAACGGCAATGCAGCTTGAACTGGGCGTTGATGAGCTGCTTGCTGAGGATCTACACGCTAAGCACGAAATTGCCGACAGCACTGTTGAACTGGCCTGTCGCTG
This sequence comes from Gammaproteobacteria bacterium, assembly GCA_018827205.1. Taxonomy (GTDB): domain Bacteria; phylum Pseudomonadota; class Gammaproteobacteria; order Pseudomonadales; family Pseudomonadaceae; genus Aquipseudomonas. Next base: position 27,663 of record JAHJXZ010000011.1, on the reverse strand, counting down.
GTTTGTCGAGCACTTTGTGGTGCAGGGCCTGGCCGAGGGTGACTGGCTGACGGTTGCTCGTTTCAGCAACACCGCTACTAAGGGCGGTTTTCAGTTGCTGGGTAATGGCTGGCGTGCCGATGTCGAGCAGCGCCAGGATGGCAGTTTTCTGCTCAAGCGTGTTAACCGTCATACCCATCGTGATGGTGCATTCTCCATCCTGCTTGGCCAATTTGAATTCAAGGATGCCTCTGTTGCGGCTGCACTCGGCAGTGCCAGTCAGCAGGCTCTGCTGAGTGCGGCGCTGCGTGACAACGCCAGCTATCTCGAACTCTGGAATCTTTACAACGCTAAAGAGTGGCAAAGAGCTTTAGAGCAGGCAGAGAGTCTGCGCTCTCTGGCGTACGCCGAGTGCCAGGGCTTTCAGGAGGGGCGTGGCAATGCCTGGCGTCTGATTCCCAAATCACAGGAGCAGTATCAGGCGTTCCGTGAGCGCTGGCGCGATCTGGAGCTGAGCAGCAATGATCAGTTTGATCTGGGCGATCAGCGCCCGGACTGGCTGGAAGAGCTTTCAACCGAGAAGGCTCAAGGGGCTGCCAATGCTCCGCGGGGGACTATTCGCTTCGAGCCAGATTGCGTGATTTTCAAACAGGCGGCGACTAAGACCAACATTCGGCCGAAAGCGGGTGAGGGCTGGTTGTATCTGTCTCTGGCCGGTCAACGCTCGATGGGTACGCGCCGCTTGGCAGCCAAGCAGTCGATTGACTCGGGCAAGCGGCTGCCGCAATTGAAATGGTTGCTGGAAGGGGTTGCGGTTCCCGCTGCGCGGCGACGCCCGTTCAACGGGCTGACCCCTTATGTACTGGAGTCTTTCAAGGGTGGCAAACCGACCGAGAAGCAGGCGCTGGCGCTGGATTGCGCGCTCAATACCCCTGATCTGGCAATCATCATCGGCCCTCCTGGTACCGGTAAAACCCAGGTTATTGCCGCATTGCAGCGTTGTCTGGGTGAGCGAGCGGAGAAGCAGAATATTGCGGCGCAGGTACTGGTCAGCAGTTTTCAGCATGATGCCGTCGACAATGCACTGGAGCGTAGCGATGTATTCGGCTTGCCGGGCGCGCGGGTGGGCGGCAAGCACGGCGAGAGTGATCAGGCGGCTTTGATTGAGCCTTGGCTGGAACGCCAGGCGGTTCATTTGCACCGCAAGATTGCGCAGGAATACAGCCGCTTCCCTGAGCTTGAGCAGTTGCGGGCCATGTCCGCGAGGTTGGCCCTTGCCCGGGTAGCGAGTGCCGGCCCTGCGCAGCAGGCGGATGAGTTCCAGCGCCTTTTGCATGACTTGCGTGAACTGGAGCAAAGCGGCCTGGTATTGCCACCACGGCTGGAAAGTCAGCTCGAGGAGTATATCGATACGCTTGCTGGTCAAGCGCCGGCTACAGCTGCGGGAGGGCTGCCTCCTGCTCAGCTGCTCAGGCGTATCCGTGCTCTGCGTGTCGAGGTTGCTGCCTTTACCGATGATGGCGGCGAGCGTGCCTGGGATCTGCTGAGCTGGCTCAAGCGCCATGAAAAAGGTGTGGCCCCGGAGCTACTGCGCCTGCTGGAAGAACTTGCCGACAGCTCGCACGTTGAGCCGGCGACCCTTCAGGCTCTGAAGATCTGGAAGGATCGGTTGCTTGATCAGCACTTGCCGGATTACCGGCCGGCTGCGCTGAAACGCCAGGTAGACCCTGATGGCCTAGCGCTGCTTGATGAGGTGGATCGCTATCTGGAAGACCGCATGGCCAAGCGCAAGCAAGGGGTTGCCTGGGTCTTGGAGCAACTGGTCGATAGTCTGGAGTCCGATCGTTCCGCTGCGCGGGCTGTAGTCAATGAGTATTCGATGGTGGTCGGTGCAACCTGCCAGCAGGCTGCGGGCAAGCAGATGGAAATGTTGAAAGAGGTATCCAGTAGCACCAACTCGGATATCGAGTTCGATACGGTTGTCATCGACGAGGCAGCCCGGGCCAATCCATTGGATCTGTTTATTCCGATGTCCATGGCCAAGCGGCGGATTGTTCTGGTGGGTGATGACCGCCAGCTCCCGCACATGCTTGAGCCGGATATCGAGGGGCAGTTGCAGGAGGAGCATGAACTGACCGAACTGCAACTGGCGGCTTTCCGTTCTAGTCTTTTCGAGCGTATGCGGGTCAAGCTGCTGGATCTGGAAAAGCAGGATTCGATTCGCCGTGTGGTGATGCTTGATACCCAGTTCCGCATGCATCCGGTCTTGGGCAACTTTGTCAGTAAGCACTTCTACGAATGTGAAAACCTGGGGGTTCTGCATTCCGGCAGGCCGGCAGAGGCGTTTGTATTCAGCCAGGAGCTACTTTCCAGGCTGGGGCCGCTGGCGGAGTCTTACCGTGGCCATGTTTGTCAGTGGATTGATGTGCCGGCGGTGCAGGGGCGTGATCAGCGCCGGGGAACTAGCCGGATTCGAGAGATTGAGGCGCAGCGCCTTGCTGACGAAGTGGTAAAGCTGATGCAGGCCGGCGGTGAGGCGTTGTCTGTTGGCATCATTACTTTCTACGCGGCACAACGCGATCTGATCATGGAGAAGCTCGCTCAGCAGAAAATCGACGGTACTCCCTTGATGGTAAAGCGCGAGGGGGGCTACGAGCCGCATGAGCAGTTCAAGTTGACCCGCAAGGTGCAGGCAGATGGAAGCGTGGTTGCAGAGGAACGCTTGCGGGTTGGCTCGGTGGATGCCTTCCAGGGCAAGGAGTTCGATGTGGTGCTGCTGTCTTGCGTGCGCAGTTTCCAGCCAAATCGCTCGGTGCGAGCTGCTGCCAGCGAGGGGGATGAGCGTGAGCTGCAACTGAACCGTCAGTTTGGTTTCCTGCGTTTGCCAAATCGTATGAACGTGGCCATGAGCCGGCAAAGGCAGATGCTGATTTGTGTCGGGGATGCTGCTTTGGCCAGTAACCCGGATGCACAAGAGGCTGTACCAGCTCTGGCTGCTTTTTATCAGCTGTGTGGGGGTGAGCATGGCTGCATTCGCTGAAACCGGTACTTATCTGCAGTTTGCTGAAAAGCCTCGCGGCAATGCCAGGCCCTTGTTGTGGCCGGTGCTGGTTCATCGCGTGCTTTATCCCGAGGCAAAAGAGGCTCAGTTGAATCTGTTCCAGCGTGCTGTGCTGGGATTGATCCGGGCACAGTTGACGCAAGTGGAGGCGATCGCTGAGCTAACCGGGCTACATATCAATCTGATCAAGCTGATACTGGCTCAAGGTGTGAGTAACGGTTGGCTGGCGGATAGTGCCCGTGAGCTGACCGAACAAGGCGAGCAACTGCTGGATGGGGAGTCTGTTGAGGATGACAACCTAAAGGCTGGTTATCTGTTCCAGGATGCTATCAGTGGTCAGTTCTGGCCACGCTTCGCTGAGCAGCTTGATTCGATCGAGCCCGAGGACCCGCTGCAACGCTATCCCGTATTTAAAGGGGAGCGGAAAAGCGGCAAGTCAATCCGGCCGTTTGTAATGGCGGCGGGCAAGTCATCACTGCCGGCCCTGGATCATGAGGCGCTGGCGATGGCATATCGCGACTATCGGGATGATTACCGGGCGGCTCGGCAACTCGACAGCGGCCTGTTCCCGAAACTCCTTCAGTTGTCTGGTGTGCAGCGGCTGGATGATGCCGCCAAGCCTGCAAGGATACTGGTCTGGGCCAAGCCCGATGACGAGGGGCTGGAACTGTGGGCAATCGACGACCCGTTTTCGCTGCGAGCCAGTGCCTGGTGGCTGCAGGATGCTTTGCGGGCGCAGATCGAGGGGGGGCACGAGCGACTGCTCAACCATTTGCAGTCTTTGGTTGCTGTTCCGCGTGCTGATAATCAGACGGTTGAGCAGTGGCTACAGGCCATGCGCAAGCAGGCGGATATGCAGGTGCTCACGGAATACCCCTGGGCGGCGCGGCAACCGGATATCAAGCGGCATTTGGCAGCCCTGCTGCTGCGTATGAACAAGCTGGAGCAAGGTGACCAGAGTGAGCAGGAACTGGATGCTGCAGTGATGGAGTGCCAGAAACTGCTTGAGGTCCTCATGCAGTGGTTGATTCACCAATATCCAGTTGAAACAGGCCATATGCCCAAACAGAAAAACGTTGATCGAGAGCTCAATGCGCGCTTGCTATCCGCCTTGCAGTTACCGGCGTTTACCGGGGGGGTTATCAGTACGCTGGCTGGGCAAAAGATTGGCCAGGTTATTCGGGCTTGCTCCCGGCCAAGCGACTCTCTCAAGGCTTTGCTGTTTGCTGCAGCAATGGGAACGCTCAACCACTCCGGGCACCCATTCAAGACGCTATTACCTCGCGAGCTGCAACTTGACAGGCTGTTGCTGCTTGCGGATTTGCGTAACCGCAGCAGCCATGCGCAGAGCCGCTTTACCGGACGAGAAGTAGCCACCCTCACCTATGAGGAGACGCTGGATAACATCCAGTACGCGCTGGGCTTTACCGAATTTTTTAAGGAATGGATGTAATGGGCAAGAAAAGCTCGAACAAGTTTGGTCCACAACAAATCCCTGCAGCGGCACCGACTGCGGCCGGCGTGGTTCGTGCTTCAGTGGAGCAGCATGTGGCTGTATGGAGCGCTTCTTTCGAGAGCGCTTCCAAGGCCTATCAGTCCTTTGACATGACTCTGGATATTTCTGTCGAGCGTGAGTGGTTGCGCAGCGTCTACGAGCGTTTTGAGGGTGACAGTGATCTTGTCCGCTGGATTGAGCAATTCGCCACGCTCTGCAAGGAGTTGGTGCGCTTCAAGGAGCGTTTGCATGATGAGTATGCCGAGCGCTGGGCTGTTGCCAGCAAATTAGCTGAAACTGCCGAGGTGAAGGCACTGGCGCAGGTGGCCGAACAGGAAGCGCTCGTGGCTGTCCGTTACGGACTGGATGCAGAGAAAGTTGAGCTGGAGGCAGAGAGGAGCAAGCTGCTTGACGCTCAGCGGGCATGGGATCAGAAAGTAGCCGTGTATTTGGAGACCGAGCGTTCTCTGAATATGCGAGAGGCCAATGCGCAAGCCGGCTTTGTTGCGCAAAACGAAGCGGCTTTACGTCAGCTGGAGGCGCAACAGCGTCAGCAGGTGCGTCAGCATGAAGCGGATCTGCAGACGTTGCGCGAAGACAAGCACCAGCTCGACGGTGAAATTTCCCAGGCAGCAAGGCGGCTGGCGGATGTCAAGTTCAGTTGCACGGAGGCGGAGGCTGAACGTGTCAGGTTGCTTGATCAGCGTGAGCACGACATCAAGCAGAAAGTGGTCGAGTTAGATCGTGCGCGTAGTCGCCTGGATCGTGAGTGGGCGGATATCCAGGCTGAAGCAAAGGCCTTGCAGCAGCGTCTGGATGAGGAAATGGCATCCGAGCGGGCGAATCATCAGCAGCTTGTTGCCAAGCTGGAGGAGCAGCGTGAGCGGGCCTGGACCAAGGCGAATGAACTCAAGGAGCAGTTGCTCGATATTCAGGAGCTCAAACAATCTCTGGGTGAAGTATCCGGAGCGGAGATCCTGCAGCAACTGGAAGTGCTGCGTCAGGAAAACCGTGAGCTCAAGCGCAGCCTGGAGCAATCGGATACTGCGCAATTGCAGCGCGATAACGACTACCTGCGTGACAGCAAGGCTGATCTTGAAAGGGAAGTGGCTGAGCTGCGCCCTGAGCGGGATGAGCTGCGTCGTGAGTTGAGCAGTAAGCGTGTAGCGGCTACAGAGCTTGAGGCTGTGGCGCGTGAGAAGCGCGTTCTGGAGCAACACAAGAATACCCTTGCCGTTCACATTGATGACCTCGAAAGCCGCATCGAGCAGCTGACCAGTGCGCAGAGGACCCAGACACCATTCCCAGCCATGTCGCTGATGGATAGTGATCGTGATTACCGGGCGCGTATGGATCTGGATGAAGTGCCTGATCTCGAGACATTCGCCACCCAGTTGCAGCATCGGATTGCTAAAGCTGAAAAGCACGTAGAGCTGTTCTATCCCATCGAGGATATCCGGGTGCTGCTGGGGGGCTTGGCCATGAGCCAGCTGCATGTCTTCCAGGGTATCAGTGGTACTGGTAAGACCAGTTTGGCCAAGGCTTTTGCCAAGGCAATGGGGGGCTTCTGCACCGACATTGCGGTGCAGGCGGGCTGGCGTGATCGCGATGATCTTCTTGGTCATTACAACGCCTTTGAGCGACGCTTCTACGAGAAGGACTGCTTGCAGGCGCTATACAAAGCGCAGACGCCGCGTTGGGACGATACCTGCAACATCATCCTGCTGGATGAGATGAACCTGTCGCGCCCTGAGCAGTACTTTGCCGAGTTCCTCTCTGCTCTGGAGAAGAACAACCCTGATGAGCGCTTGATCAGCCTCTCGGAAACGTCGTTGCCCAATGCCCCTGCGATGCTGGCCGAGGGGCGCAAGATAAGGGTGCCAGCCAATGTCTGGTTTATTGGTACCGCGAACCATGATGAAACCACCAATGAGCTGGCGGACAAGACCTATGACCGTGCTCATGTAATGACTCTGCCCAAGCAGGATCAACGCTTCACGATCAAGCTGTTTGAGCCGGCTAACTACTCCTATCGTTCCTTGCGTAAGGCATTTGGCAAGGCACGTGCTGATCGTAAGGATGAGATCGTCCAGTTGCTGAAGGACTTGACCGGCGATGCCTTCACCGAGCAGTTGGGCAGCCAGTTTGAACTGGGCTGGGGGAACCGCTTTGAAAAGCAGGCGCTGGATTTCATCCCTGTCATGCTGGCTTGCGGGGCTTCTTCGGGGGAGGCGCTGGATCACTTGCTGGCCACGAGAGTCATGCGCTCCGGCAAAGTGACCGGCCGCTACAATGTTTCTGCCGAGACGCTGCGCAATCTGAAAGGCGCTCTGGAGGACTTCTGGATCAGCGCTGATCTGGCTGGTGATCCGCGCAAGTCTATGGAGCTGTTGGAGGCTGATATTCGTCGTCTGGATGGGCGTGGCTGATGTGGCTTGATCGTTTTACGGGTGAGCAGTGCCGGCAGTTGCCGGCACTCATTCAGCCCGGTCGCTATCAGTCTGTGGATGACGGGCCTGCGTTCAATGGCCATACACCGGTATTTACGGGTGTGCTGGTGAGTGATGGTGATCAGCGCTGCCATTTGGGTGATGAGGCTTGCACTTTTACGCCGCCGCAAAAAAGTCTGGCGGCGGCAACGGAATTGCTGAGCAAGGTCATTGCGACTATTGATGCCGAGGCGCTGCAGGCGCCTTTGGTGTCTCCTCTGATGCCAGCTTCCATCATTGATGCCAAGAGCCATCTGCAGCCCTTTGAGGAGCGGCTTCTGGATGTGGTGAAGCAAGGACATCTGCATCACATCTCACAGCGTCCGCGCCTCGATCTTCACTATGAGGATGAGGTTGCTGATATCGGGCGCGCACGTCGTTTGGCCAAAGGGGCGCTGGTACATCTGGCCTCGCACTCGGAGTGCTGGCAGCGGCAGACGTTGAGTGGCGTGATCCCCAAGAAGGTACTGGCCCGCTTCAGCGAAGATAACTATGGCATCTATGAGAATCGTGTCTTTGCGCGATTGCTGGATAAGATTGAACGCTATCTGCACGGACGCCTGGCGGAGTTGCGTGGCTTGCAGGCGACGCTGAATCAGGCTCTGCGCTTCTATGAGGCGGAGAATGTCGATTACCGTCTGCGTGAAGAAATTTGCCGCTTGTGGGGGATGACATTCAGCGCAGAGGAAACCAGTAACGCATCAAAGTTGCTTGGTGAAACGCTTGAGAAGCTTGAACGCTTGTACCAGACGATTGCGGGCCTGCAGCAAAGTGGTCTGTATTTGTTGGTCAGCCGGCAGGCACAAGTGACAGGTGTGCTGCATATGACCAACATCCTTAGTCACGATCAGCATTACCGGCATCTGGCTATCTTGTGGGATCAGTTGGCCAAGGTGACACAGGCCAAACGTGCCACGCCGGCAGAGCGCTTCAAGCAGAACCAGTCTCTTGCTTCTGTCTATTCTCGCTACGCCGGTCTGGTCATGAGGAGGGCGCTGCTGCCTTATCTGAATGGCCAGGACGAAGGTGTCTGGGCCGGAAGGCACATACTTCTTCGGCAAAGTGGGCTGGAGTGGCAATTGCTTAGCAGTTCTCCTGGCCTTTCAACGCTAGAGGACGTATTGCTTACCATTGTGCCTTGGCTGAGTGATGCGCCTGCTCCTGAGGTGACTCCACAGAGCAAGGAGCGGTTTATCGCCTGGCCGGCAATGGGGCAGGAGATTGATGCGGCTTATTGCCCGGAGCAGTGGATACCGCTGTCTCCCACGGACATGTATTGCACAGAGCGCTTTGGCTTGCTGGTTGATCAGGTGCTTTGCCGAATGGCTCTGATTACGTATGCGCAGCCGTTGCAAAAAATCCCGCAAAAGGTGCTGGAACAGGCAAAGCAGGTTGCGGGGGTTCAGGTTAATTCAGAGCAAAATGAACTGATTGTTACTGAGGCCTTGGCCGAGGAGGCAGTGACGGCGCTCAAGGAGGCATTGGTTGCCTCTAACTCCACTTCGCAAGCGTCAGCCCTGGAACGCCACAACCAGTCGATTCTTGCTTTGGAAAAGTGCCCGGTGTGCACTGGCAGGGCTCCGCTGGTTTTCCAGAGCCCTGTAGGGTTCAAAGCCAACTGTTTGGATAAAAAATGCGCAACGCGCTATCTGCGCTTGGAGCAGACAGGGCGTGTTTTTGAGCAGTCAATACCGGAGTCCGCTGGGTTTACGGTGGTTGGACGAAGGGCATTTACGATGAGGCAGATGGTTGGCGCCTGAGATGATGCCCGGCCGCTAACGTTCATTTGCGACAGGTTGTGCAGTTGTTCGTCGGTTTGCCAGGCGCTGTGACACCTCGATACGCCCCACCACTCGTTCTCGACCAAAAACAGCAGGCTGCTTGGGTTGGCGAACTTTTGACAAGTCAGCGTCCTTTGCAGGTCTGATATGCAATTTGTGACCAGCCCCAGATCGAAGGTTCCCATAGACGCTGATGGATTCGATGGATTGGTGCCCCATCATGTAAGCGATGGCCTCATCGCTCTCGCCGGAGGCTTTTAGGTTTGAGCCCAATTGGCGGCGGAAGCTTTTCAGGGTTGGGTTCTGCTTGCGCCTTGGCCACAGCGCTCGGCACTCTTTGCATAGGCGATCCCGAATAGCTGTATTGGTGCGAGGGCAGATACGCATACATTTCGCTGCGCCTGCCACGGCCTAGAGTACAGCAGGGTCGTCAATGACCAGTGTTCTGTCGGCGCCCCTATCCTGCGGAGCGCTTTTTTCCGCCGATGACATGGATGCGGATTCCACGGCCCTCCGGCCACCCGCCCGGGCAGGCAGCGACGCAGGATTTCTTCACTACCATCGACTAGTAGCTGCAGCTCGATTTATGGCTAGTACTCAAAACCCCCGCTCGCAAAATAGGGGGCCAGACTTTGAGGCACGGTTTAGGCACAGAATTGGCACAGCCCGAAAATGAGTCGGAAAGGAGCGCTGCGGGCAGTACTCACCACTGGCTGGGTATCAGCATGGAGATTAATTTTGAGAAATTAGCCAATTCAGGATTTGGATCGGCAGAGCCTTAGAGAAAAGGCTTTTAAATCATGCAGATATGGCGCACCAGGCGGGATTCGAACCCACGACCCCCGCCTTCGGAGGGCGGTACTCTATCCAGCTGAGCTACTGGTGCGTATTTGTTGCGGCGGTCTATTTGACCATTAGCTGACACCCTTCACAACTCGATGAGTATTGCCTTCGGAGGGCAGTACTCTATCCAGCTGAGCTACTGGTGCAGCGCGGGCGCAATCATACGCATCTCGCTGGCGGGCGTCCATGCTGCCGCCTTGTTCGTGATTCTGCACGCAAAGCGACTGCTAGCTGTCTATTCGTATAAATCCCTTGAATAAGGGCAATAATCCGTTAATTTTTTCGAACAGGCTATTGCCCTTTACCCCTCTTGACCCTAGGATTCGTTTGAGATTTCAAACGCTCTTGCTGAAATCGTGCGTGCCGCGTCCTGCGCCCGCCAATCGGCAGCATGAGCCCAACAGATCAAGCCCAGCTGCACTGCAGTGTGGCCATTCGATGACACGTACCGATGCCAGGGTGTCGGAATTTAGGAGACTGCCATGCAACTGAAAGACACCCAGCTGTTCCGTCAGCAGGCTTATATCGACGGTACCTGGCTGGACGCCGACAGCGGTCAGACCATCAAGGTCAACAACCCGGCCACCGGCGAAATCATCGGTACCGTGCCGAAGATGGGCGCAGCGGAGACCCGTCGCGCAATCGAAGCTGCTGACCGCGCCTTGCCGGCCTGGCGTGCCCTGACCGCCAAAGAGCGCTCGAACAAACTGCGCCGCTGGTTTGAACTGCTGATCGAAAATCAGGACGACCTCGGCCGCCTGATGACTCTGGAGCAGGGCAAGCCACTGGCTGAAGCCAAGGGCGAGATCGTTTACGCAGCCTCCTTTATTGAGTGGTTCGCCGAAGAAGCCAAGCGCGTGTATGGCGACGTGATTCCGGGCCACCAGCCGGATAAGCGCCTGATCGTAATCAAGCAGCCCATCGGCGTAACCGCGGCCATCACGCCGTGGAACTTCCCTGCGGCGATGATCACCCGTAAAGCCGGCCCGGCACTGGCCGCTGGCTGCACCATGGTGATCAAGCCCGCATCGCAAACGCCATTCTCCGCCCTGGCTCTGGTCGCTCTGGCCGAGCGTGCCGGCATTCCGAAAGGCGTACTGAGTGTGGTCACCGGCAGTGCGGGCGATATCGGCAGTGAGCTGACCAGCAACCCGATCGTGCGCAAGCTGAGCTTCACCGGCTCCACCGAAATCGGTCGCCAGCTGATGGCCGAATGCGCCAAGGACATCAAGAAGGTGTCGCTGGAGCTGGGCGGCAACGCGCCGTTTATCGTGTTCGACGACGCCGACCTGGATAAAGCCGTTGAAGGCGCACTGATCTCCAAATACCGCAACAACGGCCAGACCTGCGTGTGCGCCAACCGCCTGTACATTCAGGACGGCGTATATGACGCCTTCGCCGAAAAACTGGCCGCCGCTGTGGCCAAGCTGCAGATCGGCAACGGTCTGGATGACGGCACCACCACCGGCCCGCTGATCGACGACAAGGCCGTGGCAAAAGTGCAGGAACACATCGCCGACGCACTGAGCAAAGGCGCGCGCCTGCTCACCGGCGGCAAGCCGCACGCACTGGGCGGCAGCTTCTTCGAGCCAACCATTCTGGTCGACGTGCCGAACAACGCTGCAGTGGCCAAGGAAGAAACCTTTGGCCCGCTGGCACCGCTGTTCCGCTTCAAGGACGAGGCCGACGTGATCGCTATGTCCAATGACACCGAGTTCGGCCTGGCCTCGTATTTCTACGCTCGCGACCTGGGTCGCGTGTTCCGTGTGGCGGAAGCCCTGGAATACGGTATGGTCGGCGTCAACACCGGGTTGATCTCCAATGAAGTCGCGCCGTTCGGCGGCGTAAAAGCTTCCGGTCTGGGTCGTGAAGGCTCCAAATACGGCATTGAGGATTACCTGGAAATCAAATACCTCTGCCTGGGTATCTAACCTGGCGACGTAGCAGTAACCCCGCCGAAGACGCACGAGAGCGCTGCGCCTTCGGCTTTTATATGGACATACCTGTGGCCGAGCGTGCTGTGACAGTCGATCATCGAATACTGCCAAGCCGCCGCCGGTGACACATCCTTGAACCACGCCGAGATAAATCGGCGAATGAGGACATCATGAGCAAGACCAACGAATCTTTGATGCAACGCCGCACCGCTGCCGTTCCGCGCGGCGTGGGCCAGATCCACCCGATCTTCGCTGAGTCGGCGAAGAACGCCACCGTTACCGACGTTGAAGGTCGCGAATTTATCGACTTCGCCGGCGGTATCGCGGTACTCAACACCGGCCACCTGCACCCGAAAGTGATTGCTGCCGTGCAGGAACAGCTGACCAAGCTGACCCACACCTGCTTCCAGGTGCTGGCGTACGAGCCTTATGTCGAGCTGTGCGAGAAGGTCAACGCCAAGGTTCCGGGCGATTTCGCCAAGAAGACCCTGCTGGTGACCACTGGCTCCGAAGCCGTGGAAAACGCGGTGAAGATCGCCCGTGCTGCCACTGGCCGCGCTGGCGTGATCGCCTTCACCGGCGGCTACCACGGTCGCACCATGATGACCCTGGGTCTGACCGGTAAAGTCGTACCCTACTCGGCCGGCATGGGCCTGATGCCCGGCGGCATTTTCCGCGCCCAGTACCCGTGCGAACTGCATGGCGTGAGCACAGATGATGCGATCGCCAGCATTGAGCGCATCTTCAAGAACGACGCCGAGCCGAAAGACATTGCCGCGATCATCATCGAGCCGGTGCAAGGCGAGGGCGGTTTCTACGTCGCGCCGAAAGACTTCATGCTGCGCCTGCGCGCACTGTGTGATCAGCACGGCATCCTGCTGATCGCCGACGAAGTGCAGACCGGCGCTGGCCGTACCGGCACCTTCTTCGCCATGGAACAGATGGGCGTCGCTGCCGACCTGACCACCTTTGCTAAATCCATCGCCGGCGGCTTCCCGGTGGCCGGTGTGTGCGGCAAGGCTGAATACATGGACGCCATCGCTCCAGGTGGCCTGGGCGGCACTTACGCCGGTAGCCCGATTGCCTGCGCCGCAGCCCTGGCCGTGATGCAAGTGTTCGAGGAAGAGAAGCTGCTGGATCGCTGCAAGGCTGTTGGCGAGCGTCTGGTCACGGGCCTCAAGGCCATCCAGACCAAGCACAAGGCCATCGGTGACGTGCGCGCCCTCGGTGCGATGATCGCCATCGAGCTGTTCGAAGGCGGCGACCTGCACAAGCCCAACGCCGCTCTGACCGCCGCCGTGGTGGCCAAGGCACGCGACAAGGGCCTGATCCTGCTGTCCTGCGGTACCTACGGCAACGTGTTGCGCGTACTGGTCCCGTTGACCGCCGAAGACGCTCTGCTCGACAAGGGCCTGGCGATTATCGCCGAGTGCTTCGCCGAACTGGCCTAAGCACGCGGCATTTGCCCGGCAGTAAAAAAGACCCGCTTCGGCGGGTCTTTTGCTTTCGGCGATTGACTAGGCCATCGATCTGATAGCCAGGAGTTATTGACAGGCAACAATCCATAGCCTGCATCATTCCGCCCGACACAGCCTTAGCTGCTGCCTCTGCGGCGCTTTGTAGGACAACCAGACCGCTCTATTACAGTATTTTCAGACAGAATTGCGAAGTTGACGAAACACTCAGCATTTCGTCGGCCAACGCTGATTTTAAAGCAGCCAAGCCTTACACTGCGCGCCGCCATATCGATGGCGCCATTATTTTGCCATCACGCTTTTCCCTGAGGTTTTCATGACTGCCCTGGCCAACGCTCCGGAGATTTTGATCGCCGAAGCAGACCCCTGGACTGCCGACCTGCTCGTGCAACTGGTACTCGATGTGCGCGCCGATGCGCGGATTATCCGAGTCACCGATGGCGAGACGGCACTGGCCAAATGCAAACGCCGCCTGCCCGCGTTGGTGATTGCCGATGGCGACCTACCCGGCCTGGATGGCCTGGAGTTGCTGCGGCAACTGCGCCGCCATCCGCGCACCCCAGCACTGCCATTTATCCTGATCAGCAGCCGCCTGGACGCCAGCAGCGTGCGCGCCGCACGACCATTGGCACCGGCGGCCTACCTGGCCAAGCCGTTCAATGCCGAACAACTGCGCCAGCGCCTGCTTGTCATCCTCGGCCGCGCCGCCGCCAACGAAACCGCAGCAGCCGCTCCTCTGCTGGTCGATAGCCTGGATGACTACCTCAATGCGGTGCGCGAAGAAGGCCAGGGCGCACCGTTGCTGGCCTCGGTCCGCGATTCGGTAAGCCAGTGCCTGAATGGTGACGACAGTGACCTGCGCGAGCTGGAAGAGGTGTTCGCCCGTGACCCGCAGATCACCGCACGGCTGATCGCCGCCGCCAACAGCGCCGCCCAACACCAGGGCGCACCCTGCCAGACCTTGAGCCAGGCCCTGCCGCGCCTGGGGCTGGCGCGCACGCTGAATCTGGTATTGGGCATGGCCGTGCAGCGCAATGCGCGGCTCAGTGACCCGCGCCTGGCCGAGCTGGCCAGCAGTGCTTGGGACAGCGCACAGCGCAGTGCCGAACTGGCGCGCTGGCTGGCAGACGAGCTGCAACTGGATGCCGAGCTGTGCTTTACCGCCGCGCTGCTGCACAACATTGGCGAACTGGCCCTGCTGCGCAGCCTGCAGGATTGGCAGGACGCCGGCGGCGTATTGCGCGATGAGGATATTCACCAGAGCTTCCAGCAACGCGCCGCCAGCTTCGGCTCGGCGCTGCGCATCCGCTGGCGCCTGCCGTTTGGTTTGCGTGAGCTGATCGCAGCCTTCTACAACCTCGGCAGCGGGGTCTTTAGTCGCGAGGCGCTGGTGCTCAATCTGGTCTGCCAGCTGCTGCGCCTGCGCAGCAACCAGTCGCCGAAAGAGCTACGCGATGAACGCTGCGTGCGCATGCTGCGCCTAGACCTCAGCCTGCTGGAACGCATGCCGTTTGCAATCGCTAGCTGACAGCTGACTAAAGCGAACACTGATCAGGCCAGGACCTCGGCCAGCAGGTCGAAAACGATACGGATACGCGGCGCAGTGCGCAGCTCGCGGTGGGTGACCAGCCAGATCGGCAGCGGGAAGCCGGCGACATCCTCCAGCACGCGAACCACGCCCGGAGTTTCCCGGGCGATCTCTTCCATGATTGCGCCGATACCCAGGCCCTGACGGATCATTTCCCAGTAGGTCACGGAGTTGTCGGCGTAGCTGCGAAAGTTCGCGCTGCTCAGCAACAGGCCTTGGCCGCGCAGGTGCTGCAGGTAGTGGCCCGTGCGGTCCAGGCCGATAAAGTCGTGCTGCAACGCCTCTTCAGCAGTACGCGGTAGGCCATGTTCGCGAACCCAGCTCTCGGACGCGTAGAAGCCGGCGGAACTCTGCCGGACCAAGCGGCCGATAAGTTCAGGTTGCTCAGGCCGCACATGGCGAATGGCAATGTCGGCCTCACGGCGCAATAGGTCGCTGAAACCGTCAGAAGCGACCACCTCAACCTGGATGCCGGGTGCAGCCTGGCGGATATGCAGAAGGATCTTCGGCATCAGGTATGCCGCCACGGCGTCACTGGTGGCCACAGACACCACACCCTCGACCTCTTCCGAGCGCCCGGTGGCCGCGAGGCCCAACTCATGCGCGGCCGCGCCCATCACGCGGGCATGGCTGAGTAACTCCAGCCCAGTGCTGGTCAGCGCCATGGTTTTGCCAACCCGCTCAAACAGTGTCACGCCCAGCGCTAGCTCCAGAGCTGCGACCTGGCGACTAAGGGTCGGTTGCGACTGTCCCAGCTTACGCGCGGCCGCCGACAGCGAGCCGGTCTCTGCCGTCTCGAGAAAGGCGCGCAGTTGATTCCAATCGACCTTATCCATACGTAAATGCATATGTTGTCTGCAATTTATCGCAATACCCCGTGGTGATTCGCAAGGATAGCATCCGCACTGTTGTTGGCTTTCGCCATATATCCATGCACAGGACGCGCCCCATGCACTCACCCCTCATCTCCGCCAGCGATCAACGCACTGAAGCTGCAACCTCTGCGGCCGTTGCCAACAAGGCACGCTTCTGGAATCGGATTGCACACAAGTATGCGAGTGATCCGATTGCTGACCTGATTGGTTATGAACGGACGTTGCAGCGCGTACAAGCATTGCTTTCGACGGAGAATGAGGTGCTGGAGATCGGTTGTGGCACCGGCTCCACCGCCCTACGTCTGGCTCCTGCTACGCGGCGGCTAGTGGCCAGCGATGTATCCGAGCAGATGATTGCCATCGCCTGCCAGAAGCTCGCCAGCCAACCCATGCCACAGCTGCACTTCAAAGTAGCCGACGCCGACGCACCTGCGGCCGAGCAGGGTGCCTACGATGCCGTGCTGGCTTTCAACCTGTTGCACCTAGTGGCGGATCTTCCGCAAGCGCTGAGCTCGGCCATCAATGCCCTTAAACCAGGCGGTTTACTGATTTCGAAGACACCCTGCCTGAATGAGATGAACCCACTGATACCCAAACTGGCCCTGCCGCTGATGCGCGCCATTGGTAAGGCGCCCCCCGTGTTGTGTTTCGACGCCAGCCAGTTACAGGCAGCCATGACCGAGCAAGGTCTGCAAATCCTTTCCGTCGAGCGCCATGGCAGCAAGGGCAAAGACTGGCGGGTGTTTATCGTCGCGCGCAAGCCCGATAGCCCGCCGCTGAAGGCCTAACCAACGCCTGCAAACCCACCGTAACTGACGATTTTCACCACCCGGACCTGCTGGTCCGTCCCTATGTTGCACCCCAAAGAAAACATTGGAGCTTGCCATGTATCTTCGCCCAATCACCGCCCTGACCACTGCTCTACTACTGCTGTCCGGCTGCGCTGCCACCATCAACCAAAGCGGCCTGGAGCAACGCACGTCCCAGGCCATCGGCCAACCCACCGGGCAGTTCACCATCACCGAGCGCACCGAGGAAACCGGCGGGCGCATCACCTACAACGTCAACACCAAGAACGGCGGCACTTACCGCTGCTACATGTACTCGGCCACCGGTTTTCAGAAGGCCATGAGCTTTGGCATGACGCCACATTCGGACGCTATCTGCACGCCTATGGCAGATACGCCAGCCGCTAGCGGGCAACGCAGCAACAGTTCCGGCAGCACCTGCAATGCCCTGCTGCAGGCAGCCGGACGCTGCTGATTGCCCGGGTTTCCCGGTCAGCCCAGGCCGGGAATAGCGAGACCCGCTTACGGTAACTGGCATGACCGCAGCGCTCGACGGTATGCATGACCAGCAGTGCGTCACGACGGAAAGCCGCTTATGGCTCTGGCTTGGACTGATGCCGCACCTGTTATTCAGCAATGCGCGAAATAGCCCAGCGCCAGGAAGAGGGTTTATCCACCCTGATTACCCGACACGGATCACTTAAAGCCGCTATTGCGCACGACTTCATCCATCAACAAAACAGGACAGAAACATGAGACGACTAGGCCTTGTTGTTGCACTGGCAACCTTCACCCTTGCTGGCTGCGCCAGCAGCCAGAATGTCCATCTGTACACGCCTGAAGAACAAGCGGGGATGACCGCAGATGGCGCTATTGCCACGATGCTGACGCCATCCGAGTTGCAGGAGTACTTTAGCCATACGGGTAAAGCGGCCAAACCCACAGGCCATGTGTCCTACTGCAATGCCGGTGCACTGAGTGGTTCCGCCAGAAGCAACGCACTCAAAACCGTGGACGGGGTTTGTGGCGGCACAGGGCAATACACCATTGTCCGCGCTGTACCAATGCTCGATGCGGTAAACACTGCCGTGGGAACCAGTTGCACGCGCTCAGAGATGATCATTTTCAGGTGCGACGGCCAGCAACCTAGTCGCAAGTAGCATTAGTGTGACCGCCACCCGGGCCGACAGCATCGCGATGTAAATGCTGTCAGCGCCGCTCGAGGGCGAGCTGCATTTGCACCTTCGCATCGGCGGTGTCGCTTAGCTGAGTCAACGGCTGCGGATGGCCAATAAAGTACCCTTGGGCATAGTCGAGTCCCAGCCCGCGTACGCAGTCCAGGGTGGCCTGAGTCTCGACGAACTCAGCCACGGTGCTCAGGCCCAGTTGGCTGGCAATCTGCTGCATCGAGCCGACCATCGCCTGGTTGATCGGATCGGCTTCGATACCGCTGATAAAACTGCCATCGATCTTGACGATATCCAGCGGCAAATGACGCAGGTACGCGTAGGAAGCAAAGCCGCTGCCGAAATCGTCCAACGCCACTTTCAGGCCCAGGCTGCGCAGCTGTTTGATCCATTGCGATGACACCCCCAGCTCACCCAGGGCAACCATTTCGGTCACCTCGATGCACAGCTTGTGCGCCGGCAGGTTGTGGCGCAGCAGTTCGCTGTGGAGCATTTCGTGGAAGTGCGCGTTAAGCAGCGAGCTGGCGGTGAGGTTGAAATTCACCTGAGCCAATTGCTGCACATGCCGTGGGTTGTCGGCCAGCCATTGCAGCAGGCGCATCACCACCCAGCGGTCGATGGCGCCAAGAAAGCCGTAACGCTCAGCCGCACCGAGAAACTGCCCGGGGCTGACCCACTCGCCGCTGTGCGGATCGCGATAACGCAGCAGCACTTCATAGCGCAGGCCGTCGTTGGCGCCCTGTAATGCAACCACTGGCTGATAGAACAGCTCGAAGTGGCCCAGTTCGATGGCCTCACGCAGACGGGTGATCCATTGCAGCTGACGTTGATGTTCCAGCAGCACACCATCGGCCGGATTGAACTGCTGCACGCGGTTGCGCCCCAGATGCTTGGCCAGCTGGCTGGCGCTGTCGGCCCAGTTCAGTGCGGTTTCCCAGTCGCTGACGCCGCCGTCCAGCTCCAGCAAGCCGATGCTGGCCTGCACGCGGAACGGCCGGCCCTGCCAGCTGAAGACGAATTGCTCGACGCAGTGGCGCAGGCTTTCGGCATGTTCGAGAGCTGCTGCGTTGTTGATTTCGCGCAACAGCACAGCGAATTCGTCACCGCCGATGCGCGCCAGCTCGGCATGCCGCGGCAGCTGGTGCAACAGGTGGCTGGACAGCTGGCGCAGCAGCTGATCGCCGGCCGAATGCCCGCAGAGGTCGTTGACCTGCTTGAACTGATCAAGATCCAGGCACAGCAGATGGCTGTAGCGCGGCTTGCTCTGGCCCTTCAGGCTTTCGCGCAACAGGCGCTCCAGCTCGCGGCGGTTGAGCAGGCCGGTCAGCGAGTCATGCGCTGCCAGGTATTGCAGGCGTTCTTCCAGGACGCGGCGCTCGCTGAGGTCAACCACGATGCCTTCGATGCAATCCTGAGTCGGGCGCAGATGCAGCGACAGGTAGACCCAATGGCTCTGCCCGTCGCGCCCGTGGATCTGACACTCCTGGCTGATTGCCGGCTGCTCGTTATGCAGCTGCGCCACCTGCTCGGCCCATTGCTCAGCGCCCAACAGCTGCTGCATGGACAGGTCATGGCTGTCCTGCGCCAGCCCCAACAGCGCGGCAAAACTCGGGTTGGCCTCAATTAACGCACCACTGCGGGTGCAGCGGAAAATCCCCTCACCACTGCTGCTAAACAGCGCCTGGTATTGCTGCAGATTGCCCAGTGCCTGGGCCTTGCTCTGCAGCAGGGCGCGACGAACCTGTTCCAGCTGTTTGTCGAGGATGCCGCCAAACAGAAGCATGCTCAGCACCGGCAGAAAAGCGTGCATGTAATTGAAGCCCGGCGGCAGCGGAATCACCCCGCTGCGCCCTAGCGGCACCAGCAACATCAGTAGCAGCGCAGCACTCCAGCACAGCAGATAACCGACAGCGTAGGGCCGACGCTGGTGTACACCCAGAACAAGCAGCAACAGCTGATACGTTGCGTTGAGAAGGATTAATACATTCAACGTCTGGTAGGAACGGAAGTGGCCGTAGCTGAGGATGGTCCAGCCGCACACCAAAAGGGTCACGCTAAACAACGCGTTGCGCAGATAGCGAAAGTGCCCAAGTTCAAGCCTTAGGGCGCTGGCGAGAAACAGGCTACTGAAAAGCAGCATGCCGGGGTTGGCCAGATTGGCCAGCTGGGCCGACAGCCAGATCCACTGTGGCCACAACAAGCTGGTAACGCCATGCAGGCTGGCGTTGTATAGGGCAACGCTGGCTATGGTCAGACAGAACCAGACCAGCGGTGTCTCGCGCAGGGTGCTGAATCGAACCAAAAAGAACAGCGCCAGACTGAGCAACGCGCCCAGCAGCAGGCCGCTACGCGTCCAGTGCTCGGCTAGCAATAGCGGGCTTTGCTCAGCCGCCACCAGCTGCATCGGCACACTCACCGCCGAGCCGCTTTGTACTCGCAGCAACAGCGTATGCGGGCCTTCACCAAGGCGCGGCAGGTTGAGCAGGAAGTGCGGCGATGGCGCGCCTCGCTCGAGGAAATCGCGGTGATCGCCGCTGTAGAACGGCGCGATCAGCCGTTCGCGGTCATACAGCCAGAGTTCGATATCGTCGAGAAAGGGCTGGTCGATCATCAGGTCGAGGCGTTCTGCCACCGGCGCATCGAGGCGAAATGCCAGCCACCAGGCGCTGGCCGAATAGCCCAGGCGCGGCACGCCATCGATTCGCTTGCCCACGCTGGCAATGCGCTGCTGGACCTCGGCGGCGGTCAGGTTGCCGCTGGGGTCTTCCAGCACCAGGCTAGCGGGAACCTCCACCGGTTGCTTGAGTTGCTCACTGTTCAGCACCAGCAGTGGCAGTTCGGCAAACGCCGAGGCGCTACCCAGTGCAAAGCAGAGCAGCGCAGCCAGCAGTGGAAGGTTGAGCAGATGGAGCATCCTGGCGCCTCAATAAACTGCGAGGTGCGCCAAGGCTCAGAGTGAACACAGCCCGCCTGCTAGGCGAGTTGACGCTCGGGAATTCTAGCTGAGAACTGGCGATTTGATTGCGCTGACGGTCTCACTCAGCTCCAGCAGTAGGCCGGTAATTTGCTCGGCACTCATGCTGAATGGATCAAAACGGTCGCTGGCCGAATATTTCAGAAACAACTCGCGGTTGGCTTGCTTGGCCCCGGCCCAACCCATGCTCCAGTTGCTGTAGCGACGCATGCTGATTTCGGCGTAGTCGAGGATGGTCAGATCCTTGTGCCGGCTGTCATCGGCCAAGCGGTTATACAAGGCATTTACCTCGGCACGCGGGCCTTCAAGCGCCTGCAGAAAGATATCGGCGTTGCAGCAGAGTATCCCGGTCAACCCTTTACCTGGGTTGTTGCGCTGTGAGCTGTCGAGAATCTCGCGAATCAGCTCGGAAGAAACGCCATGACTGGCACGGCTGGCATAGGTAAGGCGGACAAGCATGGTGATCTCCTTTAGCGCGGCAGCAGGGTCCGCGCCAGAATCAGGGTACCAACGCCCCAAGTGGCGTTGAGCAGAAAGCCGATCAGAAAGCGTCCAGGCAACTGCACCGGATCGAAACCCAAGCCCTTGAGTGGAAACACCACCAATAGGGCGACAGTGGTGAGGGCGATACCGCCGAACAGCAGGGCCTTAAGCCAGGGTTGTGGCTTGTGCGCGTCCCAGCGCAGCACCAGCAGCATCACCACTGCCCAAACCCCACCCCAGAAAGATGCCGAGAGCAATGCGGGCACGCCGAGCGGCGCGGTCGAACTCAGATTAAACGGCGCAAACGGCACCACCGCCATGGCATGCAGCAGACCCAGTACGGGTTGATGGAAGAACGGCACCGCCAGAAATCCCGCCGCAAAGAACAGGCTCAAACGCAGCATCTATAAACCTCCAGCTCACTGGTGTTAACTGATACTGCCTTAGCTGTATAAGATTTGTATAACTAATTCGGTAATATTCTTCTTATTGCACCCGTAACAAAAACCTCCGGGCACTCTCTATAGTGGCTACTTGGAGGCTGGCATGATTCAGCCCGCCGCGCCCACACGGCGCGTCAGCATAAGGAGTCAACCGTGCACGCCATGCTGCCTTTGCTCGACCAACTGGCTTTTCCGGCAATCCGCCGGGGGCCACTGGAAGCGCTGCAGATCAACCTGACCTACCGCTGCAACCAGCGCTGCCTGCATTGCCATGTGAATGCCGGGCCGACCCGCACCGAGGCCATGACCGACGAAAGCCTGGCACTGCTGCATCAAGTGATCGACGCACATCCCGTGCAAACCCTCGATCTCACCGGCGGCGCACCGGAGATGCATCCGCGTTTTCGCGAGATCGTTATCCACGCACGCCGTGAAGGCCTGCGAGTAATCGACCGCTGCAACCTGACCATCTTGAGCGAACCGGGTTATGAAGACCTGGCGCAGTTTCTCGCCGACCAGGGCGTGGAAATCAGCGCCTCGCTGCCCTGCTATTCGCGCGATAACGTCGACAAACAGCGCGGCGATGGTGTGTTTGATGCCAGCATCAAGGGCCTGCAGCAACTCAACGCCCTCGGCTACGGCCAACCCGGCAGCGGTCTGGTTCTCAATCTGGTGTACAACCCGCAAGGACCGAGCCTGCCGCCGCCCCAGCAGAGCCTCGAAGCTGATTACAAACAGCACCTGGCTGAAGACTTTGGCATCGCCTTCAACCACCTGCTGACCATCACCAACCAGCCGATTGCGCGCTTTGGCAGCACCCTGGTCAGCAAGGGCCAGTTCAACGGCTATATGCAGCTGCTGCGTGACAGCTATCGCCCGGAAAACCTCGAGCCGTTGATGTGTCGCTCGCTGGTCAGCGTCGACTGGCAGGGCTACCTGTACGACTGCGATTTCAACCAGATGCTCGATCTGCCGCTGCAGCTGCCCGAGGTGATCGGGCGTGATCGGCCGCACCTGCGTGACCTGCTCAACGCGTCGCTTGCCGGCAACCCCATCGTTACCCGCGATCATTGTTACGCCTGCACCGCCGGGCAGGGCTCAAGCTGCGGCGGCAGCCTCACTTCCTAAGGATCGAAGCATGCAAGCAACCAGTCTCACCGGGCTGTTTTTCTGGGGTTTTCTGCTGGTCTACGGCGCGCTGATGCTGGCCCTGGCGCCACGCGCCGTGACCCTCGGCGGCTTCTTCAATGGCGAGGACAACCAGGGTCGCAGCGCCAGCCCGTGGTTGATCACCTCCAGCATCTTTATCAGCTGGATCTTCGCCAAATCGGTGACCAACGCCGCCAATCTGGGGGCGACTTATGGTCTGGTCGGTGGTTTGGCCTATGCCATGTACTGGTTGTCGATCCCGCTCACAGGTTTTGTCATCTATCGCCTGCGCCGCCGTTTCGCAGCCACTGGGTTAGTGAGCTTTCTCAGCAGCCACTACGGGCGCGGCGCGGCGCTGGCGTTTTCCGCCGCCATTCTGATTCGCCTGTTCAACGAGGTGTGGAGCAACACTGCGGTGGTCGGCGGCTACTACGGCGACTCCGGCAGCATCGAATTTATTGCTTCGGCGTTGCTGTTTACCGCCGTTACCCTGGCCTACAGCCTGCGCGGCGGCTTACGTAGCTCGATCCTGACCGACGCGGCGCAGGCGGCGATCTTCGTCATCGCCCTGGTCTGGGTGCTCGGCCTGGTGCTGCCACAGCATTCGCCCAGCGAGCTGGCCAGTACCAGTAATTGGGCACTGAATGCCGGCGTGGATCTGCTCCTGGTCGCCGGCCTGCAGGCCTTCAGCTATGGCTTCCATGACCCGGTGCTGACCGATCGCGGCTTTATCAGCGAAGAGAAAACCATGCGTCGCTCATTCGTGATTGCCGGCGTGCTCGGCTTTATCGCCATCCTCGCGTTCAGCCTGATTGGCGTGCATGCGCAACTTACCGGTCTGGCCGCCTCCGACAACGTACCGGCCGCCTTGGCCAAGAGTCTGGGTATCGGCGCGCTGCTGGTGATGACCGTAGTGATGGTCTCCGCCGCTGGCTCAACCCTGGACTCGACCTTCTCCAGTCTGGCCAAGCTGGCCGGGCGCGAACTGCCGAAACTGGCCGGCCGCGACCTGGGGCAGAAAGCCATCGGCGTGGGCATGGCGGTGATGGTGGTGTTCGCCCTGCTCGGTAACTTACCGATGATCGCCGGCACCGACATTCTCAAAGCCACCACCATCAGCGGCACCATGGTTATCGGCCTGGCACCGGTATTTATCCTGCACGGCCTAACAACGCCAACCCGCCTGGGCTTTCACCTGAGTTTCTGGACCGGCCTGGGCCTTGGTCTGGCCCTGACCCTCGGCTGGATTCCGCAGAGCTGGGCGATCGGCGACGGCAAGTATGCGCTGCTGCTCGGCACCAACCTGTATGGCCTGGGGCTGTGTGTGCTGGGCTACCTGATTCCCGGCTGGTTGCGCACCGGCCAACGAGGCGAGGCCTGATGCGCGCCGGCCGCGACTGCCCACTGGACTACCGCCTGGCGCGAAGTGCCTTTAGCGGTGAGCCGCTGTTCGACTGCGATGTGCTCTATGTAGTCGGCGGACTGTATGGCAATCGCCAGGCCATGGCTGCCCTGCAACGGCGACTGGTTAACGAACCCAATGCACGGGTGGTGTTCAACGGCGATGCCCATTGGTTTGACCGCGACAGCGAAATCTTCCAGCACATCGAAGAAGGGCTGAGCGCACACCTGGCCCTGCGCGGCAATGTCGAAACCGAACTGGGCCGCGCCGACGACAGTGGTGCCGGCTGCGGCTGTGCTTACCCTTTGAGGGTGGACGACGGTGTGGTCGAACGCTCCAACGCCATTCAACAAACGCTCAACCAAACCGTGCAGGGCTTACCCGGTATGGCCGAACGCCTGGCCGCACGCCCGAGCACCGCACTGGTCAGCGTGGCCGGGCAACGCGTGGCGATCAGCCATGGCGACGAACAGTCCCTCGCCGGTTGGAGCTGCTCACGGGAATCGCTCAGCGAGCATGCCCGCCAACAGCAGCTGGATAGCTGGTTTGCCGCGAACAACGTGCAAGTTCTGGCCACCAGCCATACCTGTTCAGCGGTGGCGTTGAACCTTGAGCACGGCGCGCTAATCAATAATGGCGCGGCCGGACTGCCGAATTTTGCTGGCGGCCGTTATGGCCTACTCAGCCGCATCGCCACGACGCCACATCCAGCGGCGCTGTATCGCAGCCAGCGTGATGGCCTACTTATCGAAGCCTTGCCGCTGAACTACGACCACGATGCCTTTCTCGCCGACTTCGACCGCCAGTGGCCTGCCCACAGCCCGGCGGCGTTGTCCTATCGTTCCCGGGTACTCGGCCAGCTAAGCGACCGCCCCGAGCATGCCCTACTGGCCGGTTTCAGCCTGTGCCAAAGCCTGTGCGCCCTGGAGGCGCTGACTGATGAATAGCCGCAAAATCGCCCTGATGGGCCTGATCCTCGCGCTGCTCGGCAGCTTCTTCGTCTTCGACATCGGCCAGTACCTCAATCTCGAGGCACTGAAAGCGCAACAAGCCGCACTCAACGCCCAGGTCGCCGAGCAGCCCTGGCTGGCGGCGGGGCTGTTCTTTCTCGCCTATGTCGCGGTCACGGCGCTGTCCTTACCCGGTGCGGCGCTGATGACCTTGCTTGGCGGGGCGCTGTTCGGCTTGATCGAAGGCTTCGTGTTGATTTCCTTTGCCTCCACACTGGGCGCAAGCCTGGCCATGCTCAGCAGCCGTTTTCTGCTGCGGGACTGGGTGCAGAGCCGCTTCGGCCAGCGCCTAGCGAGCATCGATGCCGGGGTCGAGCGTGAAGGCGCGTTCTACTTGTTCGCCCTGCGTCTGGTGCCACTGTTTCCGTTCTTCCTGATCAACCTGGCCATGGGCCTGACCCGCCTGCCGCTGCGCACCTACTGGTGGGTCAGCCAGCTCGGCATGCTGCCCGGCACCCTGGTGTACGTGAATGCCGGGCGTGAGCTGGGCCAGTTGGACTCCCTGGCTGGCATCCTCTCGCCGGGGCTGCTTGGCGCCTTTGTGCTGCTCGGGGTGTTCCCGCTGATTGCACGCAAGCTGCTCGGGCTGATCCAGGCACGCCGTGTGTATGCCGGCTGGCACAAACCCAAGACCTTCGACCGCAACCTGCTGGTGATTGGTGCCGGCGCCGGTGGCCTGGTCAGCGCCTATATCGCCGCGGCGGTGAAGGCCAAGGTCAGCCTGATCGAAAAACACCAGATGGGCGGCGACTGCCTCAACACCGGCTGCGTACCCTCCAAGGCGCTGCTGCGCTCGGCCAAGCTGGCCAATGAACTGAAGAAGGGCACAGCCCTGGGCTTTACCGGCGTGCAGGGCACGGTGGATTTTCCGGCGGTGATGCAGCGCATCCAGCGGGTGATTGCCGACATCGAACCGCATGACTCGGTGGAGCGCTACACCGGCCTGGGCGTCGAAGTAATTCAGGGCGAGGCGAAAATCCTTTCGCCCTGGAGCGTGGAGGTAAATGGCCAGACCCTGACCAGTCGCAACCTGGTTATAGCCGCCGGTGCGCGGCCGCTGGTGCCGAAAATTCCCGGCCTGGAGCAGGTGCAGAGCTACACCTCGGATACGGTCTGGAGCCTGCGTGAGCAGCCGCGCTGGCTGCTGGTGCTGGGCGGCGGGCCGATTGGCTGCGAGTTGGCCCAGGCCTTCCAGCGCCTCGGCAGCCAGGTGATTCAGGTGGAATTGGCCGAACGTCTGCTGCCGCGCGAGGACGCCGATGCCAGCGAGCTGGTGTTGCAGAGCCTGCGCAGCGACGGCGTGGACGTGCGCCTGCAACACAAGGCCGAGCGCTTTGAAGTGGTGGATGGCGAACAGCGTATGGTCGCCCGCCGCCTGGACACTGGTGAGGAGGTGACCATCGCCTTCGACGGCCTGCTGTTGGCCCTCGGCCGGGTGGCGAATGTCACCGGCTATGGCGCCGAGGAGCTGGGCCTGACCCTACGCCCCAACGGCACCCTGGAAACGGACGAATACTTGGCCACACGCTTCCCCAATATCTACGCGGTGGGCGATGTTACCGGGCCGTATCAGTTCACCCATGTCGCCGCGCATCAAGCCTGGTATGCGGCGGTAAATGCCCTGTTCAGCGGTTTCAAGCGTTTCAAGGTGGATTATCGGGTGATCCCCGCCTGCACCTTTACCGATCCCGAGGTCGCCCGCGTAGGGCTGAGCGAAGGCGAAGCCAAGGCGCAGAACATCGCCTATGAGGTGACCCGCTACGGTATCGACGATCTCGACCGGGCGATTGCCGACGAAGCCGCCCATGGCTTTGTCAAAGTGCTCAGCGTGCCGGGCAAGGACCAGATTCTTGGCGTAACCATCGTTGGCGAGCACGCAGGCGAGCTGCTCGCCGAATACGTGCTGGCAATGAAGCACGGCCTGGGCCTGAACAAGATTCTCGGCACCATCCACACGTACCCGACCATGGCCGAGGCCAACAAGTACGCGGCTGGCGAGTGGAAACGCGCGCATGCACCGCAAGGGCTGCTGCGGTTAGTCGAACGTTTTCATATCTGGCGCAGAAGCTGATGCGCGGCATACTGCTAAGCCTGCTGCTCATCACACCGCTGGCCCAGGCGGAGAACCTGTTAACGCCTTGGACAGCAGGCCCACCCAGCGGTGAATGGTCGGCGCCGTGGAAGCTGGCGGACATTCCCAAGCTCAAGCCGTCGCAGCGCACGCTGGTCGAAGTGGATGGCAAATCTGTATTGCGCATCAAGGCCGATGCCGCCGCTGGCGGACTGCTGCATCCGCTCGACCTACCCGGCGATCAGCCCTGGCAACTGAGTTGGCAATGGCGCACCGAACAGCGCCTGGATAAGGCCCGCTTCGCCACCCGCGAAGGCGACGACTACGCCGCACGGGTGTATGTGCTGCTGGATTACCCGCTGGACTCGCTAAGCTTCGTTACCCGGCAGAAACTGCGCCTGGCGCGCACCTTTTTCGATCCCGACCTGCCAGCGGCAACCCTCAGCTACGTCTGGGATAACCGCGAAGCTCCCGGCACCCATGCCCGCAGTGCCTATACCGAAACGGTGGAGATGCGCGTACTGCGCGGCCCGGAAGCAGCGCTGGGCGAGTGGCTGGCGGAGTCCCGCGATCTTCGCGCCGACGCCACTGCTGCCTTTGGCAGCGCGCCACGCAGGATTCTCGGCGTGGTGT